>NZ_JCALDR010000001.1:0-509939 GCF_059812965.1 Mycobacterium sp. NGS29
GGCGACACCGGTGAAGTAGCCATCGGCGGACACCGCGATCCAGATCGCGGTCGGCGCGACCGCAACGAACGGCGCGGCCAACCGGGCGGTCGGCTCGTCGGCCACGGCGCGCACCGCGACGATCACGGCGGCGGCCGCGCTCGACCCGACCAGCAGGCAGAACGCACCCGCCCACGCACCACCCCCCAGTCCGATGCGGTCCAGCCAGACGAAGGTGAGCAGGGCGCCGGGGGGATGGCCGGAGACGTGGGTGATCCACGAGTTCGGCTGGAAGTCCACAATGCGGCTGGCGAACGTCCGCAACATCTCCGGGATGTCGGTGACGGCCGGTACCTGCCGCAGATATTCGTGTTGGGCGACCAGCCGTCCCGCGAACCCGAGTTGCCAGCCGTCGATCATCGCCAGCGCGAACGCCCACCCGCACGACGTGGCCCACGTGGCGAGCGTGAGCGTCCGCCACGACAATCGCTGCGCCAGGCCGGTCCCCCAGATGACCGCGGCAAGACCGATCGCGAGCGCGGCGATGCTGCCCCAGCCCACATGGGCTTTCCACCAGCCGAAGATCGGTGCGGTGTCGGCGACCGCGTGGATCGCCTGCGCCGAACTGTTCTTCAGCGGTGTGACGATGCCCAGGTGCAGGAAGGGCACCAGGAAAGCCGCGACCACCAGCACGATGCCCAGCGAGACCGCGATGACTTCGCGACGGCCGGTTTTCACAACACCCCACCTTATGGCCATGGTCAGACGGTGAGGTCGGTCGATTTCGCGCGACGCCCCAGTATTGCGAGGCGAGCGGCGTAGGCCAGCGCGCTGAGTCCGTATACCGCGGCGACGAGCAGCAGCCAGCGCCCAAGGAAGGGTTGCTGATCCTGCCCGGTGGCCGCGGCATAGCTCGGCCCACCCTGCTCGATGATGCCGGGGAAGAACAGTAGTAGCGACAGTCCCGCGGCCAGGGTCGGAACGCGCAGGTAGTTGAGCGGCGAGACGCGCGGCGCGGGCGCTGAACGTTGAATACGCACGGCGGCAAGGGCTTTGATCAGCGACCGGTCGGCCAGCGCGTAGAGCGGAAACAGGATGAGATCGTGTGCAACGATCGCAGCCAGGAACCAGACGCCGATCGATTGCCACCAGACGCTGGAATTCCATAGCCCGTTCGGGCCCAACAGGATTACGACATAACCTGCCAACGCCAACGCCGCGACCGTGCCTAGGAGATGCAGTGGGTCGGCCCCGTAGCACGCGGTGAACTGGGCACGCATTTCAGGATGCCCCGAAGTCGATGGACCGTACCCACTTGGTGTTGTGCACCCCCGGCAGCGCGGGCACGATGATGCGCGCGGGATAGCCGTGGTCCGGCGACAGGTCAGCGCCGTTGACCCGAAGCGCCAGCAGCGAGTCGGGATTGCCGATCTGGTTGGCCTGCAGCACGGCCTGATTGAAGGCACCGGCGCGTTCCAGCGATCGCACCGTGGCCCGGGTGGGGTTCGGCGTCCCGACCAGTGCGGCCAGATCAGCCAGGCGGACTCCGGTCCACGTCTGCGTCGTCGACCACCCTTCGACGCAGGCGATCGGCAGTTCGGCGGTGTATTGCGCCATCGACTGGAGGGCGGCCCTGTCCATTATGAGCTTTCGTCCCGGCCCGCGCAGGGTGAGCCGCCAGTCCGCGCCCGTGTCGGCGGGCGTGATGGCCGCGGCCGCAGCGGTTCTGTTGACCTGGAAATCACCGTCGCGGCTGCGTCCCCGCGGCAACAGCAGGGCCGTCCTGCGGATGCCGCCACCGAGGGTCTGGCCTGCGGTGAGTGCGGCGACGAACAGCGCCCCGCCGGAGACCAGGCCAAGTGCCCCGCGGCGACTCAGCGTGGGGGGAGCGGGGTCGGCGGCCACCAGCCCGCTGACGTCGGGAGGTTCCGGACGGGTGTCGGCGCGCGAGGTGCGCAATATCTCGCGAATTGACCGAGACCGTAGTCCGGCCAACATCTTTGGCCATTTGATCACTACATGGACGACGAAGCCGGCGATGAACACCCACGCCCCGTAATAGTGCGCGGTGTAGAAGCTGAATCCGAAGAGGTAGTCGTACTGGATGTTGAGCACCCCGGTGGCGAGTTCGAAGAGGATGCCGCCCACCAGCATCAACAACGACACCCGCTCCAGCAGTTGCGCGATCGAGCGTAGCGGCGGCCACGCGAACAGCCGCGGAATCACCGACCAGAGCTTGGCCAACACCACCGGCACGAGTATCAGGCCCAGACCGACGTGCACGCCCTGAGTCAGCCGGTACAGCCATGATGGCCGGCTCGGCCAATCGAAGGTCGGTAGCTTGAGCCAACCCACATCCTGCGGGAACGCCTGACCGAACTGTGGACCGTAGGCGACATAGGACAGCAGGCCGGTCAGGATCACCACCGGTAACCCGATCAGCAGCGCTGCACCGAACACCGACGTCAGCCACGGGCCGCGCAGAGGGCTGCGAAAGAGTTGCAGCCGACGCGTTCCCGGGGGAGGGTGGCGCTCCAGTGCGCGCCACAGCGGAGCCGGAAATGCGTGACGCGCCCCGTTCTCGGGTGGCGAATCAGTTTCTGTCACAGCAGTTTCAGTGCCTTGATGATAAAGGCTTCAAGCGGGGATGCCGGCGCTGGCGCCGAACCGCCGACGCGCTGCATCCGTCAGGACGGCGAACACCCGACCGTGCACTTCAATCACCTCAGTGACGAAGAATTCGGCGGCGTAAGCGATCCCACCGAGCGCCTGGATTCCGACGCGCGACCACGGAAACCATTGGCCGAGATGATGTTCGGTTTCCCAACGCAGGATCTCGAAGCAGACCGTGGTCGTCGGCGAATCGATCTCGGCGATCACGACACCGCCGGGGGCGAGCAGGTCGGCGGCCCGTCTGAGAGTCCGGACCGGGTTCCCGCCGATGCCAATGTTGCCGTCAATCAACAGGATCTGCTGCCAGCTGCCCTCGGCCGGCATCGGGGCGAACAAGTCGCGCCGAATCGCGGCGCCCCCGCGACGTCGTGTCATCTCGACCGCGGCCGCTGAACTGTCGACTCCGAGTGCAGGTAGGCCGCGCTCCTGCAGCGTTGCGGTGAATCGTCCCGGGCCACAACCCACATCGAGAGTGGGCCGGGGCGAGCACAGGCCCAGGACGTGCTCGTCAGCGAGCCGGTCCTGCGGCGTGGTCTGCTGCCCACCCAGCCAGCGCACCATCGGCAGATCGCGGCGCTGGCCGCGATGGTCCCGCGCCCAGCACAAGCGGCCTGCTGCAGCCGAGCGATAGATCAAATCGGCTGATCTGGACACCGCCTCGCGCGCGTCGACGCTCACTGTGGAACTCGCAGAGCGTCCGTGGCCAGCGGGGTCACCGGCGCTGTCCGGGTTGTTCTGAAGACGTACATCACCATGCCGTTCGCGTCGTGGGTGCATTCATCCGGTATTCGGAACCGAGCGCCGGGTGGATTGCCGTCAGCTTGATTTCAAAACACGCAATTTTCGCTCGCGGCTCGCCACAACCCTGTGATCAGGTGTTTCGTATCAGGCGGAGTCGGGCACAGGGGACGGATGACAGGTGACCGCGCGCTGTTCGGGCTTGCCGACGAGCCGCGAGCGGTCAGCCCCGCAGCCACCCTGCCGCGGGCGTCACACCCGGATTCGCCGTGACGGCAGCGTGGTAACCCACCACACCGCGCCGGGTCGCTGCCGCGCGGCCGAAAGGAGTCGAGATCTCCCACGCAGCAAGCACTTTGGCGGCCGGCCCACGCGGACACGTACGGTGGGGCTGGTCCGACGAGAACGACGAGGAGAACATGGAGTTGTTCAACCCCCGCGTGCCGCTGGCGCAGCCGTGAGGATATTGCTGACCGGGGCCGCCGGATTCATCGGGTCCCGGGTGGGCGCCGCTCTGCGCGCCGCCGGCCACGAGGTGGTGGGCGTCGACCTCCTGTTGCCGGCTGCCCATGGTGTCGATGCGCAGTTGCCGTCGGGATGCCACCGGGTCGACGTCCGGGACGGCGAGGCGTTGGCCCCGCTGCTCACCGGTGTCGATCTGGTATGTCATCAGGCTGCGATGGTCGGCGCCGGGGTGAACGCCGCCGACGCGCCCGCCTACGGCGGCCACAACGACTTCGGCACCGCGGTACTGCTGGCGCAGATGTACGCCGCCGGGATCCGACGTTTGGTGCTTGCTTCGTCGATGGTGGTGTACGGGCAGGGGCGCTACGCGTGCCCCGAGCACGGACCGGTCGATCCGCTACCACGCCGCCCGGCGGACCTGGACGCCGCCATATTCGAGCACAGGTGTCCGGTGGGCGGTGAGCAACTGCAGTGGCGACTGGTCGACGAGGACGCACCTCTGCGCCCGCGCAGCCTGTACGCGGCGAGCAAGACCGCGCAGGAGCACTACGCGCTGGCCTGGTCGGAATCGGCCGGCGGTTCAGTGGTGGCGCTGCGCTACCACAACGTCTACGGTCCCGGAATGCCCCGCGACACCCCGTATTCCGGTGTCGCGGCGATCTTCCGCTCGTCACTCGAAAATGGTGCGGCACCAAGGGTATTCGAGGATGGTGGCCAGATGCGCGACTTCGTTCACGTTGACGACATCGCCGCCGCGAACCTGGCGGCAGTGACCGACTGCACGACCGATCGCGGCGATTTCACGGCGGTCAACGTCTGCTCCGGACGGCCCATCTCGATCCTCGAGGTGGCCAACGCGCTGTGCGATGCCCGCGGTTGCGAGTTCACCCCGGTCGTCACCGGCCAGTACCGCAGTGGCGACGTTCGGCATATCGTCGCCGACCCCGGCCGGGCCGCCGAGGTGCTGGGCTTCAGAGCGGCCGTCGACCCGCTCGTGGGGCTGCGCGACTTCGCGTTCGCCCCGCTGCGCCAGCAGGCGGTAGGTCACATTGGCTAACCCGATGGCGCCCGAGGTGACGGTGGTGTTGCCCTGCCTCGATGAGGAGGAGTCGCTGCCGGCGGTGCTTGCCGCCATTCCGGCCGGCTACCGGGCGCTGGTCGTCGACAACAACAGCACCGACGACACCGCCGGGGTGGCTCGCCGCCACGGTGCGGACGTGGTCGTCGAACCGCAGCCGGGTTACGGCTCGGCGGTGCACGCGGGAGTCGTCGCCGCGACTACCTCGATCGTGGCGGTCATCGACGCCGACGGTTCGATGAACGCCGCCGACCTGCCTCGGCTGGTCGACGAACTGGGTCGCGGTGCCGACCTGGTGATCGGCCGGCGGCGACCGGTGCCCGGGCTGCACTGGCCGTGGGTCGCCCGGATCGGCACCGTGGTGATGAGCTGGCGGTTGCGGACCCGGCACGGCCTGCCGGTGCACGACATCGCGCCGATGCGGGTCGGCCGCCGGGAAGCGTTGCTGAATCTGGGTGTCGTGGATCGGCGCTCGGGCTATCCGCTGGAGTTGCTGGTCCGCGCCGCGGCCGCCGGTTGGCGCGTGGTCGAACTCGACGTCAGTTACGGCCCCCGCACGGGCGGCAAATCGAAGGTCAGCGGTTCGCTGCGGGGCAGCATCACCGCCGTGCTGGATTTCTGGAAGGTGATTTCATGACGGCGATGCCGGTGACCCTGCTGGTGGTCGCCAAGGCGCCGGAGCCCGGCCGTGCCAAGACTCGCCTGGCCGCATCCGTCGGCGAACAGACCGCCGCCGAGATCGCCGCCGCCGCGCTGCTGGACACGCTGGATGCGGTGGCCGCGACACCGGTGGCAGCCACGGTGGTGGCACTGGTCGGCGACTTGGACGCGGCCGCCCGAGGCGACGAGATCCGCCGTCGGCTCGAGTCCTTCAGGGTGATCGGGCAACGCGGGGTGGACTTCGCCGACAGGCTCGCCAATGCGCACGCCGACGCAGGCGCCGCGGGGCACGCGGTGCTGCAGATCGGAATGGACACGCCTCAGGTGACCGCGCCGCTGCTGACCAGTTGCGCGCAACGCCTACTTCGTGCTCAGGCCGTGCTGGGGCCCGCGCGGGACGGCGGTTGGTGGGTGCTCGGACTGCAGGCACCCACCGACGCCGAATGTTTGCGTAGCGTGCCGATGTCCCAAGCCGACACCGGTAATCTCACGCTGAAAGCATTGCGCGACAACGGGATCGAGGTCGACCTCGTGGAGGTTCTGGACGACGTCGACATCGTCGGTGATGTCGCGGCGGTACGGGATGCCGGTGCGCCCGACAGCCGCTTCGCTCGGGTCACCCGCGACGCCGGCCTCTGACTAATCAGGCCCGACGCCGCGGGAACGACCGCGCTGCACCTATTCGGAGAAGATGCTCACGCACTTCCCGGGCGATAGTGATCGGGCTTGCGGGCTTCAACGAGCATGCGAACGGAGCGCGTGACGAAGGGACCGTTGTCCTGCATAGATTGGTGAAGTTCGAACAGGCGGTCAGAGTAGCGTTCGATGGTGAAGTCGGGGACCGCCCAGATCACCTTGCGCAGCCAATAGATAACTGCCCCGATGTCGAAGAACTCCACGCGCAGCCGCTCCAACCGCTGATCGACGATCTCCAGCCCGGCCGCCTCCGCCTGCCGCTTTTCGACCTCGGGCTGGCGCTCGGCCCCTGCACCGGGCTGCGGCCCGAGGAAGAACTCGATGAGTTCGACCATCGTGTCGGCACCGTTGTGTTGGGCGAAATAGGTGCCGCCGGGCGTGAGCACGCGCGCGATCTCAGTCCACCAGCCCCCGACGTCGTGCGGGTGGCGGCTGGTTACCAGGTCAAACGCCTCGTCGGCGAATGGCAGGACCGGCTCGTCGCTGGTGGCGACCAGCACCACGCCGCGCGGATGCAAGATTTTTGTCGCAAGGGCTACGTTGGGCGGATACCATTCGGTGGCGGCCATGGTCGGCGGAAACTTCTCCGCCCCCGCCAGCACCTCGCCACATCCGGTCTGCAGATCCAACGCCGCTGACGCGCCGGCCAATCGCTCGCTCATCAATCGCTGATACCCCCAGGATGGGCGTTCCTCCGTGGCGCGGCCTTCGAGCCACGAGAAATCCCAACCCGGCGTAGGCGCAGCCATGGCCTCTGCGATGAGATCTTCGAAAGTCTTTGTCTTCTCTACATTTTGGGTTTGCATGCGTGCACTGTACCGCATCCCGGACCAGGTTGATGCAGATCTGCCGAAGATCATCTGATTTGACTAGTGTTATGCCGCAACAGCTTTCGATCGGACAAACGCGCAACGACACGGCTGGCAGCCCGGACTCGTCACAGGCGGGGTATGTGAATATCACTGCAGTACAGACTGTTAGGTATCAGTACGCACTGCTCATATCTTTCGGCATGATCGACGACGAGTAGTGTTGCAGCACAGACACGTCGGACGATGCCGCGATCTCGATCCGCACTGTACGAGAGTGCCCGACGTGTCGACTTCCGTCGGTACATTAACGCCCCGTAGGGCTGGTCAGCGCCGAAACCTTCTGAATCGTCGTCGAATTGAACCTATCCGGTGCAATTCGACTGAACGACACGGCGGCGGCGCGGGCGAGTCTTCCTCAGATCACCCACGATTCGCCCAGCAGATGATATTCCTCGACAGGATCGTTGGGGCCGATCAGGCGGACATAGTTTTCCGGCTCATCGCAGTACGTCTCGACAATCGACACCTCGGGCACCTTGAAGCCGAAGTCGCCGTCCAGATCGGTGTGCAGAATTTGGAAGGTGATCGTCACCATGCATAATTTTTCCAAGCCCGCGTCACTGTTGGCGAACAGAACCATTTGTGAAACACGGCCGCTCGGATGCCGTGGCGGTTGACGACCGTTCGTGTATTCATCTTCGATGTCGTAGTAACCGGGGAACCAGGCGTTGGTGTGAACACCCATCTGCAGCAGGAGGTTCATCATCGGTATTCCGACGAAGCGTGCCGCGAATTCGTACGGCGCGTGCGGCAGCCGCTTGCGGTGGACGTGCGTGTACTGCTCGTCCGCCCAGAGAAAGTCGTGGTACTCCCTGCAGTAGTCAAGGAATTTGCTCTGCCGGAAATCTTCCAAGCCCTTTTCGAGGGCCGACTGCATGAGGCCTTCAAAGGTTGAATAGAAGTGGGTGGCGTTCACAGCATGGTGCCTTTCTAGATGTCGGCGAACTGTCTGTTGCCGCTGAATCGTTGGTGCGGATCAAATCTGAGTTTCAGTTCGGCCAGCCTTGTGTAGTTGCCGGCGTAGATCGCGCGCGCATCGCCGCTTCCGTAATTTTGGTAAAGCGCTTTGCCTAACAGGTAGGGCGACATCGCCTGCCAGAAATCGTCGGCATACCGCACATGGCGCGCAGATTCCTGTCCGCGCGACCACGCCGAACAAATGAGGAGGTTGTAGGCCGCATCTCGATGGGGGAAAGCAGTTTCCGATGATGCGACGCGGTTGATCTGTCCGCCCACGTGCTCCAGTGAAACCAGACTTTGTGGCGACGTAATCTGCGCCAAGTTCTCTATGAGGGTTTTCGTCGCCGTGCTGGTCAGCGATCCCTCACCCAGGTAGCCGGCACGCCAATAGTATTGCCCGCCATGCGGCACATCATTGTCGAGCATGCTTTGCAACGCCGAGTAACGCACCAGGCCGATTTGGTCCCGGATGGGCGTGCCGAGCGAGCGCAGGCACCCAGCCAACCGGTCGTTGTCCCCGGCGGAAAGGCTGGACAGCAGCGTCAGCACACAAGCGAACTCACCGTCGAGATGCATGAAATAGAGATAGAGCGTCACGTCATCGTTGCAACCCTGAGTGAAGTCCCGATAGAAATCGAGGATCGTCGCTGCGTCTGCGATCGGAAATGCGATCGATCCGCCGAACACGTCCGGTCCCACGTCATGCAGTGCGTACTTGAACGAGGTGACGATGCCGAAGTTCCCGCCGCCGCCGCGGATCGCCCAGAACAAGTCTGCGTGGCTGTCGCGATCTGTGCGGATGTAATCCCCTTGGGCGGTAACCACATTCGCCGCCAGAAGGTTGTCCGAGGCGAGGCCGTGGCTGCGCGACAGCCAACCGTAGCCACCGCCCAGGGTGAGGCCCGATATCCCCGTATGTGAAACGGTGCCGAGCGGCGTCGCTAGGCCGAATTGCTGTGTTTCATTGTCGAGTTCGTTTCCCAGCAGGCCCGCTTCAGCCCACGCCGTTTTGGCCTCCCGCGCAACGACAACTCCCTTGAGGCCGCTCAAGTCGACAACGAGTCCCCCGTCGATCATGGCGTGTCCGGCGACGCTGTGTCCGCCGCCCCGCACCGCAATCTGAAGCTCCTGCGCATTGGCGAAACACACTGTCTCGACGACGTCGGACACGCCGCGGCATTGAATGATCGCGCCCGGATGTTTGTCGATCCGACCGTTCCAGATCCGTCGTGCCGAGTCGTAGTCTTTGTCGCCCGGCACGAGCAGACGGCCCCGAAGTTTTCCGCGCAAATCTTCAACGCTCGGCATGCGTTGACCTGCCGAATCGGAGGGTGTCAAAGCAACTCGCCGCGAATCGCCCCAGCACGTCGTGGATCTGCACGGCAGCATCCTCGGCGACAGTGGTGGCGCCGTCGGGTTCGGCGTACGCGCGCCGCAGTACGTCGCAAAGCCGCAGCGTCAGCATTCGGCCATAATCTTCGTACGTGGCGACACAGCAGGCTAGATAGTCTGCCCACCGCTCAAGCGAATCCGGATCTGCCATACATCGCTTGATGAAGTCGATGGTTTCCTTGTGCTGCGTCGTGCACATATCCGTCAGGGCGGAGAGACGTTGGGAATCGATTCCCAGCTGCTCCGCAAGTTCCTGACCCCACATGGTGGTTTCCGGCCACAGTTCGAGCGCATTCGATAGACCACAAGCCTGCACGTAGAGATCCGCTTCGTTGTTACGCAGCACCTCGGCCTGCGTGACCGCGAATGCGTTGGTGTAGCGGACCACTTTATAAATGAATGCCGTCAGCGGTTGCAGGGTAGTCGGCATCGGCACAGCTGTGCCTTCGACAAACACGTCGGGCATCCCGAGCGTCTTCGCCGCATTCCCATGCGCGATCTCGAACTCCCTGGTGATGTCGGTGCCGGCCAGCATTGACAAGATCGTGTCGCCGCCGAGGTGAATTGCGAGAAATGACGTGATGTTGAGCACTTTGCTTTTGCAAATGACGCGCACTCGACGGCGTGGGTCGGTTGCGGTAGCAATATCCCACGGATAGAAGCGTGCATTCGGTACGACCGGACTGGAATCCACCTGCACGCAGAAGTTCAGGCGACGCTCTTCCCGCAATCGCCGCATCGTGTCGTCAACCAGGGCTGAGTGCAGTCCAATGGCATGACGCAGTGCGGCATGGATTCGGCGCACGAACGCGGTACCGCCGAGCACGTACACGTGGGCCCCGCAATCGAGCAATCGCTGCAGGTCTCGAGCCTCACGCGGAAGTACGACAGAGAGGTCCCGGTGGGGTTGAATCGTCGTGCCGAGGTTCACCATCGGGAGAAGATCGCGCGGAATTTCCGCGCCTTCCAGGAAGATGGCCGGCGTGCTCGCATACTCGTGACGTGCAATGGCCAGCGCAATGCCCACGCAGCTCAGGTCGGCGAAGACGACGACAGGCGCCGGCCGCTTGGGCGGACGGCAAAATGCGCTGGGGCGCCGCTCAACTGAACGGACCCGTCCGACCTCGATCGGATCGGGTAGCCAGAAGAAGGTTCTGCCATTTTCGCGATCTTCGGACACGAAATTTGCCAGCACCGACACCGATGTCCCGTCGTCGCGTTCGACAGCGATCTCGGCACGGTCGCCCGGCAGCCAGCCGAGGTCACGCGACGGCAACGCCAAGAGTTGGGCATTCCCATGGCAGGTGGGCGACACCTCGAAGGGGAGATGATTTCGCCGTGGCCCACTCAGCCGTTCGTTGGCGCTGACCCGTAGGTGCCGGTTTGCAAGTTCCCAACCCGGCGTCGCTGCAGTGCCTTCGATTCCACCGTTGCTTCTTTCGCGACCGCTGAGAATCGCTTGATACGAATACGCGAATACCTTCCGGTGATGTGACTGGAAAATGTATCCATAACTCTGACAGAGGAAGTGGTAGGCCTCGTCCAGTTGAGCGCACTCCGCACGATGTTCAGCGACGTATTCGGAAACAGGCATTTCACCGACAGCGGCGACGAGCTGTTGCCAGGCGGGTGGCAACATCGCTCTGGTCCGAATCATGATCTGGCCGAGGAACGAGTCGTATTTCGTGCGACCGATGAGCTGATCCATCACATGCCAGGCAGGGGAGAACAATCCCGAGAAGCCTTCTTCGCCCTCCGACATGGCGGCAGTCCAGCGGGCAGTGGTGTTGCCCCATTCGATGGCACTGACTCGGGTGTCAGCCGAAGCAAGAACGTCTTCGACAATCGATTGCCAAAGTTGTGCCAGCCGAACCAGTTCGGCCGCCACCCGTGCGTGATCGTGTGCCCGCATCGCGCGCTGCAACTCGAGTGGCGCGCTGACCCCTGGGAAACGAGAACAGATTTCGACCACAGAGAACCAGAATCGGTGCTCGGTGCGGGTTGCGAAGAACGGAACCAGCAACTTCGCGTTGTCCCCGGTGATGTTGTTCGATGCGTAGGGCGCACCCGTGGCGCAGACGAAGTTGGCGACGAACAGATCGCTCTCCACGCAAGATCGGTGCCGGCCCATCCGGCGCCAGACCGCCTCCCATGGCTCGATGATTTGTCGGCGGATCGGGTCGAGCACATTGTCGCCCGCGGCCGTAATCTGGCGCCGCAATGCCGCACTGGCATCCTGACCGCTTTCGAACATCTCTTGCCAGGAATATTTGAAGCCAAGAGCCAGAACGCCCAGAACCATGTTGGCGCGAACCAGGTATTGGTCGGGCAAGTCGGCCGGATCCAAGACGGGTAGGTCGACCAGCTGCTTACACACTCGTCCGGCTCGATACCAGTCCGGTATCTGTTGCACGTACTCATCCCATACGGACCACTGCGCAGGGAGGCCCTGGGGCATCGGTGCGTGCGGGAAGAAATTGTGTGTTTCACTCACAAATCCACGGTGACCATAGATGTCGAGTTCGCAGGTACGCAATAGCTGCTCGATGGGAGTAGCCGCTGGCTCGACATTCGCCAGCGTAAAGGCACGGTCTTCGACTGAAGATGAAATGATCATCTCTTTTCTTCCTTTTAGCTGCTATTGGGCAAGCCAACATCGCTTGTCCCCGGAACGCTTTTTACTAGATGCTCTGCGGACGCTTTATGTGCGACCGCCCGCGGTTTCTTCAATAATCACGCGATTGGTGAGAATGATCGACTGGTGAAACACTCCGCATCCATTCGACCGGGAGGACGAACGACCCAGACGGTCCTCGCGCCATGACCTCCAGGGGATAATAAGTGCAGTTCAAGCCATGTTTTGTCAACGGTACTCGGGCACCCGCACAGCCAGGAGCCGGTTTCTGCCCGACTGGGAAACCGCGCGGGTAGAGGGGGATACAGCTACGCCAGGGCTAATGGACCCACACCTCCTAATGGTGATGCATCGACCGACGGTAAAGGCAAACATCACGCCACGTAGCCACAACAAACCTCCGATTCGTCAAAGCTATCGCGGTACGCGACTCGGGGAAACACGAGACGATCATGTGACGCATATCAACACTGCAGACGCATGGTACCCAGACGCACCCGATGTCGGGAGGAAATTCATTGAAATGACATTACATCCAGCGATGTATCCGGATTTAGAAATGTATTCGGTGATTGCATGGATCGACGCGCCCACAAGGCCGGTGACGAACCGGGAAGGACCGGCACGCCATTCCGGGGGACCGGTCGGCTCAGCGACTGGGCGACGTCGCTCGGCAGTCGATGACTGCGGCGAGCAACCGAATCCCGCGCTCGGTCTTCTCCCGGAAAATCGCGGCCGCCACGAGGACCACGACAACCCGGGCTGACGTGATCATTTCCTGCGCGGTGGTGACCAGACGGCTCAACCAACAGTCGGCTGCAGTCATTTGTTGGTTGCGTGCAGCGCAAGGTCGGTAAGCCAGTCACGGATCTCGTCGCTGTGCTCGCCTAGTCGCGGCGCTCTGGTTCGGTAGGTCACTGGTGTGGCGGACAGATTGATTGGGCTGGCCACTTGGCGGCCCACGTCGTCTCCATCGGCGGTGTTGCGGACCGGGCTCAATCCCAACTGCTCGGCTAGGGCAAAGGCTTGGGCGACGTTGTTGACCGCGCCGGCCGGAATTCCCTTCTTCAGCAGTACCGACGACCAGTACACCGCCGAGTTGGTTGCCAGCGCGCGTTCCAATTGCTCCCGCAGGGCCGCCCTGTTGCGCACCCTCAGCTCATTGGTCCGAAACCGCTCATCCTGGGCCACATCCGCAAGCCCCCAGACATCGCGGAGCAGCCCGAACTGCTTGTCGTTGCAGATGGCCAGCACCAGCGTGCCCTTCGCGGTGGCGTAGCAGCCATAAGGCGCCATGCTTGCGTGACCATCACCCGAAGTGCGGGGAACCTGTTGTGCAACAACGTAACTGGTGGACTGGTCGGTCATGGCCGCCAAAATCACGGACAACAGGTTGACCTCAACGTGCTGCCCGCGCCCCGTACGATCTCGATCGCGCAGTCCCGCCATGATCCCGACCGTCGCGAACATGCCCGCCAGCGAGCCCACCAGCGCAGCGCCGACATGCGTCGGATGGTCGGAATCGGGTCCGGTGATGCTCATCAATCCGCCCAGCGCCTGGATTGATATGTCGTAGCCGGCCCACTGGGCCCCGGCGTTGGCACCGAATGCCGAGATGCTGCAGTACACCAGGCCAGGATTCGCCCGGCGCACTGTGGGCTCGTCCAAGCCGAACCGGGCCATGACGCCGGGCCGGAAGTTCTCCACCAGCACGTCGGCGCGCTCAGCGAGAGTCCGGGCCAGATCGAGATCCTCGGATTGGCGCATGTCGAGGACGACGCTGCGCTTGTTGCGATTCACGCCCAGGTGATAGGTGCTCTCGCCGTCGACAAATGGCGGACCCCAGACCCGAGTGTCATCGCCGCCCGGACGCTCCACTTTGACGATCGTGGCGCCGAGATCGCCGAGTGTCATGGTGCAGAACGGTCCGGCGAGAGCGTGCGAGAAGTCGGCCACCAGAAGCGACGAAAAGGGGCCAGTTGTGGAAGTCTCGCTCACTCGGTGATCTCCTGCGCTCGTTGACTCCGACCACCGTATGACGAGCACATCATCATGTCTAAGACAAAGTATGACCACTAAAATATGCTGTAGATATAATACCGAGTAGCGGGAACCCGCGAATCGCCCGCACCGAGGGCTACCTCAGCGGCAGGCCCGGCGCGCCAGCTACGTACTCAACTGGGGGTAGTGCTTTCCGAGGTCTTGCACGTAGCGCGGGGATGCCTGCAGTGTGACGTCCAGGAAACAGCGCACGGTCGGCGACCGGTCGACGGTGCGCCAGGCCAAGATCAGCGGGCGGTGGGGCAGCTCACCGGATAACGGAATGAAGCGCACATCCTTCCGATTGAGGTTGATGAAAGACGTTGGTAACAAAGCGATCCCGGCACCTGAGGCGACCAACGCCAGGATTGTCTGGATATGCTGCACTTCGTCGACGATCGGTGGGTCGATGTCATACATCCGGAACAGCTCGACGACGTCGGCGTAGGTGGTGGTTGCCGCGGCCCGGGTCCACAGGATGGTTGGTTCGTGGGCTAATTGTCTCGGGTCGATTCGCTCTTGATCGGCCAACGCGTGGTCCACGCAGACGACCGCGGCGAGCGGGTCGGCGATCAGCGTCTGGATGGTCAACGACGGTTCGTCGATCGGTCCCCGCAGGAATCCGACGTCGATGCGGTGATCCACGAGTTGCTCGACCTGCTCGACGTTACCCAGCTCGATGAGTTCGAGCTTGACGTCCGGATACTGCAGCCGATGAGCCCGCATGACATAGGCCAGGACGCCGTTCACTGCCGCCTGCATCGCACCGATGTAGACACAACCGAGCTGGCCGTTGGCGGCCCGTCGTGCCGCCGCGTACGCCCGCTTGGCGTAGGTGAGCGCAAGGCGTGCCTCGGCGAAGAGCGCCTCCCCCGCGTCGGTGAGCTCGATGGGACGGCGCGACCGGTCGAATAACTCGGTGCCCAGCCGACGTTCCAGTTTTTGGATCTGTTGGCTCAACGGTGGCTGGGCGATATGCAGCCGCCGGGCGGCATTGCCGAAGTGGCGTTCCTCCGCGACAGCCACGAATAGGCGGAGCAATCGCAACTCAGGCTCGTCCATATTCCGAGAATATAAGAGCTGATTGGATATGGCTTTAAAACTTAAAACACCGTCGAATCTCGGTGTGTCGCGCAGCGCGCTCTACGCAGCGGGGGCGCGGCGCCAGCGCGCCACCATCGGGTACAGCTGGCAGCCGAGGCAGATGCCGAAAGCTGCGTTGAGAAACGCAGCGAATAAGGCGAACCCGGTGGCGATTACGCCCAGCAGCGAGATCCCGGCGGCGAACCCGATCACCCCGGCGACGGCGAACACTAGCCCGACCACTTGGGCAAACTTCAACGGCGGCACGGGTTCCCGTTCACTGGCCGGGCTGAGCCGGGGCGCCACCACCTTGGCGAACACCAATCCGTACGGAGAATTTCGCGGACCGCGTACCGCGCTCACCGCAAAGACGATCGCTTGCAGGCCGAGCAGGACGGCCGCGGCGGGTTGACTGAACACCGAGACCACCAGCGTCGCCACCAGCACCGTGCTGGTGACCCATGCGGCGAAACGCGGCCCGCGGACATCCACGTGGTTGACATCGGGGGACATCAACTGCTCCTCTCCTGATCGACGGTCATCAGCGGGCGCAGAGCCGACTGCAGGTCGGCGGCTTTCGGAACACCCGCGCTGCGATATTGTTGCCGGCCAAACGCGTCGAAGATGAACGTAGTCGGCAACGACAACACCGAAAGGCGTTTGGCAGCAACGGGATTCTGGTCGATGTCGAGCTCGATATGGGCCACCTCGGGCAATTCCGCGCACACCTGGTCGACCACCCGCCGTACCGCAGCGCACGGGCCGCACCACTCGGCACTGAAGTGCACCACCGTCGGCCCGGTGTCGGACAGGCCCAGGTCCGAATTGTCCTGGTCGTCGGCAGCAGCGGCCTTGCGCACCACCCCGGATCGGCGGTTGACCGCAACTCCGATAACGCTGGCACCCCCCAGCGCCGCGACAACCGCGATGCTTGCGATCACAACCGAACTCACTTGTGCACCAACACTTTCACCGACGCAACGGTCCCCTAGATCGAGAAATCCTCGCCGTACCAGACGCCGGCCTCGGGGGGCCGGATGACGCGCTCGGTCGCGGCTCCGTTGGATTTGCCTTCCAACCGGGACACCCGGGTGAGCAGCGACTTGAGGCTGACGCCGACCAGGTCGGGCAGCTTCGATTCGTCCTCGCTGGCCGGCCCGGGTCGGCTCACGATCTGGCCGGGCACTCCGACGACCACCGCGCTGGCCGGGACCTCCTTGACGACGACGGAGTTGGCGCCGATCCGGCTGTCGTCACCAATCTTGATGGCGCCGAGCACTTTTGCTCCCGCGCCGATGGTGACCCGATCACCGATCGTGGGGTGACGTTTGCCGGTTTCGCTGCCGGTGCCACCCAGGGTGACCCCGTGGAAAATCGTGACGTCCTCGCCGATTTCCGCGGTTTCCCCGATCACCACCCCGGTTGCGTGGTCGATGAACAGCCCGGGTCCGAGCACGGCGCCGGGATGGATGTCCACACCGGTCAGGATGCGGTTCAGTTCGGCCAGTGTCCGGGCCGCCAGGCGCCGGCCGCGCCGCCACAGCCAGTGCGTGATCCGGTGTCCCCACACGGCGTGGACGCCCGGGTAGGCGAAGACGACCTCCAGCACGGTGGGGTTGGCCGGGTCGCGTTCCCGGGCCGCCTGGATGTCGCGCCGGATAGCCGCCAACATGACTAGTCGCTCAGATCCTTGAACAGCACCGTGCTCAGGTACCGCTCGCCGATCGATGGCAGGACGACCACGATCAGCTTGCCGGCGTTCTCCGGTCGCCGGGCCAGGTCGAGGGCCGCGGCCACCGCGGCGCCCGACGAGATGCCGACCAACAGCCCCTCTTCCCTAGCCAGGCGTCGGGCCAGGTTCAACGCGTCGTCGTTGTCGACGGTGACGACCTCGTCGACCAGACCCATATCCAGCACCGGCGGCACGAAGCCGGCGCCGATGCCCTGGATGGGGTGCGGTCCCTTCTGGCCACCGGACAGCACCGGCGATGCGGCCGGTTCGACGGCGACGAACTGCACCGACGGCTTGCGCTCCTTGATGGTCTGTGCCACACCGGTGATGGTGCCGCCGGTGCCGACCCCGGAGACGAAGATGTCGATCTTGCCGTCGGTGTCTTTCCACACTTCTTCGGCGGTGGTGACCGCGTGTACTGCCGGGTTGGCCGGGTTTTCGAACTGCTGCGGGATGAAGTACCGCTGATCGCTTTTAGCCAGTTCCTCGGCCTTGGCGATGGCCCCGGGCATGCCCTCGGAACCAGGCGTGAGGATGAGGTCGGCGCCGTAGGCGCGCAACAGGATTCGGCGCTCGATGCTCATGGTCTCCGGCATGGTCAGCACCAGCTTGTAGCCGCGGGCAGCGGCGACCATCGCGAGCGCGATCCCGGTGTTCCCACTCGTGGGCTCGAGGATGATGGTGTCCTCGTTGATCAGGCCGGCCTTCTCGGCCGCGTCGATCATCGCCACGCCGATGCGGTCTTTCACACTGCCGGCCGGGTTGAACGACTCCAGCTTGGCGACGACGTCGGCGACCGCGCCGTCGGTGACCCGGCGCAACCGGACCAGCGGCGTGTGGCCGATGAGTTGGGTGATGTTCTCGGCAATGGTCATCCACATTCTCCAACGGTGTCAGTGCGGGCCTGGCCGGCTTCCCAGGTGATGTCGAACTCCATTGTCACGTGCGAGGGGGTGGTCAAAGCAACCGGAGTCAGTCCCCGCGCGGGCCCGGCCACCGCCACCCCGGTCAGTACCCGTCCGCTGCCGTGATCAGACGTGGTTGCGTGCAGCGTTATTCCCGAGCGGCCCGGTGTGACCCGAACGTAGAAGTCGGTGCCTGGTCGGACCGCTCCGTCGATCACCGCGCCGAAGGCGTCGACGATCACCTGGCCGCTGCCGGCGGCCAAGGTGAGGGGTGCGCTCACCTGGAACGGGCCGACGAGCCCGCCCTGGGCCACTGCCTCGCCGTCGATCAAGGGTTCCTCGGCGTCCCGAAGCGCCGGGTAGGCCCCGGCGAGCAGGTAGTTGTACAGGTGGACGATGCGGTCGGCATTGCGGTAGTGACCGGACCCGGTCAGCCAGAAGTCGACGTGGTCGATCGCGGCTTCCGGTGCGGTGGTGAGTAGTCGGTAGTACCGGTAGCCGCGGGCGCCGCGGCCGTGGCGGTGGCTGGAGGTGGTGCTGCCAACCCCGAGGGTGCGCTCGTAGCGACCCTTGCCCGCGTCGGTGACCAGTGTCGATCCGGAGACGTCGTGCCACGTCAGGCCGTCGGCCGATTTTTGCAGCGTTACGGTGACGGGGGAGTCGGACGCGGTCCACAGCGCATACCCACCGAGCTGGGGCTGGCCGTCGAACTCGAACGTCAGCGTCGAATCCGGACCGCGGTGCACCGCGGTGGGTGCGTTCAACGGTCGGGTGTCCAGGGCCATGCCGTTGGTGAAATGCCAGATCGCGGCCTGGGTTCCTGCGATGGCCTCGTGTTCGCTGATGTTGGCCGCTCCCAAGGGATATCCGGCCCGGCGCAGTCGGTCACTCAGTTCAGACACTGCCAAAACCGGGAACGAGTGCCGCAGGATCCAGGCGACTTCGGCCTCGCAGCCCCGGGTGTGCAGATGCGGCAATGCCGACCAGGCGCCCAGCCGGTAGGGCGACGGGTGGTACGGAGAGATTCCGGCGAAGTCCAACGAGTACGCCTGCAGGCCGGGATTGAGCCGGATCAGGTCGGTACGTGCGGAGGTGCCGTCACTGAACACGATTCTGTCGACGGTGTGTGAATAGGTACCGCCGCGGTAGCGCGTCATGCGGGTGGGCGCGTCGGCCGGCCGCACCCGGACGCGCCTGCGGGTTGTCACACGCGCCAGCGCACGATCGGGGATGGACACAACGGTCATGGGGACTTGTTCTTCCTGGAAGGTGGCGCGCCTCACACCGAGGAGGGGAGCCCTCCGGGCGGTGGCTGCGGCGATTACTGAGCGGTCAGCGGGCGTCAGAAATCAACAGGAACAACAACAACAGATCACGGCGATGCAGCGCGTGCGGACAAAACGCAGCTGGTCGGCCTGTTGCATGCGTCCCACTATAAAGCATCGACAAATCGGCCAGGCTGGGAACAATCTGGGAAACCAGCCCGAGTCGGTTCGGCTCAGTCGAGGTTTAACTCTTTGTCGCGGCGTCGCCATCTGCCTACTCTCGGCAGGCATTCACGCAACTTGTGAGGCATGATGGCTCTGCTCGATACCCAGCGCAGTTCTGATCACGCATGGAAAGGACGACGATGGCCGCTTCTACTCAGGGGTCGGATCCCGGAGCACAGAACGAATCCCAGGCCCTCGGCGACCTTGCGGCACGCCAGCTTGCCAACGCCACCAAGACGGTCCCGCAGCTGGCGACGATCACGCCGCGCTGGCTGCTGCATCTGCTGAGCTGGGTGCCCGTCGAAGCCGGTATCTACCGCGTGAACCGGGTGGTCAATCCGGAGCGGGTCGCGATCAAAGCCGAGGCCGGTGCCAGTATTGATGAACCGCTACCGGAGACCTACGTCGACTACGAGATCAGTCCGCGCGAGTACACGCTGCGCAGCATCTCCACGCTGCTGGACGTCCACACCCGGGTGTCCGACCTCTACTCCAGCCCACACGACCAGATCGCGCAGCAGCTGCGACTGACCATCGAGACCATCAAGGAGCGCCAGGAGTCCGAGCTGGTGAACAACCCCGAGTACGGGTTGCTGGCCCAGGTGACTCCGGAGCAGACCATCCAGACCCGGGGCGGTCGGCCCACGCCGGACGACCTGGACTCGCTGATCACCAAAGTCTGGAAGACTCCGAGCTTCTTCCTCGCGCACCCGCTGGGCATCGCCGCGTTCGGCCGCGAGGCCACCCGCCGTGGCGTGCCGCCGGTGGTCGTGAGCCTGTTCGGCGCGCAGTTCATCACCTGGCGCGGTATTCCGCTCATCCCGTCGGACAAGGTCCCGGTCGAGGACGGCAAGACGCAAATCATCCTGGCCCGCACCGGTGAGGAGCGCCAGGGTGTGGTCGGCCTGTTCCAGCCCGGCCTGGTCGGCGAGCAGGCGCCGGGCTTGTCGGTCCGGTTCACCGGCATCAACAAGTCGGCGATCGCTACTTACCTGGTCACCCTGTACACGTCTTTGGCGGTCCTCACCGACGATGCGCTTGCCGTGCTCGACGACGTCGCCGTGGACCAGTTCCATGAGTACGAGTGAGTACCGTTCGGTAGACGCCGAAAGCGAGCTGCCAGTCAGCGCCACGGAACTCGCGGTGTTGGCAAGCCAGCTCTACGCGGCCAGCATCCGGCCGGGACCCGACAGTCCGCCGCAGACCGCCCCGGTCGCCCCGCGCGGCAACTTGCCCGACACCACGGCCGCGACCTCGGCTGGCCGGACCGCAGCCGGCACCTCCGACCCGCTCACCGCCGGCGTGCCTGCGATCGCGTTTTCCGACATCTACGTGCCGGCGCCGACATCACCCGGGCCGGAAGCCACCCCGCCGCAGACGGTGCCGGTGGCGCCGCGTGGCAACGTGCCGGACAGCACGGCGGGCCCGTCCGCGGGCGCGGCCGGTGTCGCGGTCGCCGACCCGTTCCTGCCGCCCGGTGTCGGCGACCTGAGCGCCTTTGCGGTGCCGACGGGCATCGTGCCGACCGTGCCCGGCGTGCTGGCCGGCGCTCCACCCAGCGTGCCGGTGGCCCCGCGCGGCTCGGCTCCCGGCTGGCACCCGCAGGCGCCGACGGTGGCCGACCTGGGCTGGTCGGACGCACCTGCGGCAGCGCCGACCGGTGACGAGGCCAACTACTACTTCCTGGCCACCCCGCGGGAGCCGGTGCCGCAAGTGCCGGACGACCACGAGGTCTTCGAGGTCAATGCGGTACGGGCCGACTTCCCGATCCTGCAGGAGACGGTCAACGGCAGACCGCTGATCTGGTTCGACAACGCGGCCACCACCCAGAAGCCGCAAGCGGTGATCGACCGGCTGGCGCACTTCTATGCCCACGAGAACTCCAACATCCACCGCGCCGCGCACGAGTTGGCCGCCCGTGCCACCGACGCCTACGAAGATGCCCGCGAGACGGTGCGACGGTTCATCGGCGCACCCCGGGTGGAACAGAACATCTTCGTGCGCGGCACCACCGAAGCGATCAACCTGGTGGCCTACGCGTGGGGTGGAAAACATCTGGGTCGCGGCGACGAGATCGTCATCACTCACCTCGAGCACCACGCCAATATCGTTCCGTGGCAGTTGCTTTCGCAGGCGACGGGTGCGGTGCTGAAGGTCGCCCCGGTGGACGAGGCCGGCAACCTGCTGCTGTCGGAGTTCGAGGATCTGCTCGGTCCGAAAACCAAACTGGTTGCGGTGACTCACGTCTCGAACGCCCTCGGCACGGTCACACCGGTCGAGAACATCGTCGAGCTGGGTCATCGGTACGGTGCCCGGGTGTTGATCGACGGCGCCCAGTCGATTCCCCACCTACCCATCGACGTCGCGGAGCTGGGCGTCGACTTCTTCGCGTTCTCCGGTCACAAGATCTTCGGTCCGACCGGCATCGGTGTGCTCTACGGCTCTGAGGAGGCTCTTGCCGAGACGCCGCCGTGGCAGGGCGGCGGCAACATGATCGCCGACGTCACCCTGGAGCGGTCGCTGTATCAGGGGCTGCCCAACAAGTTCGAGGCGGGCACCGGCAATATCGCCGACGCCGTCGGACTCGGGGCGGCGTTGCGCTATGTCGAGAAGGTGGGTGTCGAGCGCATCGCGGCCTACGAGCACGCCCTACTGGAGTACGCGACACCGCGCCTGGCCGACATTCCAGGCGTCCGGTTGATCGGCACCGCGCAGGAGAAAGCCAGCGTGCTGTCCTTCGTGCTGGCCGGCCACGAACCGCTCGAAGTCGGTAAAGCCTTGAACGCCGAGGGCATTGCGGTACGTGCCGGACATCACTGTGCCCAGCCGATTTTGCGGCGCTATGGTCTGGAGGCGACCGTGCGTCCCTCGTTCGCGTTCTACAACACCCGCGACGAGATCGATGTCTTTCTCAAGGCGGTGCGGCGCATCGCTGAGGGCGGTACGACCGTAGGCTGACCGGTGCGGGCTTCCGACCTTTGTTTCCGGGTGATTGCAAGTCTCGGAATCGATTTTCGATGCTCGTAAGCTGGCGGCATGTTTCTATCTGCAGCCAGGCGACCCGGTCTCGCCACTCCTGTGGATGGCGTTAACCCGTTGCCGCACAATGTATTACGGCACTCTTTGATGTCCTTGACGGCGTCGGCGTAACCGCATGGACCGGATGCTCTGGTGGGTTGGGGGTGAGCCGAACGATGGACGCGGCAACCCTGGCTAAGCCGATGAACGCATTGGGCGGGTTCTTCTCGTTCTGCGCCGAGACATTTCTGGTGCTGGTCCGACGGCCATGGAACTGGCGCGAGATTCTGGAGCAGATCTGGTTCGTCGCCCGGGTGTCGATCTTTCCGACCATCATGTTGTCGATCCCGTACACGGTCCTCATCGTGTTCGTGCTGAATATCCTGCTCGTCGAGATCGGTGCCGGCGACCTTTCCGGCGCCGGTGCCGGGCTCGCCTCGGTGACCCAGGTGGGTCCGGTGGTCACCGCCATGGTCGTCTCCGGCGCCGGTTCGACCGCTATGTGCGCCGATCTGGGGGCCCGCAAGATTCGCGAGGAAATCGACGCGATGGCGGTGATCGGCGTCAACCCCATTCAGGCCCTGGTGGTTCCACGCCTGATCGCCGCGACTTTCGTTGCGGTGCTGCTGTTCTCATTGGTATCGGTTACCGGCCTGGTCGGCAGTTACATCTTCGTGGTGTACGTCCAGCACGTCACACCGGGGGCTTTCGTTGCCGGAATGACGCTGCTCGTCGGATTGCCACAGGTGGTCATCTCGCTGATCAAGGCGACGCTGTTCGGGATCTCCGCCGGTCTGATCGCTTGCTACAAGGGCCTTTCCGCCGGTGGCGGCCCGGCCGGTGTCGGCAGCGCCGTGAATGAAACCGTGGTGTTCTCCTTCATGGCACTGTTCTTCATCAACATCCTGACCACGGCGCTGGGTGTGAAAGTGACCGCCAAATGAGTCGGGTGTGGCGCCCATGAGCGACGCCGTGGTCGACGAACCGTCGCGGTTGAGTACAGCCGGTCACAGGACGGTGGCTGCCACCCGCAAGCTGGGGGAGCAGACCGCGTTCTACGGTCGGTCATTACTCAACATCGGCGAGGCGGTACGCCGATACCCCGGTGAACTGCTGCGGCTGATCGCCGAAATGGGCATGGGCACCGGCGCTTTGGCGGTGATCGGCGGCACCGTCGGGATCATCGGTTTCCTCACGCTGACCACCGGAGCACTGGTCGCGGTACAGGGTTACGACACGCTGTCCAACATCGGCGTCGAGGCGATGACCGGATTCCTCTCGGCGTTCCTGAACGTCCGGATGATCGCGCCGTGCACGGCCGGCCTGGCACTGGCGGCCACCATCGGCGCCGGCGCCACGGCGCAACTGGGTGCCATGCGGATCAACGAGGAGATCGACGCGCTCGAGGTGATGGGCATCCGCGCGATCACCTACCTGGCCTCCACCCGGATCATCGCCGGTGTGCTGGTGGTGATCCCGCTCTATGCCGTCGCCGTGCTGATGTCATTCATCGCCGCCAAGTTCCTCACCATCTCCGTGTACGGCCAGTCCCGTGGCGTCTACGAGCACTACTTCGCCACCTTCCTGCATCCCAACGATCTGCTGTGGTCGTTCCTGTCGGCGCTGACGATGGCCACCGGCGTGATGGTGGTCCACACCTACTACGGGTTCACCGCGACCGGTGGGCCGGCCGGGGTCGGCGAGGCGGTGGGCCGGTCGGTGCGGTCGTCGATGATCGTGACCGCCTTTGTGTGCCTGATGATTTCGCTGTCGGTATACGGGCAGCACGGCAATTTCAACCTGTCGGGTTAGCCGGTATGAGCGACGAGAAGTATCGAGGAGCCTTCCGGGCCAACCGGGTCCGCACCAGCCGGATCGACCCGATCTGGTACGCGCCGACCCTGTTTCTGGTGGTGGCTGGTCTGGTGGTGATGACGACCGGCATGTTCGCCGGCAAGTTCGACGAATCGATCCCCCTGACCCTGGTCTCGGACCGCGCGGGACTGGTGATGGAACAGCGCGCCAAAGTCAAGTTCCGCGGAGTGCAGGTCGGGCAGGTCGAGTCGATCGGCACCGACGTCAAAGTCGCCGAGCTGAAGCTGAAGATGCAACCGGACGCGTTCAGGTATCTGCCCAGCAACGTCGAGGCCGAGATCAAGTCGACCACCGCGTTCGGTTCCAAGTACGTCGACCTGACCGCGCCCGGGCGGCCCAGTCCCGCAGCCCTCAAACCCGGTGCCGTGCTGCACTCACGGAATGTGACCGTCGAGGTGAACACCGTCTTCGAGAATCTCCAATCCCTGGTTCAGGCAATCGATCCCGCCAAACTGAACGCGATCCTGTCGGCCTTCGCGCAATCGGTGCGCGGTAAGGGCGACCGGATCGGGCAGGCCATCACCGACGCCAACAACGTGCTGCTCGCCGTGAATCCCCGACTGGACACCATCCACCGGAACTGGAAGCTGTTCGGCCAGGCCGCGGCCACGTATTCCACTGCGGCGCAGGATATTCTGTCGATCCTGGACTCGGTGACGACCACCAGCGTCACCCTCACCGAGAACCAGCAGTCGCTGGACGCCATGCTGATGTCAGCCATCGGTTTCAGCCGGACCGGTATCAGCGTCATCGGCCGCACCGAATCCGACATCGTACGAGCCATCAATCTGCTCGACCCGACCACACGACTGCTGGACATGTATTCCCCGACCTACACCTGCCTGTTCCAGGGCGCGCAGTGGTACGTGGAGCACGGCGGCCGGGACACGTTGGGCGGCAACGGATATTCGTTCATCATGGACGCCGGACTGCTGTTCGGCGACGACCCGTACCGGTACCCGAAGCACCTGCCGAAAGTCAATGCCACCGGCGGCCCCGGCGGCAGGCCGAGTTGCGGTTCGCTGCCGGACCCGAGTGCCAACTACCCGGTGCGCGCGCTGGTCACCGACACCGGCTGGGGTACCGAGCCCAACGAGATCCGCACCAACCTGGCGGTCGGTAATCCCTGGTGGTCCAACTACTTCCCGACGACCAAGAACCCGCCTGAGCCGCCGCGCTACTTCTACCGCGGGGGGCAGCCGCCGCCATGAGACGAAGCATGCCGAGCATCATCATCCGGGTCGCGCTGTTCACAGCGGTGTGCCTGGTCTTCACCTTCGGGTTGGTCACGGTCTTCGGGCAGTTCCGATTCGAGGACCGCACCGACTACCACGCGGTCTTCACCAACATCTCGGGGCTGAAGTCCGGCAACTTCGTCCGCATCGCCGGTGCCGAAGTCGGCAAGGTCGGCGACATCACCCTGCACCGCGACGGCACGGTCAGTATCGACTTCGCGATTGACAAGGGTTTGCGACTGACCGAGGGTACCCGCGCGGTGGTGCGCTACGAGAACCTGATCGGTGACCGCTTCCTGGCTCTGGAAGAAAGCTCCGGATCGCCGCACCGGCTGCCCGCGGGCGCGACGATCCCGCTGGCGCGGACATCGCCGGCCCTGGATGTCGACGTGCTGATCGGCGGTTTCCGCCCGTTGTTCCGCGCGCTGGACCCCGACCAGGTCAACGCGCTGTCCGGGCAGTTGCTGCGGATCTTCCAGGGCCAGGGCGGCACGCTGTCCTCGGTGCTGGCCCAGACCGCGACGTTGACGTCGACCCTGGCCGGGCGCAGCGAGTTGATCGGCGAGCTGATCACCAACCTGAACACCGTGCTGCACACCTTCGCCGCCCGCGATCACGAATTCGCCGACGGATTGGACAAATTGGCCGAGTTCGTCAAGGGCCTGGCGCAACGCAAGGACGACATCTCCGCCGGCCTGGCCTACGTCAATGCCGCCGCCGGCTCCATCGCCGACCTGCTGGTGCAGGCTCGGCAACCGATCAAGAACGTGGTGCACGAAACCGACCGGATGGCGACCCAGGTGATGGCCGACCGCGACTACGTCGACCACCTGATCCACACCCTGCCCGACGTCTACCAGGTGCTGTCCCGGCAGGGCCTCAACGGCGACTACTTCGGCTTCTACTTCTGCGAGGTGCTGCTCAAACTGAACGGCAAGGGGGGCAACCCCATCTACGTCAAGCTGGTGGGTCAGCCCTCCGGACGGTGCACGCCGCAATGAGTCGATTCCGCGGCAAGCCGGGCAAGAACCGCAGTCCCTTCCTGTTGGGAGTGATGGGCACGGTCATCATGACGTTGGTGGTGGTCGTCGCATTCCAGTACAACAAGCTGCCCTTCGTCAACGGCTACGACAACTATGCGGCCTATTTCTCCGAAGCCGGTGGCATCAAACCCGCTAACCAGGTGCGTGTTTCGGGTGTGGGAGTCGGTCGGGTGTCCGATGTGAGTCTGGAGGGCACCAAAGTCCGGGTCGGCTTCACCGTCCGCAAGAGCGTCGAGTTGGGCGAGCGGACCGAAGCGGCGATCAAGACCGAGACGATTCTGGGTTCCAAGATGCTCGAGCTGACCCCGCGCGGGCAGGGCCGGCTGCGGATCACCATTCCGCTGGAACGCACCACCTCGCCCTACGATTTGCCGGACGCACTGGGCGACTTGACAACTCAGATCAGCGGCCTCAACACCACCCAATTATCCTCAGCCCTCACGACTTTGGCCGACACGTTCCACGACACACCACCCAATCTGCGGCCGGCGCTGGACGGGGTCGCCCGGTTCTCCGACACCCTGAACAACCGCGACGCACAGCTGCGCAGCCTGCTGACCAACGCCAACAGCGTTGCCGGCGTGTTGGGTCGGCGCAGCCAGCAGATCGCCGGCCTGGTGTCCAATTCCAACGCGTTGCTGGCGGCGCTGCTACAGGAACGCAGTTCCATCGACGCACTGATGAACAACCTCACCGCGGTGTCCCACCAGATTTCGGGGCTGGTCGATGACAACCGCACCCAGCTCAAGCCGGCTCTCGACAAGCTCAACGGCGTGCTCGAAATCCTGGACAACCGCAAGGAAGACATCCAGCGGACACTGCCGAAGTTCAAGCGGTACGCCATGTCCTTCGGCGAGGTGCTCGGGTCCGGTCCGTTCTTCAAAGCCTATGTGGCCAACCTGGTTCCCGGCCAACTCAGCGGACCGATCCTCGACTCGCGCATGTATGACCGGTATCTGGACCCCAACCAGCATCTGCCGTCCGAATCGGTGGACCCGCCGATCGGATCCCCGCCGGTCCCACCCGAAGCCGCACCGACACCGCTGTGGTCGCAACCACCGTCGCCCGGACCCGCACCGGGGCCGCCGCCGGAGCCCGCGGGAACGGGGGGCCCGTGAACGTCAGCCCCACCGCACGGAAAACGCTGCGGGCCGCAGCCGCTCTCAGTTTGGTGGTCACCCTGGTCTTCTCGTTGTTCCTGGTCGGCAAGCAGCTGTGGAAAGAGGTCGACAAGAACACGTACTCCGCGTATTTCGTCAACGCCAACGGTCTATTCGTCGGCGACGAAATCCGGATCCTGGGCGTCGCCGTCGGGACCGTCGACAAGATCGAGCCGCAACCGGCCAGCTCCAAGGTGACATTCTCCGTCGACAAGAAGTATCCGATTCCCGCCGCGGCCCGCGCCGCGATCCTGTCCCCGTCGTTGGTGACCTCACGCGCTGTGCAACTGGTCCCGGTCTACAACGGCGGCCCCAAACTCGCTGCCGGAGCAATCATTCCGCTGAGCCGCACCGCGGTACCGGTGGAGTGGGACGACTTCCGCAAGCAGTTGGAGAAGCTGACCGAGTCCCTGCAACCGGCGACACCGGGCGGGGTGAACTCGCTGGGCGAATTCATCAACTCGGCCGCGGACAACCTGCGGGGTGAGGGCGACACGGCTCGCGACACCATCATCAAACTCTCCGCGGCACTTTCGGCGCTCGGTGATCACGCCGACGACATTTTCAGCACGGTGCGCAACCTGCAGCTGCTGGTCTCGGCGCTGTACTCCAGCAGCGACCTGCTGGCCGCGTTCAACCAGAACCTGGCCAGCGTGACCACCATTCTGTCCAACTCGCCCAACGAGATCGCCAATGCGGTGCAGGGTCTGGACGCGGCGCTGGTGGACCTGCGCGGATTCCTTGCCGAGAACCGGGAATCCATCGGTGTCACGGTCGACCGGTTCACTTCCATCACCACTGCACTCAACGACAGCCGTGCCGACATCAAGCAGATCCTGCATGTGGTGCCGACGGTGTTCCAGAACTTCATGAACATCTACCAACCAGCGCAGGGCGCCATGACCGGCATCATCGCGCTGAACAACTTCGCCGATATCCC
Organism: Mycobacterium sp. NGS29; assembly: GCF_059812965.1. NCBI lineage: Bacteria > Bacillati > Actinomycetota > Actinomycetes > Mycobacteriales > Mycobacteriaceae > Mycobacterium > Mycobacterium sp. NGS29. Next base: position 28,670 of record NZ_JCALDR010000001.1, read on the forward strand.
GCAATGGATTTGCAGCTCGATCGAAGCGGCCTCGCGGCGCGGATTGGACCGGGTTTCCAAGCTCTGCCTGCAATATGTCGAGCCGATCATCAAAAACCGCATCTATAACTACGTGCCCGTCGGGCTCAACCCGTTCGTCGGACCGCAGGCCCGCCCGGGCGAGATCACCTACAGCGAGGACAGATTGCGCCCCGGCGCCCTGCCACCGCCAGAGGCGGCCCCGCTGCCGGCCGAGCAGCCGGCGCCGGCAGCGGCGCCCGGGCCCACCGTGGTCGATCCAAAGCTGGGCCTGCCGGGCCTGATGGTCCCCCAGGGGCCGTCCTCATGATTGGGCGGCAGATGATCACGGCTGCGGTCAGTGTCGCCTGCATGACGGTCCTCGGTGGGTGTGACTGGCACGGCCTGAATTCGCTCACGCTGCCCGGCACGTCCGGTGGCGGCGCGGGCTCCTACACGGTCCAAGCCCAGTTACCCGATGTGGTGAATATCCAAGAGAACACCCGGGTCCGGGTCGATGACGTCAACATCGGCAATGTCACCAAGATCGAGGTCCAGGACTGGCACGCGTTGGTCACCATGCGGATCAACGGCGACGTCCAGCTGCCCGCCAACGCCACCGCCAAGATCGGTCAGACCAGCTTGCTCGGGTCCATGCACATCGAGCTCGCCCCGCCCAGGGACGAGCCGCCGGTCGGACAGCTGCGAAACGGATCGGTCATCCCGCTGGCACACGCGAGCATGTATCCGACCACCGAGCAAACCCTGGCGTCGGTGTCCGTGCTGCTCAACGGCGGTGGCCTGGCTCAGCTGCAGGAGATCACCCAGGCGGTCGCCAAGGCTTTCGCCGGACGCGAAAACGACATGCGCAGCCTGCTGCGGCAACTCGACGAGTTCATCGCCGGCACCAATAAGCAGACCGACGACATCATCGCTGCCGCTGAGAATCTCAACTCGTTGGCCGGTCAGTTCGCCGCCAAGGACGCGGTTGTCGACCGGGCGCTGCTGACGGTGCCCAAAGCTCTCGCGGTCCTGGCCGACGAGCGCACCCAGATCGCCGACGCCATCGACCAGCTCGGCAAATTCAGCGCGATCGCCGCGGACACCGTCCGCCAGAGCAAAGCATCGTTGGTGAACAACCTGCGTCAGATCGCCCCGGTGCTGCGCAGGCTCGCCGACGCGGGACCGTCGCTCACCAAGGGACTGGACGGATTGGCGACCTACCCGTGGCCGACGTCGACGGTGACCAACTGGTTTCGCGGTGACTACGCGAACCTCACCATGATCGTCGATCTCACGTTGAGCCGCATCGACACCGGGATATTCACCGGCTCCCGGTGGGAAGGCAATCTGACCCAACTCGAACTGCAGTGGGGACGCACCATCGGCATGCAGCCGAGCCCGGCCACCGGCGGGAACCCGCTGACCTTCCCTTACCACTTCGAGGGATACTGATGCTGCGCCTGAACGGCAAGACCTGGATCCAATTGGCAGTACTGTCGGTGGTGACGCTGATCTCCTGTGGCTCAATGGCTTTCAACTACATGAAGCTTCCTGAGACGCTGTTCGGAATCGGCGAATACAGCGTCACCGTCGACCTGCCGCAGTCGGGCGGGTTGTACGAGAACTCCGTGGTCACCTATCGCGGCACCGACGTCGGTCAGGTGCGGTCGGTCAGTGTCACCGCCGAGGGGGTGCGCGCGGTGCTGGCCATGCGGTCCGGCGTCATGGTGCCCGCTCACGTGCAGGCATCGGTGCACAGCCGGTCGGCGATCGGGGAGCAGTACATCGAACTGACCCCGCAGCCCGGTGGGGACGGCCGACAGTCAAGGTCGCTGAGGGCCGGTGACGTCATCCCGGCCGGACAGGTCGATGTGCCGGTCGACATCGGGCGGCTGCTCGACATGACCAACCGTGCGCTGCAAGCGATTCCGCGCAACAATCTGCGCACCGTGATGGACGAGGCCAATCGTGCGGTGGGCGGGATGGGACCCGAGCTGTCCCGGATCGTGGACGGGTCAACGGCATTGGCGAACGCCGGCGGCCGCACCGTCGACCCGCTGGCCACCCTGATCGACCAGGCCCCGCCGGTGTTGAACTCCCAAGTGCAGACGTCGGATGCGATAGCCACCTGGGCCCGTCGAACGGCAGCCATCACCGCGCAGTTCCAGGCGCAGGATGCGGCTCTGCGAGACCTGTTGGCGCAGGGCAGTTCCGGGCTGGAGGAGGGCCGTGCGCTGTTCGATCGGGTCGCGCCCGCGGTACCGGTGCTGTTTGCCAACCTGGTGAGCCTGGGTGACATCGCCTTCGTCTACCGGCACGACATCGAACAGATCCTGGTGTTGCTGCCGCAGGGCATCGCGGTGATGGCGGGCTCGCTGGTGCCCAACGTCGGCACCAAGCAGGACTACAAGGGCTTCTACCTGGATTTCAACCTCAACATGAACCTGCCGCCGCCCTGCACCACCGGCTTCCTGCCGCCCACGCAGCGGCGTTCACCGGCCAGTGTGGATGCCCCGGACCGGCCGGCGGCCGAACTGTATTGCCGACTGCCGCAGGATTCCGAACTCAATGTTCGTGGCGCGCGCAATATTCCGTGTGAGACCAAGCCGTGGAAACGTGCCCCGACCGTCGAGTTGTGCGAGAGCGACGAGGAGTACGTGCCGCTCAACGAGGGCTACCACTGGAAGGGCGACCCCAACGCCACCACCACCGGCCAGGGTGTCCCGCAGTACCCGCCCGGACAGGATCCGCGGCTGCCGCCGCCGCGCGGTACCGCGCCGCCGCCCCCGCCGATCGCGGTCGCCACCTACGACCCGGCCACGGGTGAGTATGTGGGGCCCGACGGGCGTCGTTACACCGAGGCCGATTTGGCGCACCCGCGTGCCAAGAACTGGCAGTCACTGCTGGTGCCGTCACCGTAGTTAGGAGCAACATGGCTGAGCAGCCCGAAGAGCAGAAGGTCAGCTTGTCGAAAGAAGCTGATGTCGTCAACGAGACAGATGTCGACGACGGCGTGGCGGAGGAGGCTGTCGACGACCGCGCGAGACCACTCCGGTTGCGCAACCCGTTCGGGCGCCTTTCCCGGGTCGGGCGTGCGCTGGTGGCCGCCGCGCTGGTCGTGGCCGCGCTCACCGGATTGACCGGTTGGCTGGGCTACCGCGACTACGCGCAGCACCGGGCGCAGGCCCAGCGTGAGCTGTTCATCCGGGCCGCACGGCAGGGCGCGGTGAATCTCACCACGTTGGACTACACGCAGATCGACACCGACGTGCAGCGCATCATCGACCTGGCCACCGGGGCGTTCCGGGACGATTTCGAGCGTCGCGCCAAGCCGTTCGTGGAACTGGTCAAAGTGGCGCAGTCGAAGTCGGAAGGCACGGTCACCGATGCCGGGCTGGAATCCCAGCGCGGTGACTCAGCGCAGGTGCTGGTGGCGGTCGCGGTGAAATCGCGGACCGCGGCCGGCGAGGAGGCGCCCCGGGAATGGCGGATGCGCATCGAAGTCCAGGCCGTCGGTGACGAAGCCAAGATGTCGAACGTGGTGTTTGTGCCATGACGACACTGAGCGAGCGGATCGTCGAAGCAACTCCCGCAGACGAGGAATCGCTAAACGACGACACCACACCGGAACCCGACGACAACGACGCGGCCGAGCCGACCGCCGAGTTGGAGCCTGCAAGGACCTTGGTCCCGTGGTTGCGGCTGCTGGCCTTTGCGGTACTACCCGGCATCGCACTGCTGCTCGCGGCGGCCGCGGGTTACTTCAAATGGGATGCTTCGAACACGGACGTGGGCCAGGCCGGAACCGAGTCGGTGCGGGTCGCCAGCGACGACGCGGTGGCCATGCTGTCCTATACCCCCGAGTCAGCGGATAAAGATCTCACTGCCGCCCGGGAACGGTTAACCGGCGAGTTCAAGGACGCCTACACCGCGCTGACCCGCCAGGTCGTCATCCCCGGCGCGAGAGAGAAGCGCATCGCCGCGGCCGCGAAAGTCAGCGCGGCGTCCTCGGTGTCGGCGAGCGCAAACCACGCCGTCGTGCTGTTGTTCGTCAACCAGACCGTCACCATCGGCGACGGCGGCACCCCCACCGATACCCAGCCGGTGATCCGGGTGGTGCTGGATAAGGTCGACGGCCGCTGGCTCGTGTCACATTTCGACCCGGTATGAACCGGCTGCACGCCCCGGCGGTTGCCGGCCTCATCCTGCTGGTGACGGCCCCCAGCGCCGTCGCAGATAACAAGCGGCTCAACGACAGTGTCGTCTCCGGGGTGTACACGGCTCAGCATCAGGCGGGTTGCACCAACGATGTGAACATGAACAACTCGTTGTATCTGGCCGCCCAATGGCACGCCGACGACCTGATCAACGACCGAAACATCAACGCCGACATCGGGTCTGACGGATCGACGGCACAGTCCCGGGCCGCCGCGGCGGGCTTTCGCGGCAAGGTGGCCGAAACCGTCGCGATCAACCCGGCGTTGGCCATCAGCAGCCTCGAGGTGTTCCACCAATGGTTCGACAACCCGGACTATGTGGCGATCATGCGCGATTGCGCCAATACCGCGATGGGGGTGTGGTCCAACAACAGCCTGGACCGCAGCGTGGTTGTCGCGCTGTACGGGCAGCCCGAACCGCGAGGCCGATGACTTCGGCTCACCGCGATTCCAGTCACCGTGTGCTGCGCGAACGGGGTGAACGTCCCGGGTTCGGCGTGATCGTCGTGGCCCGGGGTTACGGCGCCGCGCCGCGGGGGAACCCTGCGTTAAATCTGCCTCAAGGGCTCAGGAGGAAGACTCGATGATCTTCACACAGCACTATCTGGAATGCCTTTCGCAGGCTTCGTACTTCATCGGCGACGAAAGCTCGGGACGTGCCGTGGTTGTCGATCCCCGCCGCGACATCGACGAATACCTGCAGGAAGCCGCCGAACACGGCCTGACGATCGAACGGGTGATTGAAACCCACATCCACGCCGACTTCCTCAGCGGCCACTTGGAACTCGCGGCCGCGACCGGGGCCGTGATCTCCTACGGCAAGGACGCCCGGGTCGAGTTCCCGGTCGAGCCGCTGCACGACGGGCAGCGAATCTCGTTAGGCGAAGTCACTTTCGAGATCTTGGCGACCCCGGGTCACACCCCGGAGTCGATTTCCGTCGTGGTCTACGAGCACCCGGACGACGAGGTGCCTTATGGGGTGTGCACCGGCGACGCGCTCTTTGTCGGCGACGTCGGAAGGCCGGATCTGCTTGCCGATGAAGGCATTTCAGCCGAGGACCTGGCCCGCACACTCTACGAGACGCTGCACGGCAAGCTGCTCACGCTGCCCGACGCCACCCGCGTATTTCCCGCGCACGGGGCCGGGTCGACGTGCGGCAAGCAGCTTTCCAGCGAAACTTACTCCACGATCGGCGAACAGCGGGAGACCAACTACGCGGCCAAGATCGACAACGTAGCCGAGTTCGTCGCATCGCTGACCTCGGATCAGGCGACCCAACCGCGCTACTTCGAATACGACTCGCACCGCAACCGAGAGCGGCGCCCACTGCTCAACGACGGCCCGCCGAACGTGTTCGGCATCGACATCGTGGAAAAACACGCGGCGGCAGGCGTGACGTTGCTGGACAGCCGCGAGCCCGAGGACTTCGCGGCCGGTCACCTTCGCGGTGCCATCAACGTCAGCCTGGCCGGGCGGTTCGCCGAATGGGCCGGCGGCGCAGTGGAAATCGACCGCGACATTGTCTTAGTAGGCGATCCGGAGAAAGCGGGGGAGTCCCGGCTCCGCCTGGCGCGGGTGGGGCTGGACCGCGTGCTGGGTCAATTGGACGACCTGTCGGCGGTGTCCGACGAGCGCCCGGAGCTGATCGCGACCACCCGCCGCTACCGCGCCGTTGAGCTGGAGCAACGGCGCGACTCGACTCCGAACCTGCAGATCGTCGACGTGCGCGGCAAAGCCGAGGTCGAGGACGGCGTGGTGCCGGGCGCCCGCCACGTCCCGCTGCCCGCGCTGGTCGATTCCCTCGACGAGTTCGACAAGTCCGCTCCGGTGGTGACCTACTGCGCCAGCGGCACCCGTTCGATGATTGCGGCCAGCCTGTTCCAGGCGGCGGGTTTCGACGTCGCGGATCTGCTCGGTGGATTCGGCGCCTGGGCGGATGAGGACCTGCCGGTGGCGGACGCCGAAAATTAGTGCGCCTGAGTCACATCCGTCTCGTCTTTCACAGCCGTAACCCGAAGGTGGCTGTGGGATCTTCCCGGAGTTGGTAGCACCGGCGCGCGCTACATGGCTGCGGCGTCGGCCCGCCCGTAGCCCGACATCTCGCAGACGCAGTCCTGCGTGACGTCGGCGGACGCGCGGCGCAGCAGCGTGCCACGCCGAAACTTCAGGTGCTGCGCATAAACCTTATCCCGCTGGCTCGGCGAGAACGCGAAGTCCAGATTGACCGGCAGTCCAGCCCAATCGACCTGGTCAGCGGGGGCGTCATCGTTGCGCGCACCGCAGTGCAGCGGACATGACGCACCGTTTTTCGGACCATTCGAATCCCGACCCACGTCTGCGACCCTCCCTTGAGTGCGCGAACTCCTGGGTGAAATGGTGCGACTCCGATGTTTCAGCTACGGCCTCGTGACGTTTCCGTCAAATTACGGAGTTACCCAGAATCGCGTGTCAGTACACGTCGCGGTGGTAGCGCCTGTCAGTTCGCAGCGAACCGACGAAGGCCCGGGCGTCTTCGATACAGAGGTTGCCGTGCTCGGCAGCGATGTCGCAGATGGCCTGGTCCACGTCTTTCGCCATCGGATCGGCGCTGCCGCAGACGTACAGCTGGGCCCCGTCCTGCAACCATCGCCACAGTTGCGCACCCCGCTTGCGCATCAGGTGCTGGACGTACACCTTCTCGCGCTGGTCGCGGGAAAACGCCAGGTCCAGCTCGGTGAGCAAACCGTCGGCATGCATCGCCTGGATCTCGTCGCGGTAGTAGAAATCAGTGGCGGCATGCTGCTCGCCGAAGAACAGCCAGTTAGGACCGCTGTGGCCGAGCGCGCGCCGTTCCTGCAGAAATCCGCGAAACGGAGCGATCCCGGTGCCGGGGCCCACCATGATCATCGGGGTCTGCGGGTCGCTCGGCGGCCGGAAGTTCTTCGATGTCCGCACATACACCGCGATCCGGTCACTGGGGGAGCGGTCGGCCAGATACGTCGAGCACACTCCGCGCCGCGGCACGCCCGCAAAGTTGTAGCGCACCGGCGCCACCGTCAGGTGCACCTCGCCCGGATGCTCTTTGGGACTGGACGAGATCGAATACAGCCGCGGCTGCAGGGGCTTGAGGATGTCGAGCCATTCCTCGGCGGAGGCGGTGACGGGCGCCCAGGCGAGCAGATCGACCGACTGGCGTCCCCAGGACCAATCTGCCAGTGCGCCTTTGTTTTCCGGCTTCATCAACGCGGCGAGCTGCATGGCCGCACCCGAATCCGCGGTGCGCTCGCACACGAAGCGCAGCAGGTCCGGGCTGATGTGGGCGATCTCGAACCGGTCGGTCAGGGCGGCACGCAACGACATCGAACCGTGTTGGGCGACCTGCACTTCAGTGTGTCCGTCGAGGCCGGTGACGGTCAGCCATTCGTCGACGAATGCGTCGCTGTTGTGCGGCCACACACCCAGCGCATCACCCGCCTCGTAGCACACCGTTCCCTCGGGGACGTGAAAAACCAACTGGCGCACATCTTTTGCCGACTCCGGCCGACTCAGCGTGGTGTTGCGGATGAGATCGGTAACCAACGGCTGCTTCTTGGAGTACTTCGTGGCGGCTCGCACCGCAACGGTCGGTGTGCGGGCGAAGGACCCCAGGATGTCGGTCACCCAGCGCGCGGCGGCGTCCTCGTAGTCGGGTTCGCAATCGACGCGGTCGATGATGCGGGTCGCGCCCAGTTCGGCGAGTCGGGCGTCGAGTTTGCGACCGTGCCCGCAGAAGTCGTCGTAGTTGGAATCACCGAGCGCCAGCACGGCGTATCGGGTGTCGGGCAGGCGGGGGGCGTCCGGTGCGGTCAGCGCCTGCCAGAACTCCGCGCCGTTGTCCGGCGGGTCGCCGTCACCAGTCGTGCTGGTGATCACCAGCAGTTCAGGGGTGGACGCCAGGTCCCCGGTGGGGAAGTCATCCATGCCGCGCAGCTCAATCGACATCCCAGCGGCACGCAACCGCCCGGCGATGTCGGCAGCGAGTTCCTCGGCGTTGCCGGTCTGCGAAGCCCACAGCAGCACGGTCCGGGACCCGGCCGACGGTGACTGCGGCGACCACATGCCCGCCAGCACGCCGTTCACCCACATCCGGGCACGGTCGTCGAACGGTGCGCTGTCGGGCAGCGTGGGCGGTTGAACTGTCGGAGTGCCTTTCGTGCCCAGCCCGGTCAGCAGCCCGGCGAGGTAGGCGCGACCATGCGCGTCGAACTCGGGTATCGCCTCGGCCGCCACGCCGAGAAACTCGGCGATGGCGTCGATCTGGGCCAGACCGCTACGCGGGACGCGGTAGAGCTCGTCGACCGGGTCGCCCTGCACGGCGGCCACCTTGGTCAGGTTTACCGCGCAGGCCTTGTACTCCGGTTGGCGCGATACCGGGTCGACGGCGTCGTTGGTGACCGCGTTGATCGAGAGGTACTCGCCGAACACGTCGTTCCAGTGGAACGGCGCGAAGCAGTTGCCGGGCAGTACGCGGTCGGTGACCACGGCGGGCAGTACGGCGCGGCCCCGGCGCGACGCCACCTCGACGCGGTCGCCGTCGCAGATCTGCAACCGGTCGGCGTCGTCGGGGTGAAGTTCGACGAAGGGGCCGGGGTTCAGCTTGTTCAGCTTTGCGACCTTGCCGGTCTTGGTCATCGTGTGCCACTGGTGCGCCAGGCGGCCGGTGTTGAGCAGCAGCGGATAATCGGCGTCGGGCATTTCTTCAGGCAGCAGGTGCGGGCGGGCGAAGAACACCGCCCGGCCGTCCGCAGTCGGGAAGGTCAGCCGGGGCTGGTGACCGTCGTCACGGACGCGGCGGTCTTGGCTGACGCCGTCGTTAAGGTAGCGGATCGGATTGCGGTCCGCGGTGCTCCCGGGTGGGCATGGCCACTGCACCGGGGTGGTCCGCAGTCGCTGGTAGCTGACACCGCGAAGGTCGTAGCCGGTCCTGGGATTCCAGAACTGCTTGATCTCCTCGAAAACATCTTCGGCCGAGGCGTAGGTGAAGGAGTCGGCAAAGCCCATCGCACCGGCGATTCGGGCGATCAGCTGCCAATCCGGCAGTGCCTGGCCCGGCGGTTGCACGGCCGCCTCGAACAAGGTCAGGTTGCGCTCGGAGTTGACCATCACCCCGTCGGACTCGGTCCACAACGTGGCCGGCAGCACGATGTCGGCGTACTCGTTGGTCTCGGTCTCCAGGAATGCGTCCTGGGTGATCACCAATTCGGCTTTCTCCAGACCGGCCAGCACGGTCTTTCGATTGGCCACGGTGGCAACGGGATTGGTGCAGATGATCCAGCAGGCCTTGATCTGACCGTCGGCCATCCGGGAGAACATGTCGATCACCCCGTCGCTGACATCGGTACGCAGCGAGCCGTGCGGGATGCCCCACAGATCCTCGGTGAACTCTCGGTCCTCGGCGCAGGTCACCGACCGCTGCCCGGGCAATCCTGGTCCCATATAACCCATTTCGCGTCCGCCCATGGCGTTGGGCTGCCCGGTCAGGGAGAATGGGCCACTGCCGGTCTTGCAGATCGCGCCGGTGGCCAGGTGCAGATTGCAGATCGCGTTGGTGTTCCAGGTGCCGTGGGTGCTCTGGTTGACGCCCATCGTCCAACAGGTGACCCAGTTGGCGGCTTCCCCGATCCAGCGGGCCGCCGTGCGGATGTCTTCGGCTGGGATGCCGGTGGTTTCGCTGACCGCGTCGACGGTGAACTGTTTCAGGAAGCCGGGCATCACCTCCCACCCGGTGGTGAACTCAGCGATGAAATCGTCGTCGGTGTGCCCATTTTCGACGATCAGTTGCAGTAAACCGTTGAGCAGCGCGAGATCTGTGCCCGGCGCGATCTGCAGGAACAGGTCGGCCTTGGCGGCGGTGGCGGTGCGGCGGGGGTCGACGACGACCAGTTTGGCGCCCGCCTTGACCCGATCCATCATGCGCAGGAACAGGATCGGGTGGCAGTCGGCCATGTTGGATCCGATGACGAAGAACACGTCGGCGTGGTCGAGATCCTGGTAGGAGCCCGGCGGTCCGTCCGCGCCCAGCGACAGCTTGTAGCCCGAACTGGCCCCGGCCATGCACAGCCGCGAGTTGGATTCGATCTGGTTGGTGCCGATGAAGCCCTTGGTCAGCTTGTTCGCCAGGTACTGCGCCTCCAGCGACAGCTGGCCGGACACGTACAGCGCGACGGCATCCGGGCCGTGCTCGTCGATGACGGCGCGCAGTCGCTGCGCGGCCGCGGTGATCGCGGTGTCGGTGTCCACTGCTTCCAGTGGTTGCCCCCGGTCGGTCCTGGTATACGCCCACTCTGTGCGACCCGGCGCGGTCATCAGGTCAGCGGTGGTCTTGCCTTTGGTGCACAGCCGGCCGAAGTTTGCCGGATGATCTTGACGCCCAACTGATTTCACGATGTGACGACGGCCGCTTTCGGGGTCCGTGGTGATCTGCAACACGAGTCCGCAGCCGACACCGCAGTACGCGCACATGGTGTGCACGGTGTCCTGCTCGGACTGCATAGTGCCCTCGTCCTCCCCGGATGGTGCAGCGGAATATGTGCAAAATCGTGCTACGACGATGTTTCGCTTCGACGCATCCGAGGTTTCCGCCGCTTTACGGAGATCTCGCAACCCGCTGCACCGCACTGTGCGCTGCGGGAAACCTCGGGCTCACGTGTCGACCAGCGCCCTGCGCTCAGATTAGCGTCGAGCATCCCGAATTTCGGCCTGTAGCTGCGGTTTTGACGGAACCGGGAGTACATTCACAGGTCATCGCAAGGTCGGCGCCGGTGACCCACGAGCGCGTTCACCCTGCGGTGGTGGCGACAAAATGCGGGAACCCCCGCCATCAGCGCAGAATCAACGCCCGGGGGAGGCCGACGCCGGGTCGGGACGAGTCGTTTAGGCTCGCGACGTGCGTCGTTGGAGCGCGATCGTCGTGTTGATGAGCCTGCTGGCTGTCGGCTGCGACGACAAACCGTCGCCGCCACCGGCCGCCAAACCGGACAGCTGCAAAGAATCCGACGGCCCCACCGCCGACACGATCCGGCAGGCCATCGCCGCGGTTCCGGTCGAGGTGGCCGGCTCGAAATGGGTGGAGATCGGCCGCGGCCGCACCCGCAAGTGTCGGTTGCACTGGGTGCAGATCATCCCGACCATCGCCTCCGAATCGACCCCGCAGCAGCTGCTGTTTTTCGACCACAACATCCCGCTGGGCTCACCCACGCCCGATCCGCGGCCCTACATCACCGTGCTGGCGCCCAGCGACGACACCGTCACCGTGCAATACCAGTGGCGCAAGGGCAACGACGAGGAGTGCTGCCCCAGCGGCCGCGGCACGGTGAAGTTCCAGATCGGACCCGACGGCAAGCTCAAAGCGCTCGGGCCCATCCCCCGAAGCTAGTCGGGCAGATTCTCCGGGTGCAGCATCTCGGCGTAGCGCAGCGGCTCAGGGATGCCGAACCCGTCGACCAGCGTCCGGGCGTGCGGACGCAGCACCCGGCACCGATCGTTGATGCCGCGGGTCACGGCCTTGGCCCGTTCGGTCGACAGGTACGTGTGCTCGATGAACCAGGCCTTGTCCTCTTCGATCACCGACAGCGCGTAGAGGTCGCAGACCACGTCGAGCAGCTCGCGGGTCTCGCTGTCCGGGCACGCGTCGATGCCGGCGACGAACGCCTCCAGCACCACCCGGTCGATGTGCGCCTGGGCCGCATGCAGCACGTGATCCTGCACCGCGTTGAAGGCGTCGAAGGCCGACATCTCCTTGGACTTGCCCTGTAGCCGGCGGGCGACCGAGGACAACAGATAGTTCTCCCGGTCCTCGAACATGCTGACCTGAGTGCCGCGGTTGAACAGGCTGCCTTCCTCTTCGCTGTCCTGCCGCGAGTCGACGATGCGTTGCATAATCGCTTCGGCCGCAGTGCGTTTCATCACCCGGTCGCCGACGGTGTTGGCCGCGAACCGCACCCATTCCACCGGGCTCATGCTCTTGATGTCGTCGGCGTACTGGGTCAGCAGCTCCTTGGCGACCAGCTGGGTCAGCACGTGGTTGTCGCCCTCGAAGGTGGTGAACACGTCGGTGTCGCCGCGCAGCGCGATCAACCGGTTTTCGGCCATGTATCCCGCACCGCCACACGCCTCCCGGGCCTCCTGAATGGCCCGCGACGCGTGCCAGGTGTTGGCCGCTTTCAGGCCGGCCGCGCGGGCTTCCAGCTCACGTTGCTCGTCGGCGTCCACCACGTCGGAGGTCTGCAGGTCGTGAGTCTTGGAGACCAGCTCGTTCTGCGCGAACTGCAGTGCGTACGACCGCGCGATCAACGGGAAAAGCCGGCGCTGATGCACCAGGTAGTCCATGATCAGCACTTCGGACTCGTCGTCGTCGGGTGAAGTGAACTGCCTGCGCTGCAACGCATATCGGGTGGCGATGTCCAATGCGACGCGAGCGGCGTTGCCCGCGCTGCCGCCTACGGTGACCCGGCCCCGGATCAAGGTGCCGATCATGGTGAAGAAGCGGCGGTTCGGGTTGTCGATCGGCGAGCTGTAGGTCCCGTCCTCGGCGACGTCGCCGTACTTGTTGAGCAGGTTCTCCCGCGGAACGCGGACGTGGTCGAACATGATGCGGCCGTTGTCCACTCCGGGCAACCCGCCCTTGTACTGGCAGTCCGAGGTGGTCACGCCCGGCAGGTCGTCGCCGTCCTCGTCGCGGATCGGTACCAGCAGGCAGTGCACCCCGTGGTTGACCGGCTCACCGTCTTCATGGGTGATCAACTGCGCGAACACCGCTGCCATACGGGCGGTTTCGGCCGCACCACCGATGTAGTCCTTGCGTGCCGAGGGTGTCTCGGAGTGCACGACGAACTCCTGGGTATCGGCGTCGTAGGTCGCCGTCGTCTCCAGCGACTGCACGTCGCTGCCGTGTCCGGTCTCGGTCATCGCGAAACAGCCGAGCAGGTCCAGGGAGATGATGTCCTTGATGTAGGACCCGTGGCGCTCGGTGCCGAGGTTCTCCACCGCCCCGCCGAACAACCCCCACTGCACCCCGGCTTTGACCATCAGCGACAGATCCGACATGGCCAGCATCTCGATCATGGTGACCGCCGCCCCGACGTCGCCGGTGCCGCCGTGCTCTTTGCGGAAACCTTCGTCAGAGATGCCGGAGGCAGCCATCATCTGCATCTGCTCGGCCACCTTGGCCCGGGCGATGACGGTGTTGGGGGTGTAGTGCGGACGGAACGCCTCCTGGGACAGCTTGGCGCGTACCTCGTTCTTCACATCGCGCCACCGCCCGTCCAGCGCGTCGCGGAGATGATCAGCTGTGGTCTTGTTGTCTGACGCCATTCCACGACCGTAGCCCGTCGTCCGCGCTGCCGGAACAAGTCGCACTTCCCGGCCTTGCGGTGTCGTGGAATCGTTAGGTTTGCTGGGCGACAAAGGGGGTCGGCGATGCCGCAGTATCTGGCCGCACTCATGGTGGTGCTGCTGTTCGGCACGGTGGCCGGACGACTGATAGTGCTCAAGCGAACCGGCACCCAGGCCCTGCATTTCGGGAACCTGGACAACAGCGATTTCGCGATCCCGCCGGTGGCGTCGTTCTACTTCTACACGATCTTCGCGGCGGCGTTCGGCTGGCCGCTGGTCAGTAATCAGCGGTTTTTCCGGTCCAGCGTGGCCGCTTGGGTCGGAGTGGGCCTGTGCGCGTGCGCCATCGGCGTGCTGGTGTGGAGCCTGGTGTCGTTCGGCCGCAGCTTCCGGGTGGGCATCGACGTCGACAAACCTGGCCGCCTGGTCACCTCCGGCGTCTTCGCGGTCAGTCGCAACCCGATCTACGTCGGCTTTTTCCTGTTCTTGGTGGGCCAGCTGTTGGTGTTCCCCAACTGGGTTCCGCTGTTCTACCTGTTCGCAGGAACCTGGCTGTTCCACCGCCAGGTGTTGCGGGAAGAAAAGTTCCTACGCGAGCAGCACGGCCGCGAATTCGACGAGTACTGCACTCGCGTCAGGCGCTATGTCTGATGCGGCGCCGGTTGGTGGCCCAGCTGCTGGCCCTGGGGCTGGCCGGCTGCGCTGCCGGGCCGCCTGCGTCGCACGCGGCGCCGCTGCTGAGTTATCTCGGCCAGATGCAGCTCGGTTCCGGCGCGGTGTGCGACGGCACCGTCGTCGGCGGGCTGTCGGGCATCAGCTACGACCCGCAGCGTCAGATCTACTACGTCATCAGCGACGACCGCTCCGGCAAAGCGCCGGCCCGGTTCTATACCTTCCGATTGTCGTTGTCAGACAACGGGATTGACGAAGCCACCTGCATCGGCGGGCGCCCTTTGCGGGACCGGTCCGGAGCGGTGTTCGGCCCGTTGGACCCGCCGGTGGTGCCGCCGGACCCGGAGGGCATCGCTTTCGACGCGGGTCGGCAGCGACTGTACTGGAGCTCCGAAGGGGAGCGACTGACCGAGCGGGAGCCGGTGCTGCTCGATCCGTGGGTGCGCATCGCCGGACTCGACGGCGGCTATCAGGGGGAGTTCACCCTGCCCGCCAACCTCAAGATGTCCGCGGCACGCACCGGGCCGCGGCGCAACCTCGCGCTGGAGGGGCTGACTCTCACGCCCAGCGGTGCGTCGCTGTTCGCCGCGATGGAAGACCCCGGCTACCAGGACGGGCCGGTGGCCGACGGGGAACACCAGGTGTTGACTCGCATCACCAGATTCGATGTCGCCACCGCCGCGCCCACCGCTCAGTACGCCTACCCCATGGACCCACCCGGGCGCGGCGTCGACCGTAACGCGGTCTCTGACCTCGTGGCGCTGACCGACACCACGTTCCTGGTGCTGGAACGCTCCACCGCCATACCTGCGGTCGTGCGCATCTACCGCGCCGAAATCGGCGCGGCGACCGACATCTCGGCGCTGCCGTCGATGCGGGAAGCCGCGCTGACGCCGATGACCAAGTCGCTGGCAGTCGACCTGTCCGCGGTCTATCCGCTGGACAACGTCGAAGGCATCACTCTCGGACCGAGACTGCCCGACGGGCGTCAGTCGGTGGTGCTGGTCAGCGACGACAATTTCGCAGCCACCCAGATCACCCAGTTCGTGCTGTTGGCGATGTAGCAGGCACGCGCAACCGGTATCGAACCAGTCCGGCCCACGCCAACCCCAGGACCGCCAGCATCAGCATGTCGAACACCCACCAGCCGGAGTAGTGCGCCCACATGGCGTTCTGCGCGGCCAGTTTGTCGACCCGGCGCAGGTTGACCGTGGACGCCGCGGCCGCAAACCCCCACTGCGCCGGGATGAACCAGGACACCTGGTCATACACCCAGGTGCCCACCAACGACATCAGACCGCCGGCGAACAACAGCGAGGCCAGCAACGCCGGCACCGCCAGCGCCACCGCCTCGCCGACCGATCTGCCGAGCGAGGACAGCGCCAGCCCGACGATGGCCGAGACGACGGCCGTCGCGGCCACGCTGACATACAGCTCGAAATCCGCGCTGCCCAGCAGGACGGCGCCGTGCCTGGGTCCGCCTTTGCCCGCCAGGACGATGACGCTCAGAATTGCCGCCTGCACCGCGGCGACGACGCCGAAGACGACGATCTTGCCCAGTAGGTACGCCGACGCCGACAACCCGACCTGCTGATCCCGCCGGAACACCCGCCGCTCGCTGACCAGGGCGCTGATGGTGGCGGTGGTGCCCAGCAGCACCGCGCCGAAGTTGAGCGCGGCCAGGATCTCGACGGCTTCGTGGGTGTTGCTCGACGACGAACCCGCTCGTCCCAGCCCGGAATTGCCAGGGATCAGCAGCGTCAGACAGCCCAACGCGACCGGCAGCAGCAGCAGGAACAACCCCTGCACCGGGTTGGCGGACACCATCCGGACCTGGCGGCGGACCACCAGCCGGACCTGCTGGCCGAAGCTGAGGGCGGGCGGGGTGCGTTCGGGATGGGCGACCGACGGTGGCGGGGGAGCAACCTCCTGCTGCCGGAGCTGGAACGCGTGGTGGGCGCCGTCGGGGTCGGCGGCCACGCGGGCGAAAATCTGGGACCAGTCGGTGGTGCCCAACACCGATTCCAGCTGCGCGGGTGGCCCGGCGAAGGCCAGCCGGCCGGCGGGAGTCAGCACCAGCACTTGATCGCACAGGCTGAGATAGCCCAGCGAGCCGGGCGACGTCACCGCCATCACGACCACACAGCCCAGATCGGCCTGCCGGCGCAACATCGTCATCAGGTGGTGCTCCTGCTGCGGATCCAACCCGGCGGCAGGCTCGTCGACCACCAGCATCGTCGGCCGGGCCAGCAGTTCGACCGCCAGCGACGCGCACCGGCGCAGCTCGGGGGGCAGCTTGGCCACCTTGGTTTTGCGGTGCGGGGTCAGCTCGAGCTCGTCGAGAACCTGCTCGACGATCCGGGTGCGGTTTTCGACCGTGGTGTTCGACGGCAGCCGCAGTTCGGCGGCGTAGCCCAGGGCGCGTTCCACGGTCAGGTTGAGATGGACCCGGTTGTCGCGGGGCACCACGCCGATCCGCGTACGCATCGCCGCCGGGTCGCCGTGCACGTCGCGGCCGTCCACCGTCAGGACACCGGAGGTCAGCGGGCGGGTGCCGGCCAGCACTGCGGTCAGCGCGAAATTGCGGGCCGACGACGGCGATCAGCGAGCCCGGACGGGTCGTGAACGACACGTCGGCGAGCACCGGGTGGCCGTCGAGCGTCAGTCCGAGCTGGTGGGCGGTCACCCCGATGGTCCGCGCGCCGGATTGCAGCAGCGGCAACCGGCCGGTTTGTCGGGTGAATTCGCCGGGTGCAGGCTCGTCCTGGGCAGGGAGCAGTTTGCGCGTCGCCTCGCTCATCCGGCTGATCAGGCCCGGCCCCTCGGGCTGCTTGTCGAGGTCGACGGGTGCAGGCGCCGGCGGGACGGGCGGTGTCACGGGTGGCGGACTCGGCGCGACGGCGGGTTCGGCCCGGATGAAGCGGAACGGCCGGGTGGGCCGTTCCATCGGGGATTGCTCGGTGCCCGAGAAGTCGAGCGGCGCCATCGGAATACGGGTGGTAGCCGGCTCGTCGGCGACCGGCGGCGGCTGCACCGGGATGCGGCCGGTGGTCGGCTCGGGCTCGCCGGTGGGAGGCGTCTGCGCCGGAAGCCGCGTGGTTTCCGGCTCGTCCACCACCGGCTGCGCCGGGATGCGGGTGGTCTCCGGATCGTGTTCGGCCTCGGGCTGCGCGCGAAGCTGAGCAGTGGCCGGCTCCCCGTCCAGCCGTGATTCGGGTGGCAACGCGACCCCGTGCGGGTCGGTCGCGGACGCCGCCGCAGCCGGATCGTCGGCGGCAGAGACCTGGAAGGTCAGTCGCGGCCCGCGCTCCGCGTCGCCGAGCGCGATCGTCTGGCCATCCCGGATGTCCACTGTCGACAACCGGGTGCCGTCCACGAACAGGCCGTGCTGACTCTGATCGACGGCCAACCAGTGGGTGCCGGCGAACCGCAGCACCAGGTCGGGGACCGGTTGGGACGCATCCTCGACCCCGCCCAGGCCGGGGCGGTCCAACCGGATGTCGCAATGCCCGCCGTGGCCCACGATCACGTCGCGGCCCGGCGTGAAGAAATACCGCAACGATCCGACCCACACGGTCAACGGGGAGGCATCAGGTATGGCCGGCACCCTTCTCTAAAGAGCGGTCCAGGGCGCACCATTCGCGCCCTGGAACCAGTGTCTACCCGCTGAGGCGGTACATCCACCTGCAAAATCGGGGCTCAGAGCGTGTTGCGTCCCGGCGCGCTCGCCGCGTTCTGCAACACCCGCCGCAGCACGTCGACGGCGTCGACCAGCACCTGGCGTTCGGCGGGTCGCAAGCGGGCCAGTTGCGGTTCGATGGCGGCGGCGCGGTCGCGGCGCACCGCGTTGAGCATGTGCAGTCCCTCAGGCGTGATTCGGATGCGGACCGCCCGCGCATCGCCGGGGTCGACGGTGCGCGAGACCAGTCCGGCCTCTTCGAGCCGGCGCACCTGGGTGGTCATCGTGGGCTGGGAACAGTGGTCGACGGCGGCCAGGTCGCCGATGCGAGCTTCGCCCTCGGCATCGATGGTGGCCAGCAGCCGGGCCTGCGCCGCCGGCAGCGGCATCTGGATGCGCTGAGTTGCCAGCCGATTCAGCCGTGCGACCACGGCCAGCAGATCCGCTCCCAGGCCGTGCGGGACCTCGGCGTCATTTGCCGTGGCGGACGAACTCATGAACTCATCGTTGCATAGCTTTGCTATGCGCCACCAATCGCGGTTAGTCCTACGTGCTGCGCCGGTGCAGGGCCTGTGCCTGGCAGAATCGGTCGAGTGACACCGCCCGGCCCATCACCTTCGCGCCATCGGCGCGGACCCCTGCGCCCCCCTGAATTGGCGCAGGCCGCGGTGATGGCGGCGTTATGTGCGGTGACCGCGATCATTTCCGTTGCCGTGCCGTTTGCCGCGGGTCTGGCGCTGTTGGGCACTGTGCCCACCGGCCTGCTGGCCTACCGGTACCGATTGCGGGTGTTGCTCACCGCGACGGTCGCCGCGTCCATCATCGCTTTCCTGATCGCCGGCGGCGGTGGGCTGGGCGCGGTGGTGCAGAGTGCGTACATCGGCGGGCTCACCGGGGTGATCAAACGCCGGAACCGGGGCACGCCGACGGTGGTCGTGGCCTCGCTGATCGCCGGGGTGATCTTCGCGGCCGGCAACGTCGGGCTGCTGATGATCCTGACCCGGCTGCGGCACCTGATGCGCGACGCCATCACCGCCAATGTGGACGGTCTCGCGTCCTTCCTGAACGGCGTGCACGGTGAGCGCCTCGGTGCCTGGCTGAAATCTGCCTACGCCTTCTCCTTGCATTACTGGCAGCTGGTGCTGCTCGGCATCGTGACGATCGGGATCGTGTTCATGTCGCTGATCGGCTGGTGGGCGCTGTCGCGGCTGCTGGAACGCATGCGCGGCGTGCCCGACGTGCACAAGCTCGACGCGGCCGTCGGCGACGCGCAGGATGCCGCCGTCGGGCCGGTCCCGGTGCGCTTGGACAAGGTGCGCTACCGCTATCCCGGTGCCGACCAGGACGCGCTGCCCGAGATCAGCATGGAACTCCGCGAAGGCGAACACGTCGCCATCACCGGGGCCAACGGTTCCGGAAAGACCACGCTGATGCTGATCCTGGCCGGCCGGGAGCCCACGTCGGGCACTGTGCACCGGCCCGGCGCGGTGGGTCTGGGCAAGTTGGGTGGGACGGCGATCGTGCTGCAGCACCCGGAAAGCCAAGTGCTGGGCACCCGCGTCGCCGACGACGTGGTGTGGGGGCTGCCGCCGGGCACCAAGATCGATGTCGAGAAGTTGCTCCGCGAAGTGGGACTGGACGACCTCGCTGAACGGGACACCGGCAGCCTGTCCGGCGGTGAGCTGCAGCGCCTCGCGCTGGCGGCGGCACTGGCCCGCGAGCCGGCGATGCTGATCGCCGACGAGGTCACCACGATGGTCGACCATCAGGGCCGCGAGGGTCTGCTCAACGTGCTGTCCGGTCTGACCAAACGGCACCGCATGTCGCTGGTGCACATCACGCACTACAGCAACGAAGCCGAATCCGCCGATCGCACAATCAAACTCAGCGACTCGCCGGACAACACCGGCATGGGCCAGGCGACCGAGGCCCCGGCGCCGGACGTGGGTGACACCCGCCATGCGCCAGCCCTGGAACTCGTCAACGTCGGGCACGAGTACGGCGTCGGCACGCCGTGGGCCAAGACCGCGCTGCGCGATGTTTCGTTCGTGGTCGAGCAGGGCGACGGCGTGCTGATCCACGGCGGCAACGGCTCGGGGAAGTCGACGCTGGCGTGGATCATGGCCGGGTTGACCACACCCACCAGCGGCGCCTGCCTGCTGGACGGGCGGCCCACCCACGAGCAGGTCGGCGCGGTCGCGTTGTCGTTCCAGGCGGCCAGGTTGCAGTTGATGCGCAACCGGGTGGACCTGGAAGTCGCCTCTGCCGCCGGCTTTTCGCACAAGGACGAAGACCGCGTGGTGGCCGCGCTCGGCGTGGTCGGGCTGGATCCGGCGCTGGCCAAGCGCAGCATCGACCAGCTCAGCGGGGGCCAGATGCGCCGGGTGGTGCTGGCCGGGTTGCTCGCGTGCTCGCCGAAGGCGCTGATCCTCGACGAGCCGCTGGCCGGTTTGGACATCGCCAGCCAGACCGGCCTGCTGCGCCTCTTGGAAGACCTGCGCCGCGACACCGGGCTGACCGTGGTGGTCATTTCGCACGACGCCGTCGGGATGGAGACGTTGTGTCCCCGGACGCTGCATCTGCGGGACGGCGTGCTGGAATCGGCGTCGGCGTCCAGTTCGGCAGGGGGTGCGTCGTGACGGTGGCGTCGTCCCCGGCGGGGCGGGAGAAGCGCAAACCCGGCCGTCCGGTCGTGCTGCTGGTGCCGATACCGGGCGGCTCGCCCATCCACGATCTGTGGGCCGGAACGAAGCTGCTGGTGGTCTTCGGGATTTCGGCGTTGCTGGCGTTCTACCCCGGCTGGGTGACGATCGGGTGCATGGCGGCGCTGGTACTGGCGGCGATCCGGATTGCCCGCATTCCCCGCGGGGCGCTGCCGTCGATACCCCGCTGGTTGTGGATTGTGTTGGCGATCGGCGGTATTACCGCCGCCCTGGCTGGCGGCGATCCGGAAATCCCGGTCGCCGGTGTCGAACTCGGACTCGGCGGAACGCTGAACTTCCTGCGCATCACCGCGCTGACACTGGTACTGCTGGCGACCGGTGGGCTGGTCTCCTACACCACCAATGTGGCCGAAATCGGTCCTGCGGTAGCCACTTTGGGCCGCCCGCTACGGCTGTTGCGGCTGCCGGTCGACGAGTGGGCGGTGGCGCTGGCGCTGGCGCTGCGCGCCTTCCCGATGCTGATCGACGAATTCCAGGTCCTCTACGCCGCGCGTCGATTGCGGCCCAAGCAGACCCCGAAGAGCCGCAAGGAGAAACGTCAGCAGCGCCGGCTGGAGATGATCGACCTGCTGGCCGCCGCCATCACGGTGACGCTGCGGCGCGCCGACGAGATGGGCGATGCGATCACCGCCCGCGGTGGCACCGGTCAGCTGTCGGCCAATCCGCGGGGGCCCAAGCTGGCCGACTGGGTGACGCTGGCGATCGCCGTCGTGGTGGGTGGCGCGGGCGTCGCAATCCAGACCATCCTCACCGCGGCCTGACGAGTTGGCGGCTACTTCGATCGGCCTCAAACAGCAGCTGCTGCGTCGCCGACCGGTGGGTGGTGCCCCAGTCGCTGTGGGCGCCGACTCCGGTCTGAAGCGAAGTTTCGGCACCTTTCAGCTGACCCTGTTCGGGGTCGGATCGACGATCGGGACCGGGATCTTCTTCGTGCTGTCCCAGGCGGTGCCCGAGGCCGGCCCCGGGGTGATCGTGTCGTTTCTGGTCGCTGGTGTCGCAGCCGGGCTGGCCGCCTTCTGTTACGCCGAATTGGCTTCGGCGGTACCGGTTTCGGGCTCGTCGTACTCGTATGCGTACACGACCATGGGCGAGGTGGTGGCGATCGTGGTCGCGGCGTGCCTGCTGCTGGAGTACGGGGTGGCCACCGCCGCGGTGGCGGTCGGGTGGAGCGGGTATTTGAACAAACTGCTGCACAACCTGTTCGGATTCGAATTGCCGCATGCACTGTCCGCGGCGCCGTGGGACAAGCCACCGGACGGGGTCGCGCACGGGTGGGTGAATCTGCCGGCGGTCATTCTGATCGTGATGTGCGCCCTGCTGTTGATCCGTGGCGCCAGTGAATCCGCGAAAGTCAACACGGTGATGGTGTTGGTCAAGTTGGGCGTGCTGGGCATGTTCGTGGTCATCGCGTTCACCGGGTTCGACGACGGAAACCTCAAGGACTTCGCCCCGTTCGGGGTGGCGGGCATCGGCTCGGCGGCGGGCACCATCTTCTTCTCTTACATCGGCCTGGACGCGGTCTCGACCGCCGGCGATGAGGTGAAGGACCCGCAAAAGACGATGCCGCGGGCGTTGGTGTCGGCGTTGTTCATCGTGACCGGGGTGTACGTGCTGGTCGCGCTGGCCGCGTTGGGCACCCAGCCGTGGCAGAACTTCGGGGCGCAGGAAAACGCCGGGCTGGCAACCATTCTCGACAACGTCACCCGGGGCACCTGGGCCGGCACAGTGCTGGCCGGTGGCGCGGTGATCTCGATCTTCACCGTCACGCTGGTCACCCTGTACGGGATGACCCGGATCCTGTTCGCGATGGGCCGCGACGGGTTGCTGCCGTCGCGGTTCGCGAGGGTGAATCCGCGCACCATGACGCCGGTGAACAACACCGTGATCGTGGCGATCGTCGCGTCGGCGTTGGCGGCGTTCGTGCCGCTGGACAAGCTGGCCGACATGGTGTCCATCGGCACGTTGACCGCGTTCATCGTGGTCTCCACCGGGGTGATCATCCTGCGGGTGCGGAATCCTGACCTGCCCCGCGGCTTCCGGGTGCCGGGTTATCCCGTGACTCCGGCACTTTCGGTGCTGGCCTGCGGCTACATCCTGTTCAGCCTGCACTGGTACACCTGGCTGGCGTTCTGCGGCTGGATTGTGGTGGCGTTGGTCTACTACCTGGCCTGGGGCCGGCACCACAGCGCGCTCAACAAGGACGCACCGTGACCGTCGTCGTGGGGTACCGGGCCGGCAAAGTCGGCCTGTCCGGGCTGAACCTGGCCGCCGGCGCCGCTCGCACGCTCCAGACGTCGCTGACCGTGGCCACGATCGTGCCCAGGCCGTGGCTGACGCCGTCGCTGGCCCGGGTGGACGCTGAATACGAGCAGTGGGCGGATTCGTTGGCCGAGAATTCGGCTCGGGAAGCCGAGCGGATTCTGTTCCCGTTGGCTGAGGGGATCGACATCAGCTACCTGCATCGGGCGCATCGGTCGGTGTCGGGCGGACTGCTGGAAGTCGTCGCGGACGTCGACGCCGAGATGCTGGTGCTGGGGTCGCTGCCCAGCGGCGGGCGCGCACTGGTGGTGGTCGGCACCACCGCGGATTGGCTGCTGCACTCCTCACCGGTTCCGGTCGCGATCAGCCCGCCCGAATATCGTTCTCATTCAGCGGGTTTGACGCGGCTTGCCTGTGCGTATTCGGCTACCCCGCAGTCAGCGGAGGTGGTGCGCCGCTGCGTGGAGTACTCGGAGCGGTTCTCGGTGCCGCTGCGGGTGATCACCTTCGCGGTGCGGGGTCGGACGATGTATCCGCCGGAGGTGGGGTTGGATGCCGAGGACGCCGTGCTGGAGGCGTGGGCGTCACAGGCGCGCGAGATCCAGTCTCAGCTGACCGTCCCCGACGACGTCGACTTCGAGGTCGTCACCGCGCACAGTTGGGCGGAGGCATTGTCGAGCACCGTATGGGTTGACGGGGAGATCCTGGTGATGGGCACCTCGCCGCGCGGCGACATCCGGCGGGTGTTCCTGGGGGCGCGCAGCGGCAAGATCATTCGGCACAGCCCGGTACCGGTGCTGGTGTTGCCGGGTTAGCGTTTCTGGCCGCTCTGTTGCGTTTTGCGGGCGTTGGCTGCGTCGAGCGTCACGTCAGCGTGGCTGCGGGCGTCGAGCGTCACGCCAGCGTGACGAGCCGGGGGCTGCGGTGCGTCGAGCGTCACGCCAGCGTGGCTGCGAGCGTCGAGCGTCACGTCAGCGTGACGAGCGGGGGCTGGCTGCGTCGAGCGTCACGTCAGCGTGGCTGCGGGCGTCGAGCGTCACGTCAGCGTGGCGAGCCGGGGGCTGGCTGCGTCGAGCGTCACGCCAGCGTGACGAGCCGGGGGCTGCTGCGTCGAGCGTCACGCCAGCGTGGCGAGCGGGGGCTGGCTGCGTCGCGCGTCACGTCAGCGTGACGAGCGGGGGGCTGGCTGCGTCGAGCGTCACGTCAGCGTGGCTGCGGGCGTCGAGCGTCACGCCAGTGTGACGAGCCAGGGGCTGCGGTGCGTCGAGCGTCACGTCAGCGTGGCTGCGGGCGTCGAGCGTCACGCCAGCGTGACGAGCCGGGGGCGGCGTTGCGTCGAGCGTCACGCCAGCGTGGCTGCGGGCGTCGAGCGTCACGCCAGCGTGACGAGCCGGGGGTGGCTGCGTCGAGCGTCACGCCAGCGTGGCTGCGGGCGTCGAGCGTCACGCCAGCGTGACGAGCCGGGGGCTGGCTGCGTCGAGCGTCACGCCAGCGTGGCTGCGGGCGTCGAGCGTCACGCCAGTGTGACGAGCCGGGGGCTGCTGCCCGGGTGTGGTGTCGGTTGACGACGGTCCCCCGTCCGGCGGCCGATGTTTCCGTTGCCCGGCTCGTAGCGACTTTCTCACCTACGCGCGACTTTCCTTGCCGCAGCGATGTTCTGCAGCATCCGTCTCGGCTAGCACCCTCTGCAATGCTGCCCTGCCGGCTCGGTCAAAAGTCGCGCACGGTGAGAAAGTCGCTCGGAGGCGGGCTTTCAAGTAACCATTCCGGGCTCGTGACGGATGAGGCGCATGTGGTCCAGCCCGCCGTTCTTGGCCTCTTTGTGCCTGGCGTCGACGCACAGTCAGGTGCGGCGGAGTTAACGCCGGGCTGCGGCATTAGCCGCCACCTGCGCCTGCTGCAACGTCGTCGCGATATCGCCGCGGCCCAAGAACATATCGTCGAAGTACGGCTGGAGCGCCTCGTTGCCGGCAGCGAACCCGGCCCCGCCGGGAGCCGGGATGCGCGGCCCGTCAAGCACGGTGAAGAACGGCGCGACGTCCACGCCCCTGGCTTTCCAGTAGGCGAAGTAGCCCGGCTGGGCCGACAGCACCGCCGGGATGGCCGCACCCTCGCGTCCCAGGTATGCATTCCCCTCGGCGCTACCCATCCAGGCCAGCACCTGACGTACGGCATCGGGATGCTTGGACGCCGAATTACCGGCTGCGGCAATGCCATTGGTGACACTCACCCGGCCGCGCGGACCGGTCGGCAGCAGCGCGATACCCCACCGGAAGGTGGCGTCGCGGGACACCGCGGCCAGGCTGTAGGTGCCGGACTGGAACAGCGCCATCTTGCCGGCCAGGAACTGGTTGAGCGAGAAGTCGCCGTTGTCGTTGGTGTCCGACGCCGGTGGTGCGACGTGGTCGTGGTTGATCAGGCCGACGAGGTAACCGAATGCTGCCGAGGCTTCGGGATTGTCGAACGCGAACTCGTTGCCGCGCTGGAACACCCCGCCGTTGGATCCGATGTAGTTGAGGTAAATGCCCTGCGGGTCGTTGGCGGCGTTGTACCCCCACTGGCGGACCCGGCGGAACTCGAAATCCGGTGCGTCGGCGCGATGCCCGTCGGCGTCGATGGTGAGCCGGGCCAGTAGCGGCCGCAGCGTGTCGTCACTACCGGGACTCCAGCGCATGTCGGAAAGTTCTGCGGGATCGACACCGGCGGCGGCCAGCAGGTCGGCGTTGTAGAACACCGCGATTCCCGCGTCGGTCAGCTGCGGCACCGCCCACAACGACCCGCTGTGGGTGAACTGGGTGACCACCGAGCGTTCCCAGTCCGCAGCAGGCTCGCCGATCCGGATCAGCCGACCGCTGTCGGCGTAGGCGTCGAGGTAGGCATTGGAGATCCAGAAGATGTCGTCGGCACTACCGCCGGCCACGTCCGTGCGCAGGGTGTCGAAGTAGTTGGAGAACGCCACCATGTCCAGGCGCACCTCGATGTCGGGGTGGGCCCGGCCGAACGCGGCGAACGAATCCCGATACGCCCGCGCGATCGGCTCGGCCCACAATCGCACGGTGACCACGATCTTGCCGTCGTCGCTCGAGCGCCCCATCATCACCGCCGTCGTCAACAGCAGTGCCACCACCAACAGCAACGAACCGGCGAACAGAGTGGAGAACCGCAGCCGCTTCACTTCAGACCCGACACCAGGATCGACGAGACGATGTGACGCTGGAATACCACGAACAGCGCGATCAGCGGCACGATCGCCACCGTCGTCGCCGCCATCACCAGCGTCCACTGCGAGTTGTACCGGGACTGCAGATCCGCGGTGGCCACCGTCAGCACCCGCCACTTGCGCCCGCTGGTGATCACCAACGGCCACATGAAGTTGTTCCACTGGGAGACCACGGTGATCATCGTCAACGCGGCCAGCACCGGCTTGGAAGACGGCAGGATCACGTGCACCAGCACGTCCAGAGTGTTGGCACCGTCCAACGACGCGGCGTTGATCAGATCGTCGGGGATGAGCCGAAAGTGCTCGCGCAGCAGGAAGATGGCATACGGCGAGCCGAACATGAACGGAATCACCAACGCCCAGAACGTGTTCCGCAACCCGAGCTGGGCCATCATTAAATACAGCGGCACCACCGTCACGGTGCCCGGCACCATCAGCGTCGCGACGTACACCCAGAACAACCCGTCGCGGCCGGGGAAGTGCAACCGTGCGAACGCGTAGCCGGCCAGCACCGAGAAACTCAACTGTCCCAACAGGATCAGCGCCGTCATCAACGCGGTCACTGCCGCCGCCCGGCCGAACCCGCTGCCCACCAGGTCGGTGTAGTTGGACAACGTGAACGGCTCCGGCCACTGCAGCGGCGATCCGGTCGCGAACTGGTGTGCCGAGGTGAACGACGTCAGCAAGCCCAGGGCGAACGGCGCCAAAGTGATCACCGCGCCGAAAATCAGGCCGACGTAGATCAGCGCGTTACGTGAGTTCATAGGTGATCCGCTTGCGGAAATACATGTGCTGGATGAACGTGACGCCGACCAGGATGACGAACAGCACGACCGCCATCACCGCGGCCCGCCCGATCGCGGCCGCACCGAACGCCTCAGCGTAGATCTGATGCGCGACCAGGTCGGTGCTGCCTTCCGGCCCACCGCCGGTCAGCGCATAGACGGTGTCGAAAACCTGTGCGGTGCTGACGATCCCGGTCACCAGCACGAAGAACGTGGTGGGTCGCAGCATCGGCAGCGTGATGCGCCAGAACCGCTGCCAGGCGTTGGCGCCGTCGGTGCGCGCCGCACGGTGAATGTCCTCCGGGATCGCCAGCAGGCCGGCCAGGAACGACAGCGAGACGTAGCCGACGTTGGTCCAGATAACCACCGCCGACACCACCGGCAGCGCCAGGTCGGGGTTGGTCAGCCATTCGATGCGCCGGCCCAGCAGGGTGCTGACCGCGCCGTCGGTCGGTGCCAGGATCCAGCGCCACATCACCGCGATCGCCAACGGCGCGCAGATCCACGGCAGCACATACAGGGTGCGGAACAGCCCGGTGCCGGGCAATTCCCGGGCCAGCATCATCGCGGCGATCAGCCCCAACACCGTCTGTGCCGGCACCACGATCGCCACGAAGATGGCGGTGACCACCAGCGAGTCGGCGAAGTCGCCGTCGTGCAGCACCGAACGCCAGTTGGCGAAGCCCACATAATGCAGTGGCCCCAGCAGGTCCCACCGGTACAGACTGAGCCACACCACCACCAGGATCGGCAGCAGCAGGAAGGCGATCACGCCGAACAGGCTGGGCGCCAACAGGGCGTACGCCAGCGCGGTGGAACGGCGCGGCGAGTCTGACATGAATGTATTAAAGCCGGTCGATACGGTGGACCCGTGACACCGAACCGGGGGATCGATGCCGACTTCCTGGACCTGCCGCGCCACCAGTTGGCGGACGCCGCGTTGTCGGCGGCCCGAGCGGCCGGGGCCAGTTATGCAGACCTGCGGATACACCGCATCAGCACCGAAAGCATCCAGCTGCGCGACGGCGAGTTGGAGACGGCGGTGCTCAGCCGCGAGGTCGGGCTGGCGGTGCGGGTGATCGTGGCCGGCACCTGGGGGTTCGCCTCGCATTCCGAGCTGGTGCCCGACGCGGCGGCCCGCACCGCACGGCACGCGGTGCAGGTGGCGACGGTACTGGCTGCGCTGAACACCGAGCAGGTCCGGTTGGCGCCGGAGCCGGTGTACGCCGACGTCAGCTGGACGTCGGACTATCAGATCGACCCGTTCGGCGTGCCCTCGTCGGAGAAGATCGGGGTGTTGCAGGACTACTCGGGACGGTTGCTGGACGCCGACGGTGTCGACCACGTGTCGGCCAGCCTGACCGCGGTCAAGGAGCAGACCTTCTACGCCGACACGTTCGGCTCCTCGATCACCCAGCAGCGGGTGCGGCTGCAGCCGTCGCTGGAGGCGGTCAGCATCGACGCGAAGGCGGGTGGGTTCGACTCGATGCGTACCTTGGCACCGCCGACGGCGCGCGGCTGGGAGGCCGTCGCCACCGACGAGGTGTTCAATTGGAGCGCCGAGCTCGCCGAGCTGCCCGACCTGCTTTATGAGAAGGTGCACGCGCCGTCGGTGATGCCCGGGCCCACCGATCTCGTGATCGATCCGACCAACCTGTGGCTCACCATCCACGAATCCATCGGGCACGCAACCGAATACGACCGGGCTATCGGCTACGAGGCCGCCTACGCCGGTACCTCGTTCGCCACCCCCGACAAACTCGGCAGCATGCAGTACGGCTCGTCAGTGATGAATGTGACCGCCGACCGTACCGTCGAACACGGCTTGGCCACTGTCGGTTTCGACGACGAAGGCGTGGCCGCGCAGAGCTGGGATCTGGTTCGCGACGGGGTGTTCGTGGGCTACCAGCTGGACCGGGTGTTCGCTCCGCGGCTGGGCGAGCAGCGCTCCAACGGCTGCTCGTACGCCGACTCCGCACACCACGTGCCGATCCAGCGGATGGCCAACGTGTCGTTGCAGCCGGGCCTGGAGGATCTGTCCACCGCCGACCTGATCTCCCGCATCGACGACGGGATCTACATCGTCGGCGACAAATCCTGGTCAATCGACATGCAGCGCTACAACTTTCAGTTCACCGGGCAACGCTTCTACCGGATTCGCGACGGTGCCCTGTACGGGCAGCTGCGCGACGTCGCCTACCAGGCCACCACCACCGACTTCTGGAACTCGATGGAAGCAGTCGGTGGCCGCTCGACCTGGCGGCTCGGTGGCGCGCTCAACTGCGGCAAGGCTCAGCCCGGTCAGATCGCCGCGGTCAGCCACGGATGTCCGTCGGCGCTGTTCCGCGGCATCAATGTGCTCAACACCCGGACCGAGGGCGGCCGATGATCACACCTCAGCACGTCGTGAACATCGTCCTGGACGAGGCCGCCAAGAACGGCCGGGCCGACGAGACCATGGTGTTGGTGACCGACAAGGTCGAGGCAAACCTGCGCTGGGCGAACAACACGATGACCACCAACGGCGTCGCCGTTCAGCGCAGCGTGACGGTGATTTCGATTGTGCGCAAAGGAGACAGCGCCTACGTCGGCTCCGTGGTCTCCGGGGAGGCGGACCCGTCGGTGCTGCCCGGGCTGGTGGTGTCCTCGCAGGACGCCGCGCGTTCGGCGCCGGAGGCCGGGGACGCCGCGCCGCTGCTCGCCGACACCGGGGAACCCGCGGATTGGGATGCGCCGGTGCCCGGCACCGGGGTGGGGGTGTTCACCGGGATCGCCGGCCCGTTGAGCAAGGTGTTCCGGGGCCGCGACACGTTGTACGGCTATGCGCACCACAGTCTTTCGACGACGTTCCTGGCGTCTTCGACGGGACTGCGGCGGCGCTACACGCTGCCGACCGGGTCGATCGAACTCAACGCCAAACGGGGCGACGCCAGCGCGTGGGCGGGTATCGGCACCCCGGATTTCGTTGACGTGCCTATTGATTCGCTGCTGTCCGATCTGTCGACGCGGCTGGATTGGTCGTCGCGGACGGTAGAACTGCCCGCCGGCCGGTACGAGACGTTGATGCCGCCGTCGACGGTGGCCGACATGATGATCTATCTGGCCTGGACGATGGCCGGGCGCGGCGCGCAGGAAGGGCGCACAGCGTTGTCGGCACCCGGCGGCGGGACGCGGGTGGGGGAGCGGCTCACCTCGCTGCCGCTGACGTTGTTCTCCGATCCGATGGCCCCGGGCCTGGTGTGCACGCCGTTCGTGGCGGTGAGCAGTTCCTCGGAGACAGCGTCGGTGTTCGACAACGGCATGGAGATCGGGCAGGTCGACTGGATCCGCGACGGCGTGATCAACGCGCTGGCCTATCCGCGGGCGACCGCCGCCCGCTACGACGCCCCGGTGGCGGTGGCCGCCGACAACCTGGTGATGACCGGCGGCACCAACGAGTTGGCCGACATGATCGCGTCCACCGAGCGCGGGTTGCTGCTGACCACGCTGTGGTACATCCGCGAGGTCGACCCGACGTTGTTGCTGCTGACGGGCTTGACCCGGGACGGGGTGTATCTGATCGAGGACGGCGAGGTGACCGGCGCGGTCAACAATTTCCGGTTCAACGAGAGCCCGCTGGACCTGTTGCGGCGCGCGACCGAGGCCGGGGTCAGCGAGAAAACGCTGCCGCGGGAATGGGGTGACTGGGCGACGCGGGCGGCGATGCCGTCGTTGCGGATCCCGGACTTTCACATGTCGTCGGTGAGCCAGGCGCAGTAGCGTTGGGCTATGACCGGCCTGGATGCTGACTATTTGGCGCGGTTCGTCGCGCTGTCGGCCGGGGACGGGCGCCTGGCCGGGATGGTGCGACGGGTGTGCGCGCAGGCGTTGGGTTTGCCGCCGCTGCCGTCGGGCCCGGATGATGACGGAGTCTCCGAGGCGGACGCGGTGGTCGCGGCGTTCGCCGAGCAATTCAGCGTCGACGTCTCGGTGATCACCGTTGAACAACGCTCGCAGTTGCTGAAGTACTTGGGGGACAGGGCTTTTCGAACCGTTGTCTCGATCTTCATTGCCGACTTCGTGCCGCGGGTGCGGGCCGGGTTGGAAGCGTTGGACGTCGGGTCAGAGTATCTGGGCTGGGTCGGTCAGCCGGTGGTGTGGGACCACGACAGCGACCCGTCCGCGGTGTTGCTGGGCGAGTTCGCGCCGGCGGTGGCGCGGCTGCGGGCGCTGGATCCGGTGACTTCGGAGCTGGTGCGGTTGCGGGTGGCTGGTGCGCATAACTGCCGGCTGTGCAAGTCGTTGCGCGAAGGCAACGCCCTGGATGCCGGCGGTTCGGAGACGCTGTACGACGAGCTTGCGCGGTTCGAGAAGTCCGCGGTGCTGGACGCACGCACAAAAGCAGCGCTGCGCTATACGGATGCGTTAATTTGGACCCCTGCGCACCTCGCCGTCGACGATGCCGCCGAGGTGCGCTCTTGGTTTAGCGAGGCCGAGGCTGTGGAGTTGACCTTCGACATCATGCGCAACTCGAGCAACAAGATTGCGGTGTCGTTGGGCGCGGACGCGGCGCGGGTGGAGTCCGGCACCGAGCGGTACCTGATCGATGTCGATGGCCAAACGGTGTTCAGCTGAGATCGTGGTGAGGCGGACGGTTTTCGCGCTGGCGCTGGTGTGTGCGCTGAGCGGATGTTCGGGTGGGGGTTCGACGGCCCGGCCTCCGGTTGCGCCGCACGACACCGCGACGTCTCATCTCGAGCCGATCTATCCGGGCACGACGGTGTCGATCCCGCCGTCGTCGTCGGGCACGTCGACGTCTTCGACTCCGACGACGACCACCACTGTTGCCGGCCGCAGCCTGCCGGGGGACGGCACCTTCCGGATGGGCGTCGATCTGCAGGCCGGGACGTATCGGTCGCCGGGTGGCGAGTCCTGCTATTGGGAGCGGCTGCGCGGGTTCGGGGGACAGACCGCCGACATCATCGTCAACGGTGCGGGAATTCTGCCGCAGACGGTGAAGATCGCGCCGACGGATGTGGGGTTCCGGACGCAGGGTTGTGGGCGGTGGACGTTGGATGAGGGGGCTTCGCCTTCGCCAGTTGCGTTGCCGCCGGGGGCTACGGCGTGCCCGTCGACGTCCGGGCCGGCGGGCGGATTCGCGCACTCCGCGGTCGGGTCCGGGGACACCACGTGTCCGTTCGCCGAAGCGGTACGGGCGGCGTATGGCGCGGGTGGTCCTGCCGGTTCGGCTCCCAGGCAGGTCGAGGCGGTCAGCCCGGTGACCGGCCAGCGCTACACGATGACGTGTGCGGCGAACGGGTCGCTGGTGGTGTGCAACGGTGGAAATGGGGCGGTTGTCTATGTCTACTGATGGGAGCGTGGGGTGATCGGGGAGATCCTGGAAACCGGGCACAGCTATTGCCTGCGGTGCCGTGCTGACGCGGAGTATCAGGTCATCGACATGACCGGCAACGGTGACCGGATGGATCGGCAGTGGATGTGTCCTGGCGAGCACCGCGATACCCATGTGCAGGACGAATATCCGCAGCACACGTGGGAAGCGCGGCGCGAGCGGGCGAAGAAGGAGCAAGGTTGATGGCGGCGTTCCTGGGTACGGTCTGACTGTGTCTTTTCGGCGAGAGAGTCGGGTTCGCGGGCGGCGGTTGCGCTTCCATGAGGCGCTCGGCGAGCGCCTGGCAATGAGTGCTTTGGGCTACCAGCTCGCGGTACATCTGGCACCGCACATCGACAAGGTGCTCATTCCCCGGACCAACGGTCGGCTGAGCTCGGCGGGGTTGAACCGGGCGGGTCTGGTGGTTTCTGTTGGCGCCAAGACCGGGCAGCGGCGGGCGACGCCGCTGGTGCTGGTCGAGGATGCGGACGGCCTGCTGGCGATCGGCTCGAACTATGGCGGACCGAAGCATCCGGGGTGGAGTGCCAATCTGAAGGCGAATCCCGAGTGCACGGTCGAGTACAAGGGGCCGCCGCGCCGGTATCGCGCTGAGTTGCTGACGGGTGCCGAGCGGGAAGCCGCGTGGGAGACGGCGGTCGACTTCTACGCCGGGTACGAGGCGTACCGGGAGAAGGCGGCGCCGCGGGAGATTCGGGTGTTCCGGCTGCGGCCTATTGAGTGACCGGCTGTTGCTTGGTGGGGGCTGTTGCCGCGCTAGGGTGGTCGTGCTTCGCAGGGGCGGTAGCTCAGTCGGTTAGAGCCGCGGACTCATAATCCGTTGGTCGTGGGTTCGAGCCCCACCCGCCCCACAATGTGGTTGACCTGCGATGTTCGGCGCGTTGTTGCTTCGGGTGCCATGTGACAGCATTTCGGCCGATGCTCGACAGTTGTATCGGCTGATCCTTCACACTCCTTCGTTTTGAAAGGACGGAGTACGGCCGAGGTCGTGATGTTTTTCCGACTCCGGTTATCTGCTCGTCCTGTCCAGGCCGGTCAGCTCACTCCTCGAGGGCAGCCTGCTCGACGTTGGGCTTGGAACGCACCGGCGGCCGCGTCGACCGTCGCCTGGGAATGCGTTCGGTGATGCCACTGAGCGAGTTGACCATCCTGTTGAGGGTATCGACGGCAGACTCAAGGGTGTCGGCGGTGGGCGTCATCCTATCCATGGCGGGCTGCAGTCGGCTGAGGATTTCTGCGGCCTCGGTCAGTTGTTCAAGCGGGCCGTTCTTGGCGAGCAGCTTGTCGACGATGCCGTCCTCGGCAAACATCCGCTCGATGATGCCGTCCTCGGCGAGCATGCGCTCCATCGGACCGTCCTCTGCGAGCAGCCGTTCTACGAGCCCACCGGGCGCGAGGATCCGCTCAAGCGAGGCGCTACCTCCGACAGATGTCCGATCGAGTAACCCGCCGGGCGCGGTCAACAAATCGACCACCCCCCCGGGACGCATCAGCTTGTCCGCCGGCCCGCCGCGGACCAGAGCGCGCCCCATCGCCCTATCTTTTTCGGTGAATTCGGCGACTCGGTTCGCGCCTATGAGAGCGCCGCGTATGGGCAATAGATCGGTAATCGGGTCTACCGACTTAGGGCCGTCCTCGCCCAACGATTGCTTCACGGCCCCGAGCGCCATAGTCGCAGCGGCGAGTCCCGCGTCGGCCACTTTGACGCCGGCCCGGACGGGGGCTATCACTACACCGACAAGGAGCTCGTTGATGTTCACTCGGCAACTTTATAGCTCAGCATTGTCACCGAGGAATGGCCCATTTGTACGGGCAGCGCGTCAGCGGCGGAGCACAGGAGGCTGAAACAGTGATCGTCTATTCATTGTGATGAGCACCGGAGAGGTTGCTGCCGCACTGGTCTTCGTCGCGAAGGTGAAACTGTCCCCGGCGCCGCGCGGCGGGCGGTTAGTTCGCTAGGTAGAGCGAATAGTGCCCTGGCCCAGTTTCGTAACAGTACGAGTGTCGGTTGCTGGTGGCGTTCGCCTGTTGAGCCGCTCGCTGGCAGCCCGCTCGATCCGTCCCATAGTCTATGTAGCTTCCCGCGTTCGCTTCGGCTGCGCTGGTCATCGAAATTGTTGCTGAGATGATGCCGAGAAAAGCCAGCTTTCCAAGCGATTTCATCAGAATTGTTCCTTGTCCAGCGCCTGTCGACGTTGTGTTTTGTGCGACGTGAGTGTTTCGGCTGAAACTTGCAGTTGCGTCGCGAGATCCGCGACGCAAACAGGAACCAGCTCGGCGCCCTGACCGGCGACGAGCTGGGCTCCTGTGTTATTTCTCGCAGGCGATTCCGTCGTTATCCCGATCAAGCCATTGCCCGTATGCGGCATCGCCTCGCGGGATGTTGTATCTGCCATCCTTGGCTGCTGCTTTGCAGTTGGCGTACGGCGGGTCCGCTTGTGCTGCCGGTGCCGCGGACGCGCCGCCGCCCAAAATGGCGACGGCTGCTGCTGCCGCCAGAATCAGATTCCGGATCGACATCGATCCTCCCCCTTCGTTGGTGTTGAACGATGTGAGAGTACGAGACAAACCGGTACGCACGTGCCAAAACGACGAAAATATCTAATCTCGATTACTTTTTCGAAAGCGTCCGCGATCACTCTCTGCCCGCGTAAACTCCGCTCACCGCAAGAGGTGGTTTGCTGTGTCATGAGGTGCGGTTGCCGGAGGTCAAATAACAATTCGCGCGGGAACCGCAGCCATCAGCGAAAGCTCGAGACAACTTGTCGGCTCACTTACTCTGTCTCCGGCGGGAACGCTCCGTCGCGGTAACGCGGACGAAAGGATCGTAGGTCGCAGTGCCCGCCACTGACCCAGCCATGCACGCAGGAGTCTACGAATCGCTGCTTACGGGACGTCTCTACCAACAGCTCGCCGAACAGGATGGCGTGCGCGCGCTGTACGCAAACATCGACGAGGCCGAACATGCATTGGCGATCGCCCGTCACCTCGAGCCAATCATTGAGCGCGCCATGCGCGCAGCTGCGACCTCGGAGGCGCGCGTAGAACTCGTTCGGAAGATCCTGGCAGTGCTGCCGGATGCCTCGGCAGCAGTCGAGACCCTGCATCCGCTGGAACCCTCCACCATCACACGCCTCGAGGAAATTGCGAACGCAACCGAACTCAATGTCGCCCGTCTCCCACGACCAGCTACCCCTTTTTCCGATGCAGCGCTCATGACCAATGCGCGGAACGAACCTACGCTCGCTGCTGAGCTTCGCGCCGAACTCGCTAGTGCTGACAACGTCGATCTGCTTTGTGCGTTCGTCAAGTGGCAAGGCCTGCGTCTGCTAGAGGAACAGCTGAATGGATTGCGTCAACGCAACATCCCGCTTCGGGTCATCACAACGACGTATCTCGGTGCCACGGATGCGCGAGCTCTTGATGCGCTGGTAAACGAGTTTGGGGCCGAGGTTCGAGTCAATTATGAAACTGATCGAACACGCTTGCATGCCAAAGCCTGGATGTTGCGTCGTAACAGCGGCTTTCATACCGCCTACGTTGGTTCAAGCAATCTTTCACATGCTGCCTTAGTGGACGGACTTGAATGGAACGTTCGCCTCTCGGCAATGTCGACACCGCACCTGCTTGAGAAGTTCCGGGCTACGTTCGATTCCTACTGGGAAAACAGAGAATTCGAACTCTACCGCCCGGACGATGATGGCGACCGCCTGCGCATTGCGCTTGAGACGGCGTCCGGGACCCGAAAGCGTGACCCTCTCGCCGTGACTCTGTCGGGTTTGGAGGTTCACCCCAAACCCTTTCAGGCTGAGATGCTCGAAGAGCTTGACGGCGAACGCACTATCCACGACCGTCACCGCAACCTCATCGTGGCAGCAACTGGCACCGGCAAGACAGTCATCGCCGCTCTGGACTACCGACAGCTGGTGCGGGACGTGCACGGCCGGAACCTCACGCTGCTTTTCGTCGCGCACCGTAAGGAGATCCTGGCTCAGTCACAACGCATCTATCGAGAAGTTTTGACGGATGCAACATTTGGGGAACTGCTTGTTGATGGAAACGAGCCGTCCTCGTGGCGTCACGTGTTCGCCAGCATTCAGT
The DNA here is from genome assembly GCF_059812965.1 of Mycobacterium sp. NGS29. Lineage (NCBI taxonomy): Bacteria > Bacillati > Actinomycetota > Actinomycetes > Mycobacteriales > Mycobacteriaceae > Mycobacterium > Mycobacterium sp. NGS29. Next base: position 65,067 of record NZ_JCALDR010000001.1, read on the forward strand.
CGCTTACCCACGCGAGAATTTCCCGCATCAAGCCAGATCACTTCGATGTGGTGGTGGTTGACGAATTCCATCATGCGGAGGCAGCTTCCTACCGAAGACTACTTCAACACATCAATCCTGTTGAGCTGCTTGGTCTTACCGCGACTCCGGAGCGGACAGATGGTGTCGACATTCGCAACTTTTTCGATGGACGAGTCGCAGCAGAGCTGCGGCTGTGGGAGGCGCTTGAGCAGAACTTGCTTTGCCCGTTCCACTACTTCGGTATCCACGACGGGACTGATCTCGAGCAAGTTCAATGGCGCCGCGGGGGCTACGACCTGTCAGCTCTAAGTAACATTTACACCGCGGATGACGCCCGTGTACGCATCGTGTTGAAGGAACTAAACGACAAGGTCGCCGACGTCGCTGCTATGCGCGCCTTGGGTTTCTGCGTCAGCGTTGAACACGCTCGCTACATGGCCCACCGGTTCGTCGACGCTGGAGTGCCTGCCCGCGCCATTTCAGCTGACACATCTGCTATCGATCGTCGCGAGGCACTCAAGGCGCTGCGCGACCGTGACGTCAACGTGCTTTTCGCAGTCGATCTCTTCAACGAGGGCCTCGACATCCCAGAGGTCGACACGGTGCTGTTTTTGCGCCCCACCGAGAGCGCGACGGTGTTCCTGCAACAACTGGGTCGCGGACTGCGGCTAGTCCAAGGCAAGACTGTGCTTACGGCGCTGGATTTCGTTGGACATCAACGACGAGAATTTCGCTTCGACCACCGGTTTAAGGCACTCTCCGGGGTCAGTGGTAGGAAGTTGCAGCAACAAATCAAAGAAGGCTTTCCGTTTCTGCCGTCGGGTAGTCAGATCGTGCTCGATTCCGTCGCGCGCGAATTGGTGTTGGAAAACGTGCGACAACAGGTTGCTCCTAAGCGTGCTGCGCTTGCAGCCGAGGTACGCGATTTCACCGGAAACCAGCTCGCGCCGTACCTCAGTGAGTTCGGGCGAGCCTTGGAAGATGTGCTCAGAAGTGATCGGTCATGGACCACGCTGTGTCGTGATGCGGGAAAATTGGGTCCTACCGTCGGTCCCAACGAGGCAACGCTAATCAGACGAGTTCGAGCCGTTGCGCACGTCGACGACCGTACGCGTTGGACGGCCTACCGTGCGATCCTTCGTGGAACCGCCAGCACGGATAGTGTTGCCGAGCAACGGTTGGCGGACATGTTGTTCTACTCGTTGAATCCTGCTGGCGGCGGATTCCCCAGTCCTGCAGCAGGTCTCGAGACCCTTCGAAATGAGATTGTCGTGGATGAGCTCGACCAAGTGATCGACATTGCATTCGACGGCGCTCGCCGAAGTACCTATCCCCTGGGAAGTCTCATCCCCGCCCTGACACAAGTACCGCTGGAACTCCACGCGAGTTACTCTCGCGAGGAAATCCTTGCTGCACTCGGGTTTGCGTCGCTGAGGCGCACCCCTAGCACGATGCGAGAGGGAGTCGCCTGGTGCGATTCGGTTAGCGCAGACGCTTTCCTGATCACGCTGAAGAAAACCGATTGCGACTATTCGCCAACGACGATGTACCGCGACTTCGCGATTAGTCCGGATCTGTTTCATTGGGAATCGCAGTCGACCACGTCTTCGACCTCACCGACGGGGCAGCGATACATTCATCACCACGAACGTGGTTCTCACATATTGCTTTTCGTGCGGGAATCGAAAACAAGTGCCTTCGGTGCTTCACCTTACGTGTTTCTAGGTCCAGCGCAATATGTTTCGCACGAAGGGGACCGGCCCATGGCGATCACCTGGCGGTTGTTCCGGTCAATGCCGACCGAGGTTTACCAAGCAGCCACCGTGGCGGTGGCGTAGCTGGCACTGTCGACGAAATACTGACTGAACGTGAAGAGCTAGATCCACGCGGGCGGAAAGCTGATGTCGAGGCGCGCAGACCGCTTATAGCCTGACCATGTCGGAATCCCTGCGGGTTGCCCCCGGTAGATACCTCTGGCAGCGGATACGACGCGCGTGTGCTGGGTCGGCCATTGCAGGTCTGAGGCAATCTGTTCGAGAATGTCACGTTCGCGGCCAAGTACCCGGTCAATAATGGCGACCGCTGGCAGAGCGCCACTCTTGTCCCCGTTGCAACGTGCGCACGCTAGTACCAGGTTCGAAAGTCCGTCAATGCCAACGATCGACCACGGGAGCACGTGATCAATCGGATTGTTGGCCGGCAGTTGCGTTTCGCAGTAGAAGCATTTCGGCCCGAACGCTTCTTTGAACGGCTCGCGCACGGCCCCCAACGCGGTGCGTTCTCGACCAAACAGATGCCCCGCTACGTCAGGAACCGCGGCGTCGAGGAACTTGTTCATGCGGCGAACGTCGTTGACCCACATGATTTCCAAGGCAGGCTTCAACAGGCCCGCCAGTCGGGCAAGGCCGTGGGCCACACCGGGTTTTAGCTGGATTGCGTCACCGTGTGCGCGCAGCGTCGATCGCGAAATCTGATCATGCAGGAACGAGTCGTCGTAGAGAAATTGGTCGCTCGTCGACGAGCCCCGTAGTTTCTGCAGCCGGTGCAGCGGCTGCTGAGCCAGGCAAGACACCACCTCATCGATGGCGCGGTCATACGCCGCTGGGGCACGTAGCCGCGCCGTGTCGACTGAGCTCGTGCCGCGACCAGCTACAGCGCGCAAGCCCAGGGTGGCGGACAGTATCCGTGCGCGAGGCTGCGTTGATTGCCGCAATTCTTGGCCGTCGAACGGTTTCACCTGCTGCCAGTAAATTTCCAGCACTCGGTGTGCCAGCTCGGCGAGGGGCACATCGAGGACGTCGCCAGGCTGATCAGGGAGATTTTCGATGCAGTGCTCGATGAGAGACATCAATGTCGCCAGCTTGTAGGTGGCTGTGCGCAGCCCTGTTTCGAGGATCGCGACTACTCGCTGGCCGAGCACCAGGGCATCATCGTCCATTACTGCAAACCCAACCTGGTGGTGACAACACCCCGTGATCCTGCACCTACCTAGTATGGCGAGGCGCCCCCTAGTCTGGGACAAGGGCGACCTGCTCTCCGACATCATCGGCAGCGTGCGCCCGTCATCAATGCCCGAAGAGCGGGTTACTGTCGGGGCCGCCACCCGCACGCCCCGCCCGACCTTCCACCCGCACGTCGCCAACCAGCGCAAACCCCGGCGGATTTACCTCCTACAAGCACTTCACGCTAACGTCGCATGCGCGGCGCGCTGCCGCGTTTGCTCGGAGGGATTCACATATGCGCCTGTTCAACGTCGCCGTACTCGTCACGGCTGGCACCATCTTCAGTTCTCCTGCCCTCGCGGTAGCCGCACCAAAGGATTACTGCGCCGACCTCAAGGGCAACAGCACCGGCAGCTCGTGTGAGATCCAGGTCACCGACCCCGCGTACACCGTCGACATCAGCATCCCGCTCGATTACCCCAACCAGCAGCCGATTGCTGACTACATCTCCCAGACCCGCGAGACGTTCATTAACGCGGCCAAAGGCGCGCCCCAAGGCCAACCCGCCGAGCTGAAGATCAAGCCGTCGGAATACAGCTCGGCAATTCCGCCGCGCGGCACGCAGGCTGTGGTGTTCAAGGTGTACCAAAACGTGGGCGCACAACCGCGGACCACGTTCAAGGCGTTCAATTACGACCAGACCTATCGCAAGGAAATCCTCTACACGGCCAAGCCGGACGACAAGAAAAATACGCCGTTGTGGCGGGTCGACGATCCGCTGAGGGTCGTAGCGCCCGTCGTCCAAGCGGAACTGCAGAAGCAGCAAGCACCGCCCGCACCGCCCGCGCAACCGGGACAGCCGGCCACGACCGCACCGGCACCGGCGCCGGCATTGCCGATCTCACAAACGGCGTTGAACGACCCCGCCAACTACCAGAATTTCGCGGTGGTCAACGAAGGGGTGATCTTCTTCTTCGACCAGGGCACCCTGCTGCCCGACGCGGTGCAGGTGTTGGTGCCTCGGTCGGCGATCGACCCGATGCTTGCTTGACGACCCACCTCGCACCCGCAGCACCTCAGTCCCGCTCGAACAAACTGAGGTAGCCAACTACTCAATCCCACTGCGATTCCCCTGGTTACGGTCGAAATCTCGACGTCGTCCAGGTCGGCGAAGAAACCCCGGACACCGTCCCGGGCCGATACGCGGTAGGAGAACAGCAGTGTCGTACGTATTTGCTGTGCCGGATTGGGTGGGCTCGGCGGCTGCGGACATGGCGCGCATCGGATCGTCTCTGCAAACCGCGAATGCGTCCGCGGCGGTCTCGACCAGCACCGTCCTCAGTGCGGCCGGGGACGAGGTCTCCGCCGCGATCGCCGCCATGTTCTCCGACTACGGGCGGGAGTACCAGGCGCTCAGCGCCCGGTTGTCGACATTCCACGATCAGTTCGCGACCGCTCTTTCCGGGGCCGGAACTGCCTACGCCGCGGCCGAGGCGGCCAGCGCAAACCCGCTGGAAGCCCTTGCACAGGGCGTGCTGAACGTGATCAACGCGCCCACCAACGCTTTGCTGGGCCGTCCGCTGATCGGCAACGGCGCCGACGGCGCGGCCGGGACCGGTCAGAACGGTGGCGCAGGCGGATTGCTGTTCGGCAATGGCGGCGCCGGCGGCTCAGGAGTTGCCGGCGGTGGCACCGGCGGGCGAGGCGGCGATGCCGGGTTGTTCGGTGACGGCGGCCGCGGAGGGGCCGGTGGAATCGGTTCGACCGGAATCCAGGGCGCCGACACCGTCACGCGCAACGGAGGCGTCGGCGGCACCGGTGGCCGGGGCGGGGCCGGCGGCACCGGCGGATTGCTGTGGGGCAACGGCGGCGCCGGTGGCACCGGAGGTGCCGGTGGCTGGGGAGGCTACGGCGCCACGGCCCCGAACGCCGGAGTTGCCGGGGGCACCGGGGGCACCGGTGGCACCGGAGGCATGGGCGGTCCCGGCGGCGCCCACTTGTCCCTGCTCGGCCACGACGGCGCCGCGGGACAGCTGGGCGACGGCGGCCGCGGCGGCAACGGCGGCAGCGGTTCCATCTACGGTGGCACCGGCGGCCTCGGCGGTGACGGAGGCATGGGTGCCAACGGTGGCCGCGGCGGCGACGGTGGCAGTGTCTCGGCCGAAGCGAGCGGCACGAATAGCACCGACGTCACCGGCGGTATCGGCGGCAAAGGTGGCACCGGCATCGCCGGAGTTGGCGGAGACGGCGGCAACGGAGGCAGCGCGTACATCCGGGCCGGCAGCGGAACCGGAAACGCCATCGGCGGCCAAGGCGGGATGGGCGGCACCGGAACCACCGTCGGCGGAAACGGCGGTGACGGGGGACCCGGCTCGCTCATGGGTTACAACTATGGCCCAGGCGGGGGAAGCGGTTATGCGATCGGCGGTGCCGGTGGCATGGGTGGAACCGGCCCTACCGGCGGCCGCGGCGGCGACGCCGCTTACGCCTTGAACTGGGGAAGCGGCACCGCCACCGGCGGCCACGGCGGCTACGGCGGTACGGGCAATCCCGGTCACGGAGGTAGCGGCGGAGAGGGCGGCGACGCCATGGCGACCACGCTGGCAAAAGCCTCCGCAGGTTCTGGTGGCATGCCCGGAACCGGGGGAGGCGGCTCAGTCGGCGAGTCGGGAACGGCCAGCAAGCTGTAGGTCCCGGACAACAGATGCGATTTACGTCATCGAAAACAGCTGCTGCATCACGATCACGCTCGCCACCCGCTGCAGGCCGCCTTCTACTGCGATCCGCTGATCGTCGGGCGACTCGAGCAATTGATCGAGCGCCGTGGAAACTCTGTTCATGTCGTAGATCGGCTGGTCTTTCGCCGCTTGCGAAGCAAAAGTATCCCGGTAGAAAGCGAGCATCGGGTCGTTCGGGTCGCGCGTCGGCGGCGTGGTGAACGGATGCTTCTGTCGGTCGTACACCTCGGGTATCAGCACGTCTTTCGCCGCTTCGCGCAGCACATGCTTTTCGCGAATTCCCTTGATTTTCATGCTGACTGGCACGCGGGCCGCGGCCTCGGCGACACGGTGGTCCAGGAACGGCACCCGCCCTTCGATGGAGTGCGCCATCTCCATCCGATCGGCCAGGTAATTCAGGATGAAGTTCGGCAGGACCGTTTTGGCGTTGATGTACAGCACCTGATTCAGGTGATCGCGTGCAGTGACGCGCTGTGCAATCGGCAACCGATCCAGCGACGACACCAGCGGCTGGTACGCCCGGACCCAGTCCGGCAGGTCGTCGCGCAATAATGGCGCCACGCTATTGGTCTGCGCCGCACCGACATTCAGCGTTGCCGGCAGCCAGCCGAGTCTGCGCTCCACCGCCTGCATCTCGGGGCTGCTTACCTGTTCGGGCATCATCAGCGCACGCGTTGCAGCATTGGCGCCGAGCATCTCATCGAGGAGTTTCAATCTCTGGTCGGCGCGCAATGTCTTGTCGTCGTTCAGCGCATCGACGCGGTAGTAGGGATACCCGCCCAGCATCTCGTCGGCGCCCTCACCGGTGAACACCACCTTGATGCCGGCGGCCCGGACGGCACGGCTCAGCAGATACTTGGCCACGCCGTGGCCGTTGAACATCTGCGTCTCGGCATGCCAGATCGCATCCGCGAAGGACTCGGCGATCTCACGCCCGGTGATCGGAATCGGGTGATACGTCGCACCGACCCGCTTGGCCTGTTCTTCGGCGACCCGGGCCTCGTCGTAAAGCGGATTCTCGAAGGTGAGGGTGAACGCGCGAATGGGCCGGTTCAGTTCCTGCTGCGCCAGCCCCAGGACGGCACACGAGTCGATGCCACCGCTGAGATACGACGCGACCTCGACATCGGCGACCAGCCGCTCCCGCACCGCGTCCTGCAGCGCGTGACGGAAGTCGGCGACGACCTCTGCTTCACTTCGTGTGTCTGCGCGCATCTGATCAGCCGTCGGGATCTCCCAATCCCAGTACGCATAGATGCGGACAACGCCATCTCGCGCAATCGCATAACACCCCGGCGGCACGGTGCTGATCCCGGCGAACTCGGTCTTCTCGTGGGATCTGCCGAACCCTCCGGTAGCACCCTCGAGGTCCCATCGGGCCGGCACGCCCAACGCCAGCAACGCCTTGATCTCCGACGCGAAGTACACGTCGCCGTCCACCGCCGCGTAGTAAAGCGGTTTGACGCCGAACCGATCCCGGATCGCATACATGGCGCGCTGCCGTTCGTCAGCGATGATCACCGCGAACTCGCCGCGCAGCTGCGTCGCCGCCTGGATACCCTGCTCGGCGTAGAGGTGCAGCGCGATCTCGCTGTCGCTGGCGGTGGAGAACGAATACCCGTTGGCACGAAGGCGCTCGCGAATCTCGCGGTAACCGTAGAACTCACCGTTGACGACCAGGTGCACCACGCCATCCGGGCTTGTCATCGGCTGAGTCCCGTTGTGCAGACCGATGATTGACAACCGTGTGTGTCCGAGCGTCCACTGCCCGTCGCGCGAGGTCCAGGTGCCACAGCCATCGGGCCCGCGGTGCTCCAACAGCTTGAGCGCGGCGTCACGCCGCTCGGTCGCAAGGCCGCGGCGCGTCATCGCAGCGAAGATTCCGCACATCGGTGTGCCCTTTCAAGACGTCCACGGTCACGCGCCAACTGGGCACGAACACACGTCACCGAGTCGGCAACGCTGCTGTTGGAGCCTAACGCCGCGGGCCTTCCGGCCAGCACATCAGTCGTGTTTCGCTGCGTACCGCAGCAGGACCGTGCCACCCGGAAAGGTGCGATTCTCCAACAGCCGCAACGAGATCCACGACGGCAGTGTCGGGAAGAACGGGATGCCGCCGCCCACCGCGGTGGGCGCCACCACCAGCCGGTATTCATCCACCAGTCCGGCCGCAACGATCGGTGCGGCCAGCGTCGCGCCGGCCACCTCCAGGGTGCCGTCGGTGTCGGCCTTCAGCTTGCGCACCACCTCGACCGGGTCGCCGCGTTCCAGCCGGGAGTTCCAGTCGACGGACTCCAGGGTGCGCGAAAACACGACCTTGGGCATATCGCGCCAGGTGCGGGCGTAGTCGACGATGAATGGGGTGGCGTCCGGGTCCTGGTCGGCGGTCGGCCAGTACGCGGACATCAGTTCGTAGAGTCGCCGCCCGTAGAACGACAGGGCGGTCTCCCGCTCGAAGTCGTTCCAGTACTGGTGCAGTTCGTCGCTTGGTGCAGACCAGTCGATGTTGCCCTGCGCGTCGGCGATGTACCCGTCCACCGACACGTTGAAGCCATAGATGAGTTTGCCCATGCAGATCAGACTGCACCGCAGGACCACATTCATCGCGGCGCCACGCGAGCGGGCAAGACTGCACGCAACGGGCAACTCCATTTACTCCGTCACTGTGCTATAGCAAATTGAGGAGCTCACACGTCATCAGGGAGGACTCGGCGTCATGTCAATCTCACGAGGCATCGTCACACTCGCCCTGCTTGCCGGGTGGGGGACGGTCGGGTCCGCCGGAACCGCGTGGGCGGCACCCGTAATGAGCGGACACTACCTGTCGACCGTGACTTCGGATTCGGGTGAGATCACCACGAGCGATTGGTATTTCACCCCGTGCGGGGAAGGGTGCGCGTCGGTCGCCAACACACCCGGCGCCCCAGCCTTCGGCAACGCGCGCATGGTCAACGGTCAGTGGACACTGGTCTGGCATTCGGACGCGTTCTGTCCGGGCGGATCGCGGGTTCCCGACGTGTACGTCAGCTACGCGACCTGGGATCCGATCACCCTGGAAGGCAAAGACGACTCAGGCATCGCCACCCCGATCTGCGGGTCGGGTGGTAGGCCGCCGCGCGTGACGCAGCATCTGCAACTCACTGCAGTCGGGTGAGCGGCTTGGGTTAGCCGTCGAGCCCGTACTTCGGCGGCACCTCGATGAGCTGGCCGGCGGCCAACAGGTCTTTCACCCTGGTGTTGCCGAGAAAGTACTGGTAGCCACCGCCCGGCTGGCCGGCGAAGTCTTTGATTTTCCCGTACTGGACCGTCAGCTCTTTCACGACGCAGTAAACGTGATAGTTGGCTTCGGGGGAGCCTTTGTAAGTGTTGAGGGATTGCGGCGGCAAACCCCGAGACGCGAACGGGGTGTGCTTCTCGTTGGCGAGGAAGTTCGCTTCGTCGGGTTTCCCGAACCGGTCGAACAAGTGACCCTTCTTCATGGTGAACGGCTTAGCTTCACCGGCGAACCCGAAGTTGGTCGGCCATTTCCACCCGTTGGTTTGGTCGTAGTACTTGTCCAGAAAAGCTTTGGGTTCCAGCGGCGGCGTGCCGAGTCGTTGGTAACCGACCAGCAGTCGCTTCACCGGCCCGGTGGGCAGAGTGTTGGGTCCCAGGATGTTGCCGGAATACGGGGCCGGGACGGGGAAAGGCTGGGAGTCTGCCGCTGCGGGTTCTCCGGTCCCGGCTTCCGGGCACTGCTGGTCCGCCTTCGCGGTAGCGGGAGATACGAGAGAAAGGCACACTGCGATCAACGCGCCGATGACCAGAGATTGGCTCCGCATCCAAAGCTCCTTCAGATTTGCTGTCTAGGCCCGAATATGGACCCTAGCGGATCGCTGCGTTGTCGTCCTCCTGTTCGCCCGGCCCCTACTTCTCCTCTTCCGCAATCCGCGGAATCAACCCACCGGCCAACACATCTTTCACCTGGCGCGGTGAAAGTCGGTGTCGCACAGTAAAAGTCGAGTCTTTGTCGACGATCGAGACCTCGAAAGACTCCTCTTTCTCCAGCTGATCGAGCCCCTCGATGCGCAGTTTGTCGTCCTGGTCGACAGCGTCGTAGTCATCCGGATCGTCGAACTCGAGTGCCAAAATCCCGTAGTTGGCCAGGTTTTGCCAGTGGATGCGCGCGAACGACTTGGCGATCACCACCCGCAGCCCCAGATAGCGCGGTGCGATCGCGGCATGCTCGCGAGACGAGCCCTGCCCGTAATTCTCGCCGGCCACGATGATGTGCCCTGTCTCCTCAGCCTCCTGCGCCCGCTTCGGGTAGGAGTCGTCGACCCGCATGAAACTGAACTCCGCCAGCTTCGGGATGTTGGATCGGTAGGGCAGCGCCTGCACGCCGGCCGGGGAGATCTCGTCGGTCGAGATGTTGTCCCCGACTTTCAGGAGCACCGGCGCCTCCACCTCGTCGGGCAAGGGCGACAGTTCCGGCAGGCTGGAGATGTTCGGTCCCTTCACCGGCTCCACCTTGGCCGCCTCGTCGGGATCCAATGGGGGTACGAGCATGGCGGTATTCACCGAATTCTCTTCGGGCAGATCAAGTTTCGGGTAGTCCATGCCGACATCAGCAGCCCAGTCCCGCGGATCAGTGATCTGTCCCGTCAACGCCGACGCCGCAGCGGTTTCCGGCGAGCACAACCAGACCGCGTCTTCCTTCGTGCCCGACCGGCCCGGGAAGTTGCGCGGCATGGTGCGCAATGAGTTGCGACCCACCGCCGGCGCCTGGCCCATGCCAATGCACCCCATGCAGCCGGCCTGGTGGATGCGGGCGCCGCCCATGACGAGTTCCAGCGTCGCGCCCATCTTCGTCAGGTCCGCCAGGATCTCTCGGGACGTCGGGTTGATGTCGAAGCTGACCTCCGGGGCGGTTTGGCGCCCAGCGACCATCGCCGCCGCGATCGCGAAATCGCGCAACCCCGGGTTGGCGCTGGACCCGATCACCGCCTGTGCAATCTCCTCGCCGGCCACCTCCCGCACCGGCACCACATTGCCGGGCGAGGACGGCTTTGCGATCAGCGGCTCGATCTCGGACAAATCGATGGTGTCCTCGACGTCGTACTCCGCCCCGTCGTCGGCCAGCAACTCGACCCAGTCGTCTTCGCGTCCCTCGGCGCGCAGGAACGCCTTGACGGCGTCGTCACTGGGGAACACCGTCGTCGTCGCACCGAGTTCGGCCCCCATGTTCGCGATCACGTGCCGGTCCATCGCAGTCAGGTTCGCCAGCCCCGGACCGTAGTACTCGATAATCCGGTTCACCCCACCCTTGACGTCATGTCGGCGCAGCATCTCCAGGATCACGTCCTTGGCCGAGCACCACTGCGGAAGTTCGCCCTCCAACCGGATGCCCCACACCTCGGGCATACGGATATGCAGCGGTCGTCCGCTGATGGCTAGCGCCACCTCGAGTCCGCCGACGCCGATCGCAAGCATGCCCAACGATCCGGCGGCCGGGGTGTGCGAGTCCGACCCCACCATGGTCTTGCCGGGGATGCCGAAGCGCTGCATGTGCGTGGGATGCGAAACGCCGTTGCCCGGTTTGGAGAACCACAGCCCGAACCGCTGGGCTGCGGTGCGCAGGTACTCGTGATCCTCGGCGTTCTTCTCGTCGCCCTGCAGCAGGTTGTGATCGACATACTGCACGCTCACATCGGTCTGCGCCCGGTCGAGTTTGAGTGCTTCGAGTTCCTGCATCACCAGCGTGCCGGTTGCATCCTGGGTCAATGTCTGGTCGATATGGATCGCGATCTCTTCGCCCGGTGTCATCTCGCCGTCTTCTAGGTGCGAATCAATCAGTTTCTGGGCGACATTCATGGACATGGTGGCTCCCTCCAGATGCGCGACAGTGCACTGGAAAGGGGAATACCCTCGAATGGCCGCGTCTAGCTCACCCGACGAAATCCTTCGTCACGTACAGGTAGTGGATGATCGTGGCCTGCGCGACGAGCATGGCCAGCGCGATGGTCACTACCACCACCCGCGCTGGTCGGTACTTCGCGTATATCAATGCCAGGACAAGGTAAATACTCAAACATGGCAGCGCATAGCGGTGGACGGCCACCAAACTGCTGTTGATCGAAAAGAAGACGATCGAGCACAGGCCGAAAATACCGAGCGGAATGCCCTTGCCCCGGTACCCCCATAACAGGTAGACGGAGCAGGCGAAGAGCACGGTGAGACATAACAGGGGAATGGCGAAATTCACGGTGATGTCATTGTCGAAACCGCGCGGGCCGAAGACAGCTTTGCCGGCTTCCCGGAAGTTCCGGTAGAGGGTAAAGACGACGTTCGGTTCGAACGTCAGGTAATTCCACGATTTGTCCGTCTTGTAGGCACTGAACATGGCGAAGAAGTCTCGGCGCACATCCAGCAAATAAAAGCCGTACAGTAGAAATCCTGCAGGTGCCAGCAGAAAGTAGGCAAGGTTGCGATTGATCGCCGCGCGGACACGCCACCGGTAGGCGCGAAGGTATTCCAGTCCGCACAGCCCGACAAAGAGGAGCGACGGCAGCCGCGTTGCCGTCAGAAATGCCAGCATGACCGCCATCGGGAGCCAGCGTCGTTGCAGTGCAAAGGCATACGCCCAGAATGCGAGTGCGACAAAGACAGCCTCGGTATAGAACTGGTGCATGAAGATCGCGGCCGGTGCCGCGAGGAACATCACCACACTGACGAAGCGGTATTTCGTCAACCCGAATTCGCGGCAGATGGTCAGCAGTGCCGCAATGGCGAAGCCGAGAGCAACAGTATTGACCAGCAAACAGAGCTGAGGATACGGAATGCTGTGAAACGTGACGGCCGACAGGGCGCCGACGATCGAAGGGAACAGCGGATAGAAAGCGGGCGACATCGGATTCTGGGTGTAATGCTCGTTGAGGATATTGAGATACCAGACCGCATCCCACTTCATGATGTGCTCGAGGAAGCCAGTCCTATCCGGGAGCAGCAGGGCGCCGAGCAGCGTGGCGAACGTTTGCCACCCCAGCGCCACAATGAATGCGATCGCAATATCGGAAGCCAGGACCGCTTTCAGCCATCGGTTGCTCGCGGTGGGCGTGGGCGTCGGCGCAGCCGCTGAATCGGCCGCGTGCTGAGCGACCGAACGCTCAGCCACGACTTCTTGCGTCACCCGATCCTGCTTGCGCTCGGCCCGTACGTCATGCGCCCTCCTCGACAGGCGTCGCTGCAATGTGCCTGCGCCGCCGATTCGTGTTTACCTACCCACTTGCGCAGGAATTTCCACGCTGAGGTGGAAGCGCGCTATCGACGTTCAGGAAGCTTGCCCGGTCAGGCGCCTACGAGCAAAACGTGTAGCCGATGAACTGCCGGTCAGCGGTACCGGAGGGGTAGTTCGTATAGTGCGCCGCGGGCATTCCGTTGTACTGGGCGTTCATCTTTTGTACCGCGGGCGGGGGAACACCTTTACCGAAGGCCAGAATCAGATCCGCGAATATCTTGAGGCCCTCGCGGCAACCGGAGTTCGCCCGCGGCGGCTGCGGGTTCCACGCACGCACGACGACCTCATGGGTGACCTGGTAGCCGGCGGCGCAATTGGGATCGCAGATCTTGAAGACGGCCACGCCGGTCCCGTCGGCACCCTGGGACCCCCAGGAACTCCACACGACGTCCTGCAGTGCGACGGCGACGCTGGCGCACCCCACGATCTTGAGCTTGGCCGGCCGTTCGTCCGGCGGGACTGTGCGGCTGTAACAGCCGGGAATGGCGAAGGTCGTCGCCGGGGTCGCGGTGTGCACGGGCGTCCTATCCGGGTGGCGCGTCACCTGTGTGGCAACGACCCCGACACCACCGATCATCGCGACTACCAAAGCGAAGAAGACCGCTGCTCGGGTGCCGCGGGGTGCCGCACGCCCCCGGCTCGACCAACGGTCGGTGGATTTGACGCTCACGGCCAACAGGTTTACCGCGTTAGGCCACAATCACACCCGATTGGGCGGGACTGTTAACCGAGTCGTCATGCCGCGCGGGCCGTGCGACACCCATCACCGGGGCCCCGGCATGCGCAGGAATCCCAGATCTTCTACTAACCTGGGGCATCAGCACGAGCCATCATCAAGGGGTGACGCGTTGATTCGCCGGCCGGTGGGATGGCGACAAGGAAGTCAGCGATCGAGCGGGGGGCTCGGTCGTCGATCAGACACCTGCCAGCAGTGCGGCGGAGATGTCTACTCAGCACAGGGGGACAAACCATGGCGATTACGGATGTGCCGGCCTTCGCCCACTTGACCGATGCCGACATCGAGAACCTGTCGGTCGAACTCGACTCCATCCGCCAAGACGTCGAAGACTCCCTGGGCGCGCGCGACGCCCGCTACATCCGCCGTACCATCGCCGCCCAGCGCGCACTGGAAGTCGCCGGCCGGGTGCTGCTGGCCGCCAGCGCGAAACGCGCTGGATGGTGGACCGGAACGGTGACGCTTGGTCTGGCCAAGATCATCGAGAACATGGAACTGGGCCACAACGTCATGCACGGCCAGTGGAACTGGATGAACGATCCCGAGATCCACTCCACCACGTGGGAATGGGACATGAGCGCGGCCTCCAAACACTGGGTCGCCGCCCACAACTTCCAGCACCACAAGTTCACCAACATCCTCGGCATGGATGACGACGTCGGTTACTTCGTCCTCCGGGTCACCCGCGACCAACCGTGGCAGCGCTACCACCTGGGCAACATCCTGTTCAATGTGCTGCTATCGATCGCGTTCGAGTGGGGAATCGGCTTGCAGACCGTCGATGTGGAGAAGCTGCTCAAGGCCGGCCCGGAACGCGACACCACCTGGCAGCAGACCCGCGAGTTCACCACCAAAGCGTTCAGGCAGCTGGTCAAGGACTACGTTGCGTTCCCCGCGGTCACATCGTTGTCGCCGCGTGCGACGTACGCATCGACGCTGAAAGCCAACGCGCTGGCCAACGTCATCCGCAACGTCTGGGCCAACGCGGTGATCTTCTGCGGCCATTTTCCCGACGGCGCAGAGAAGTTCGCGGAAACCGACATGGTGGGCGAGACCAGGGGCGAATGGTATCTGCGCCAGATGCTGGGCAGTGCCAACTTCGAAGCCGGGCCACTGCTGCGTCTGCTCAGCGGCAACCTATGCCACCAGATCGAGCACCACCTGTTCCCCGACTTGCCGAGCAACCGGTTGCATGAGGTGTCGATCCGAGTGCGCGCATTGTGCGACAAGTACGACTTGCCTTACACCACAGGACCATTCGCGATGCAGTACGCCAAGACGTGGCGTACCATCGCCAAATTGTCGTTGCCGGACAAGTACCTACGCGACACCGCCGACGACGCTCCGGAAACCCGCAGCGAGCGGATGTTCGACGGTCTGGAGCCCGGCTTCGGCGCCACCGATCATCGGACGGGGCGCCGCCGCGGACTGCGAACAGCGATTCAGCGTCGCCGGGGAGTCAAAGCTCAGATCTTCAGATAGCCCTTCTCGGCGGGAATCTGCGCTGCGGTGACCAGCGACGAGGCGTCACCGGCCAGCCACACCACGATGTCGGACACCAGGTTCGGGTCGGCCAGCGCATCCGTCGGCAACGCGCCCGGCGAGAAGCTGTGGATGAAGGTCGAATGGTCCTGGAACAGCTGATACATCGACAGGTCGTTGCCCATCGGAGTATCGGTGCCGTACGGGTGCACCGAGTTGACCCGGATACCGAACTCGCCGAGTTCGACGGCCAGCGAATTGGTCAGACCGACCACGCCGAACTTGCTGGCGCAATAATGCCCGCAACCGGGCACGGCCTTGATCCCGGCCGCCGAGCTGATGGTAATGATTGATCCGCCATTTCCCGCTGAGATCATCGGCGGCACAACTGATTTGATGGTATTCCACGGGCCGGTCAGGTTGATGTCGATAATGTCCTGCCACTGCTGAGCCGAGATCTCCCACAGCCGGCCCCAATTGAGCACCGCCGCATTGGCCACCACGATGTCGAGCCGGCCGAACTGCTCGATCGCCTTGGACACCAGGCGTTGCTGGCCTGCCAGATCGCGGACGTCGACTTCTTCGGCCAGGATCTTGCGGCCTTCGCCTTCGACCAGGCCCACGGTCTCAGCGAGATCCTCCGGGCTGGCCGGGGGATACCCGTTGTGCTCGGCCACCGGGGAACACGCATCGAGGGCGACGATGTCGGCGCCGGCCCGGGCGAGGCGCACACAGTGCGACCGGCCCTGGCCGCGCGCGGCGCCAGTCACGTACGCGACCCGGCCCGCTAATGGGTATTCGCTCATCCCGGCAGCTCCTTTGCTTACGGCCTGTCAGCTGGCCGAAAGTGAATGGTAGCCGCCTGCCGCGCCGCGCCGCATGCAGCGACCTGCCGCGGAAATCACCGGGATGGCGCCAAGGCGCATCAAAGGTGTTGCAGCTCGTACGCTTTCAGAGGTCCGTCACCGACCGTGCAGGCCGCCGCCGACCTACCGCGACGGGGAGTTGCGGCTGTCCTTCGTCGTGACCAACATTCAGCAGAATGGCTCCATTCCGAATCTGATGTTCGTCAATGAGGACGGCAACTGCGGGTTGTCCAGTCCATCCGCGACACCGCTAGCGGGGAAGCAGCTCCTCGATAGCGCTGATGACCTCGGGCGCGTCCGGTTCGGTACGGGGCCGAAACCGCTTGACCACTTCACCGTCCGGTGCGATCAGAAATTTTTCGAAGTTCCACTGAATGTCGCCGGCGTTGCCTTCGGAGTCGGCGGTCTTGGTCAGCTCGGAGTAGAGCGGGTGGCGGTTCGCGCCGTTGACGTCTGTCTTTTCCAGCAATGGGAACGTGACCCCGTAGGTCGTCGAGCAGAATGTCTGAATTTCTTCGGCCGTTCCCGGCTCCTGGCCCATGAACTGATTGCAGGGCACGCCGACGACGGTGAGCCCCCGGTCGCGGTAGTCCTTGGCCAGCTTCTCCAACGCCGCATACTGGGGGGTGAGTCCGCACTTGGAGGCGACATTCACGACAAGTGTTGCGCCGTAGGACAATTCGGTGAGCGTGGCCGGCTTGCCATCCAGGGTGGTCAGGGCGATATCTTTGAGGGTCACGTCGACGACGCTAACACCTGGCCCGCGGGCTAGATTGCCCGTATGCGCATTGTTCGCCTGTTCGCTGTCGTCCTGTCGATCCTCACCACAGGGTTGTTGCTGAGCACACCGGCCGGCGCGCAACCGCCGTCCAGGCTGGCCGATCACATCACCGACAACACCGGAGCGCTGACAGACTCCGATCGCGCGGCGGTCAGCGCCGCGATCGACCGGCTCTATCGTGATCGGCGCATTCAGTTGTGGGTCGTTTACGTCGACAACTACTCCCGGTTCAAACCCGAGAACTGGGCCGACCAAACCCGCGGCGCCAGCGGCATGGGCCGCAATGACGCACTGCTGGCCGTCGCCACCAACACCAAGCTGTACTCGTTCACCGCGCCGAGCCTCTCGGCCGGTGAATTGAACAGCCTGCAGAGCGACCGGATCCAACCGGCAGTGATCGCGAAGAACTGGAGCGGCGCCGCGCTCGCCGCCGCTGACGGGTTGAGTAGATCCGCAAGTCCGGCGCAGCGGAACTGGCTGCCGTGGGTGATCGGTGCCGGCGTCGCCGTGGTTCTACTTCTGTTGGTATTGCTGATTATTCGGGCGCGACGGCACCGGCGGTCGGTTACCGCGGGCGGGCAGATGCCGGTGGACGGTTCACTGGGGCAGGCGCTGTCCACCGCCGACGCTCGTTTGCGTCAGATCTCGGACTACGTCGCCAAGCACCGCGCGCACATCGGCGCCGAAGCCCAGGGCCGATTCGAAGAGGCGAAGCGTTGCCTTTCCGCCGCGCACGACAAGCAGGCGAGCAACGAGCAAGAAGCAATTGCCTACGCCAACCGCGCGTCGACACTGGCCGCTCAGGCGCAGACGCTGGCCAACTCCGACGTGCTGGGGGCGCCCGGCAAGCGACGTCGAACTAAATAGCCGCCGGGCGTCACGGCGCGCTCGGCATCCCGAACGCCTGCTCGGCTGGTTCGAGCGGGACCTGAACTGACCGAAGGAGTTGGCATGCTTGAACTCTCGCTGCACCACGATCCGTTTCTCGTTCTCGGCGCCGAATGAGTGAGCGCGGAGTGTCGCACCCGCCGAAGCCTTTCGAAGTGTACGAATCCGGGGCGCTCCTGCACGGCACCAAAGCCGATCTCGCGGTCGGTGATCTGCTGGTGCCCGGACGTCGGTCGAACTACGACCCGAATCGAATCATGAATCACGTCTACGTGACCCGAACGTTGGACGCCGCGGTGTGGGGTGCCGAACTGGCGCAGGGGGAGGGGCCGGGCCGTATCTACCTGGTAGCGGCCCAAGGCGCTCTCGAAGACGATCCGAACGTCACGGACAAGAAGTTGCCCGGCAACCCGACTCACTCTTACCGCACCCGTGAGCCCGTGAAAATCATTGGCGAACTTACGGATTGGGTGGGGCATCCCCCCGAACAGCTGCACGCCATGCGCGACGTCTTGGCCGACCTGCGCCGGCGCGGGCTTGACGTCATCTACGACTGACTCTGTCTGACGTCGGCTGTGCTGCCCGACCGGAGTCGCGCGGTTGGGGACCGAACAGATCAGTGCCCACCTCAGCGCGACTTTCCCAGCTATGCGCGACATTCGCACGTCGCCGCGCTCGGCTTGGCTGCGACGATCAATTGTCGCGCTTGCGTGGGAAAGTCGCCGTGAGGTGGGCTGCGGGGTGGGTATCTCCGCACTGTTACGCCTGGGGCGGATGTGACCCGTGGTACCTAGCGAAGCCACGTACGTTCCACGTGCCGGCGCCGAAACCCCTGGCCACACGGTTTCGTCCCGCGCGCAGCTGGAGCCTACGGGGAATAAATGGGCGGCCTTGGTGGGCTGCACACTCAGAATCGAGTGACAGGAGTAGCAATGAAGTTCGGGATCGCCACGTTCGTCAACGACGACAGCATCGACACGGTGTCACTGGCGCGCGGCATCGAAGAGCGCGGATTCGAGTCGCTGGTGGTCGCTGAACACACGCATATCCCGGCCAGTCGCCAATCGCCCTACCCGCTCGGGGGTGAATTGCCGTCGATCTACTACCGCACGCTCGACCCGTTCGTCACGCTGGCCGCAGCCGCGGCGGTGACGTCGAAGATCGAACTGTTCACCGGCATTGCGCTGCTGATTCAACGTGACCCGATCATCACGGCCAAGGAAGCCGCGAGCATCGACCTCATTTCCAACGGCCGCTTCGTGTTTGGCGTCGGCGCCGGCTGGAATCTCGAGGAAATGCGCGACCACGGCACCGACCCGAAGACCCGCGGTGCTCTGCTGGACGAACGCATCGAGGCGATCAAGGCACTGTGGACCGACGAACCCGCCGAGTATCACGGCAAATATGTGGATTTCGAACCGTCGTACAGTCGCCCCAAGCCCGTGCAGCAACCCCACCCGCCCATCTTCATCGGCGGCGACTCGGATGCCACTGTAAAGCGCGTGGTGCGGCATCAAGCGGGCTGGATTTCCAATCCCTTCCCGATCGACCGCATCAGCCGACGGGTCGACCAATTGCGCGACGCAGCCACGCACGACGTTCCACTGGCGATGTTCGGTGCGCCGCAGGATCCCGAATATTGGCGCGCTGCAGAAGAATTGGGATTCGGGCAACTGGCGCTGTTGTTGCCGACCAAACCGACCGACAAGTCGCTGCGCCTGCTCGACGAATACGCCGAACGGGTGGCGCAATACCGCGGCTAGACGCGTGTGCCACGCCGAACCTTGGAGCGAGTGACGGGATTCGAACCCGTGTATACGGCTTTGCAGGCCGCTGCCTAGCCGCTCAGCCACACCCGCGCACCCCATGACCGTGCCAGACTGCTCGCCAACTGCCCAGGGTTTGACTCGCCCGAATCATTTCGGTCTAGCCTGCCCTTGTGAAGTCATTCGCGGCCGGCCCGGTCATCCGCCGCCAACTGAACATCTACGACTTCCGGGGCTGGCGCGGCTGGGCCGCTTTCTTGTTGGATTACACCTGGGGCGCCGCGGGCACCGCGCTGGGATATGGCCTGCAACTGGTCAACGAGGTCATGCCGGATTCCGGATACGATGCCGTGCTCAGCCGGCGCGCCGGCGCTCATGTCTACCGCGGCGGCATCGGCATCCCCGGCTTTGTCACCACGTTGGGCAATGTCACCACCAGCCTGGGCACCGGTCCGGAGGCAGACAGTCTGATGCTCGATCACGAAATGGTGCATGTCTGGCAGAGCAGGCTCTTCGGCCCGTTGTTCCCGCTCAGCTACGCCGGCTGGATGGCCGCCGGATTCGTCGTCGCTACCGGGTACTGGCTGTTCCACCGAAACCAGAACTGGTACAGCCTGGTCCAAACAGCGGGCTATTACGACAATCCGTGGGAGGTGTGGGCCTACGCCAACCACCGCAACTGGCCACCGCCGGGCGCTGACCCGACGCTGCTCTGGTGCACAACAGGCGCACTCGAGCGCCGGTGAGGAGGACATTCGATGCGCCTCGGACTGATGGTCGGTTCCGACAAAGAGCGGACCCGCGCCGACCGCCTGGCGGGCCTGCTGGCTGATGCCTCAGCCGCCGAGGCGGACGGCTTCGCCTCATTCTGGATGCCGCAGGTCCCCGGCTATCTGGATGCGATGACCGCTGTGGCACTGATCGGTCAAGTGACTGCACGCATCGAACTGGGCACGGCAGTCGTCCCGATCCAGACGCGGCATCCGATGATCATGGCGCAGCAGGCGTTGACCACCGACGCCGCCTGCAACGGCAGATTCACCCTCGGTCTGGGCCCGTCGCACCACTGGATCATCAGCGACCAACTCGGGCTGCCCTACGACCGGCCGGCCCGTCTGGTGCGCGACTACCTCGACGTGCTGCACGCGTCATTCGCGGGACCCGGACCCGTGCAGATCGCCAACGACACCTACCGGGTCAACGCTTCCATCGACGTCGCGGACACACCTGGGATGACGGTTCTGCTTGCCGCACTGGGCCCGACGATGCTGCGGCTGGCCGGCGAACGAGCTGGCGGCACCATCCTGTGGATGGCCGACGAACGTGCCATCGGCGACTACGTCGCCCCCCGAATCACTGCCGCCGCCGAAGGACGTCAACCGCCGCGCATCGTGGCCGGCATCCCGGTCGCCGTGTGTGAGAACAGCCGCGTCGACGATGCTCGCGCTTACGCCAGTGAGATCCTCGGACACGCGGATTTCTCCCCGAACTACGTTCGACTGCTCGAGCAGGGCGACGCCCAGGACGTCGGCGACACGATGGCCGCAGGCGACGAAGCGGCCGTCGTCAAACGGCTGAACAGCTACCGGGACGCTGGCGTTACCGACCTGGCCGCCCGGATCGTCCCGCTCGGTGACGATCCCGCATCCAGGACCGAATCCCGGCTACGAACCCAACGGTTCCTCGCGTCCCTGTGCCCCGAACTCTAGATCGCGGCTGCGGGCGATGTTCTCGGTGATGATTTGGCAGGCCGTGTCGTAGAACGCGCTGATCAGGGTGGAGAACGACAGCTCGAACGGGTAGATCATGTGCACCGGCAGCGGGTCCAACGTCCACTGCGGCAGGATCGGCACAAGGCTGCCCTCGCGCAGTTCCGCGGTGCAGATGATCTGGGTGGGCATGGCGCCGACGCCGAGGCCCTGCCGAATGTACTGCTTGCACACCTGAAAGTTGTTGGCGCGGGCGCGAACTGGCGGGGATAGTTCGCAGCGCTGCTCGTCCCTGACCACGGTGAGCTTGCGCGGTCCGCCGAAGCCGAAGTCGATGAAGGGCAACTCGTTCAGCTGGGCCGGGTCGGTGATGGGCGCACCGAGTTCAGCCACGAAGGCGGGTGCTCCGCACAGAAACAGTTCAAGGTCGAACACTTTGCGTGCGATCAGTGTCGAATCTTGCAGGGGCCCAGGGCCGAACACCACGTCGAAACCGTCTCTGACCGGGTCGACCATGGTGTCGACCAGCCGTATGTCCAACCGCGACTGCGGATAACGCTGCAGAAAGCTGGCGCCCACCCGGGATGCGTAGTCGATGCCGACGAACACCGGTATCGCGACGCGCAGCTCACCCTGTGGTTCCTGCCTGCTCGCTTCGACCAGGGCGCGTACGCCGTTGGCTTCGCCGAGAATGTTCGTCGCACGGGCGTAGATCTGCTCGCCGAGGTCGGTGACGGTGAGTTGATGGGTGTTCTTGCGCAGCAGCTTGATGCCGAGGTCGGATTCCAGCTTGGTCAACTTGCGGCTCACGGTCGACTTCGGCATACCCAATAAGGCGGCTGCCTTCGACAGGCTGCGACTCTCCACGACCCTGCCGAAAATCAGCAGGGCATCGAGGTCGAAGGTCAGGTTCTGCTCCATGGGTTCGTTCCAACTATGCAACAGGGTGTTGCGGTTTTGCATCTGTTTGGAGCATTTCGACAGCTGTTACCGTCGGCGCGAGGAGGGCCTCATGAGTCACAACAGCCTGGTGACCAAACCCGCAAGCGGACACTGGACCGACGCCTACCCCGAACTCGGGCGCGGTCCGGTCTCGCTGGAAGACTGCGTGTCGACAGAGTTCTACGAAAAAGAACGCGAACACATCTTCAAGAAAACGTGGCTCTACATGGGCCGCGTCGAGCGCGTCCCGCGTTCGGGCAGCTACTTCACCCGCGAGCTCAGATTTCTGAACACCTCGATCATCATCGTGCGGGGCAAGGACGGCGTGGTCCGCGCTTTCCACAACATCTGCCCGCACCGTGGCAACAAAATGCTGTGGGAGGACGATCCCTTCCAGGAGGTGTCCGGCCGCGCGCCGTTGCTGTACTGCCGCTTCCACGGATGGCGTTATAAGTTGGACGGCACGCTGCACGCGGCCACCCGCAAGGATCTGCTGCTGGACTTCGACGCCGACAGTTGCCGGGTGCCGGCGGTCCAGTGCGAGGTGTGGGAAGGCTTCATCTTCATCAATCTCAACCCTGATAACACCGAGTCCCTGCGCTCCTACCTCGGTGAGCTCGCCCATGGCATCGAGGGCTACCCCTTCGAAGGTCCGCACCAGGTCTACAAGTTCACCGCCGAATTGCAGTGCAACTGGAAGATATTCGTCGATGGCTTCGCGGAAAGCTACCACGGCCCGTATCTGCACGCGACCTCATTCGGCAGCGTCACCGCGGAGGCCAGAGACGCCCTGGACAAGCCCAACCCGTTTACCGACGCGCTGGCCTATCAACTGAACGGCCCGCACCGGATGTTCTCCTTCTCCGGTGAGCCGTCGCGAAAGACGGAGTACTCCAAGCCAATCGAATGTGTGATGGAAGCCAGCGCGGCTGGGCCGTGGAACAAGAAACTCGATCGGGGTCCGATGCCGGAGGGCATCAACCCCACCAAATCCGAGAAATACGGCTTCGATTCGTTCCAGTTCTTCCCCAACTTCGTTATCATCTTCGGGTCGTCGGGATTCAGCACCCATGCACACTGGCCGACGGGTCCGCACTCGCACATCTTCGAAGCCGAGATGTACTACCAGCCACCGACATCGCATAAGGAGCGACTCGGCCAGGAACTCACCGTGACCTACCTCAACGACATCATCCTGGAAGACGCCAGTCCTTCCGAAGGGTTGCAGGCGATGCTCAACAGCGGTGTCCTCACGCATTTCACGATGAACGACGAGGAGATCTTGTTGCGGCATCTGCACAAAGTGGTCGGCGACTATGTCGAGGCCGGCGAAAAGGCAAAGATCAAGTGAAAAGCATCCTGCCGGAGGGATTCTCACATCTGGAACATCTGGTGCCGGAGTGGGCGATCGAAGACGGGCACCAGCGCTACGTCAAACGGGTGAGCAGCTCGATGGATCAGATCCGGACGTTCTATGACGAAATCTTCCCGTATGCCGAAGAGGCGGTCGCCTACGTCGACAAGTTCGACTACGCCGAGGAGTTGCCCGAAGACGTCGCGAACCTGCGCAACCTGCTCTATTCGCTGATCACCGTCTCGCTGGCCGTCGAGTTGTGGAAGCAGCCGCGGGTCAAGCATTCGGCCACCACGATCCTCACGAGAGTGAGCTGAAGCTCATGGGCCTCAGCTCCGCGCAGCTCGAAATCGTCGACGTGACAACGACGATCGGCAGCGAGATCAGAACCGACCTCGACACGCTGCTCAGCGGCCGCGAGGCCGCCTCGATCCGCGAGATCCTCGAACAACGCGGCGTGGTGTTCTTCCGCGGGCTGGACATCGGCGACGAGCAGCAAGTGGCTATCGCCAACACACTCGGCACTGTGGTCGCCAACGAAGGTCAGGGCGGCATCAACAAGATCTCACTCGACGAGAAGGTGAACCAGCGGGCCAAATACCTGAAGGGATCCATGTTTTGGCACTTCGACGGTTCCCTGCAGCCGCTGCCGAATCTGGCCACGCTACTGCGGGCGGTCACGCTCTCCGACACCGGCGGCCAAACCGAATTCTGCAACACCTACGCGGCCTACGACGACCTGCCGGAGACAGCCAAGCAACAGATCGCGCAACTGCGCGTCGTGCACAGCGCGGAACGCTCGCAGTACTACGTGACGCCGGAGATGAGCTACACCGAAGTGGCATTCTGGCAACAGTCGTCCACCAAGACCTGTCCGCTGGTGTGGACCCATCAATCTGGCCGCAAGTCACTGCTGCTGGGCGCAACCGCCGATTACGTCCTCGGATTGTCGGTCGAGGACAGCCGCGCGTTGCTTGCACGCCTTCGTGATTGGGCCACCCAGCCCCAGTATGTCTACCAACACCAGTGGCAGCCCGGCGATCTGCTGATCTGGGACAACACCGGCACCATGCACCGGGTGCTGCCCTACCCGGAGGACAGCGGTCGCCTGATGCACCGCACCATCCTGGCGGGCGAAGAGCCGCTGCGGTGAAACTCGGCATCGCCACCCCGGTCGTCACCAATGTCGGTGGGGCGCCGCTGCAGTGGGAGAAAGACGCAGGTATCCAGGAAATCGGACGGGTCGCAGAGGTCGCTGACCGACTCGGCTACCACCACATGACGTGCAGCGAGCACATCGGGCTGCCCTCGACCGAGACGGCGCGACGCGGCGCGCGCTACTGGGATCCGCTCGCCACGTTCGGCTACGTTGCGGCGCGCACCACGCGGATCCGCTTCGCCACCATGACCCTGGTGCTCGGCTATCACCACCCGCTGGAAATCGTCAAGCGTTACGGCACACTCGATCACGTCAGCGCGGGACGGGTGATCCTCGGGCTGGGCGTCGGGTCCCTGAAAGAGGAGTTCGACCTGCTGGGCGCCCCGTTCGAAGACCGCGGCGCCCGCGGCGACGACGCTTTGCGCGCACTGCGAGTCGCGCTGCCGAGCAACGAACCCACCTATGCAGGCGACTACTACTCATTCCGCGGACTGACGGTCGACCCGTGTGCGCTGCAGCAGCACCTGCCGCTGTGGATCGGCGGCCGCACCCGACGCTCCCTGCGGCGGGCGGTCACCCTCGCCGACGGCTGGTGCCCGTTCAACGTCTCCATCGAGACAGCAGCCCAGTGGCTGCCAAGGTACGAACTACCCGCCGGCTTCGAGGTCGTCATGCCTGCCGAGCATCCCCTCGATCCCGTCGCGAAACCGGACGCGACAGCGGAGACACTGCTGGCCCTGGCCGCCGGTGGCACCACCACAGTGTCGGCGCGCTTCGTCCATCACTCGCTGGAGCACTACCTCGAACAGCTGCATGCGCTGCGCGAAGTGCAGCGGGCGGCGTTCGGCGCCGACGACGGGTAAGCAACCCGAGTAGTCGATTACTCACCCGCTGCGGCTCGGCTCGGGGCCCCGCGCGCCACGACGATTCAAGCGTTGAGCAAGAACCACCCACCCAGGGTTTAGGTTGTTTCTATGACCAACCACCGGGGAGAAGCTGCTCTCGCCTGGCTGGGACGGCGTGACCTGGTTACCCGCATGCATGAACAGCTCGATGAGCTGGTGGCGGCACGGGACCAGATGGAACAACTGGTCCGGGTCATCGTCGAGATCGGTTCGGATCTGGACCTGAACGTGACGTTGCACCGGATCGTCAACGCGGCGATGGAACTGACCGGCGCCCCGTACGGGACCCTCGCTATCCGCGCATCGGATGAAGCGCTGACAACGTTCGTGCACAACGGCCTCGACGACACCACCGCGCGGCAGCTGGGCGCCCTGCCGGTGGGCGAGGGTATCCGCATCGACGACCTGGGCACTCACCCGCAGGCCGGTGCCCTAACCGCCTGCGACCCGCCACTGCGGGCACTGCTCGCAATACCCATCACAGTGCGGGGCGTCGACTTCGGCAGCCTCTACCTCGCCGACGACCGGCCCGGCCGGGTGTTCAATGACTCCCACGAAGGTGCCGTGTGGGCCTTGGCCTCCGCCGCGGCCGCCGCCATCGATAACGCGCGACTCTTCGAAGGGGAACGAGAGTCGGCGAAATGGACGAAGGCCAGCCGCGAAATCACCACCGCGCTGTTATCCGGCGACCCGCAGACGGGCCCGTTGCAGCTCATCGTGAACAGAGCGCTGGAGCTGGCCGACGCCGAGCAGGCGATTCTGCTGGTCCCGGGGGAGCCCGACCTGCCGGCCGACGAGGTGGACACGCTGGTCGTGGCCGCTACCGCCGGCCGGTACGCGTCGGAGGTGATCGGTCGGCAGGTCCCGATGGAAGGCTCCACCACCGGTGGCGTGGCGCGACGCGGCCTGCCGTTGATCACGGATTCCTTCGCCTACCCGATCGAGGGGTTCACCGACGTCGGCGAACGCCCGGCGATCGTCATGCCGTTGATCGCCCAGGACGCCGTGCTGGGCGTGATCGCGGTCGCCCGGCACCCGCAGCAGCCGCAGTTCGGCGCCGACTATCTCGACCTGGTGAGTGACTTCGCCCGCCACGCGGCCATCGCCTTGGCCCTGGCAGCCGGCCGCGAACATGCGCTCAACCAGGAACTTGCGCAAGCAGACACCCTCGACGACGCACTTCGCGCCGCGGCTGAGGAGTTGCGCCGGCAGTGGCGCGCCCGTCGTGTCCTGGCGGTCACCTTTCCCGCCGGCAGCTCCCAGCCAAACCCCGGCTACATCCCTCAGGTCGTGGCGGTCGGTGAGTCCGTGCAGTGGGCCGATCTTCCGGCGCGCACCCGCCAACTGCTGAACGCGTTACGCGAGGGCGACCTGCTCACGCCGAACACCACCGAGCCGGGTACCGCAGGCATCGCTCTGCAGCATCCCGAGGGCGTGCTGGTCGTCTGGATCGATCTGGACGACCGTCGACGGTTCACCCTCGAGGACCAGACGCTGCTCACGGTGCTGGCCGGTCGTCTCGGACAGGGCCTGCAGCGGGTGTACCAGGTCGACCAGCAGCGCGAGACGGCCCTGGCGCTGCAGCACGCGATTCTCGGACCGGCCCACCTGCCGGGCGGATTCGTGGTGCGATACCAGGCCGCCAGCCGGCCCCTGCAGGTCGGTGGCGACTGGTACGACGTCGTCGAGCTGGACGATGGTCGCATCGCGATGGTGGTCGGCGACTGCGTGGGCCACGATCTGACCGCCGCGACCGTGATGGGTCAGGTGCGCAGCGCGTGTCGCGCGCTGCTCTTCGACAACCCCAGTCCCGCCGCCGCCCTGTCCGGGATGGACCGCTTCGCTGCGCGGCTGCCCGGCGCCCAGTGCACCACCGCCGTGTGTGTGGTGCTCAACCCCGGGACCGGTGAGTTGGTGTATTCCAGCGCCGGCCATCCGCCGCCGATCCTCGTCCATGCCGATGGCACCGTCCAGATCCTCGACGATGGGCACACCATTGCGTTAGGGGTGCGACGCGACTGGTCTCGTCCCGAAGCGTCAGTGATCATGCCGGTCCGTTCCACACTGGTGCTCTACACCGACGGTCTGGTTGAGCGCCGCCGCGTCCCGCTGGAGCACGGTATCGCCGAGGTCGCCGCCGTCGTGCAAGGCGCCCAAACCGCCGAGCTGGATCAGCTGGCCAATGAGATCATGTCCCGCGTCGAACCGACGGGTGGTTATCAGGACGACGTCGTCCTGCTGCTCCACCGCCACCCGGCCCCGCTGGAATTGAAGTTCCCGCCCGATGCCAGCCACCTGGCGCCGACGCGTAGCGCTCTGCGCCGCTGGTTGACCAGTACCCGCATGCGTCCAGAGCAGACCACGAACGTGCTGATCGCCGCCGGCGAAGCCGTCTCCAACGCCATCGAGCACGGCCACCGCAACGATTCGCCGGGCACCATCTGTCTGGATGCGGTCGCGCTGGTCGACGAAGTGCAATTGACCATCACCGACACCGGTTCCTGGAAACCCGCCACCGAGCCGTCGGTCAAATCCGAGCGCGGACGCGGAATCGCACTGATGCGACGCCTGATGCAAGAGGTGACCATCGACACCGACAACGCCGGAACCATCGTCCGCCTATCTGCGAGGATTGCCTGATGTCCACCCTGCTGACCCTCGATACGGCGCGCACGGACGGCGGAAGGCTGGTGCTGCTTGCGGTGGGGGAGATCGATCTGAGCAATATCGATGCTTTCAACCAGGCTTTGGCCAATGCAACCGGCCAAGCCGCGGAGGAAAAGCTGACCGTCGATCTCAGTGCCGTGGAGTACCTGGACAGTGCCGCGATCAACGCGTTGTTCGCCCATGCCGACGACATTCATCTCATCGCCCACCCCCTGCTGATGTCGGCCCTCACCATGAGCGGTCTGGCCGAACTGGTCAGCATCGACACCGCTTCTCCGGCAGCGGAAATCTGACGCATTGTGGATCACCATCCTGGTGATGGCCCTGGCCGTCAGCCTGGAACCGTTCCGGATCGGCATGACGGTGCTCATGCTCAACAGACCGAAACCGACCCTGCAGTTGATCGCGTTCCTGTGCGGCGGCTTCGCCATGGGAGTCACCGTGGGTCTGGTCGTGATCTTCGTGCTGCGACGACGGGTAATTGCCGCTGGCCATCTCTCCTTGCCCAACGTCCAGGTCTTTCTCGGCGCATTGGCCGTGCTGGCCGCCGCTGTGCTGGCCGCGACCGTTCTCTGGCGTCGCGTCCGTGGCCCGGCCGCAGATGCTGACCGGCGTGAGTCCATCGTCCAAAGACTGCCGGCGCGGGTTCGGCAGCTCCTGAACGGCGAAGCGCTGTGGGTCGCGACGGTGGCCGGGCTGGGGATCGCCCTGCCGTCGGTGGACTACCTGGCGGCGCTGGCCGTCATCCTGGCCTCCGGCGCCGCCGCGATGACCCAGGTGGGCGCGTTGTTGTTGTTCAACGTCGTTGCTGCTGCGGCGGTGGAGATCTCGCTCGTCGCCTGCTTGCTGGCGCCGGATGCCACCCGCCGAACGATGACCGCAGTGAACAACTGGGTGGGCTCGCGGCGGCGCCTGGAAGTCGCCGGTCTGCTTGCTGCGGTGGGGTGCGTCCTGCTCACCGTGGGCGTCGCAGGGCGCTGATCAACGCCCAAACTTCCGATGTTTCGAACAGGTGTGCGACGGCTATCCCTCTCGGCGGAGGTGGGATGACATGAACGAAGAGAGCCGACAGGCGCCGCTGGAGAACGCGGAGAAGGATACGTCCGAGTGGGTCACCGGAGATGAGCCGATGACCGGAGCCCAGCGCAGTTATCTGGACACGCTCGCCCGGGAAGCCGACTACGACGTACCAGATGAGCTGACCAAGGCGAAAGCCTCGGACCTCATCGACGAATTGCAGCAGCAGACGGGTCGCGGCTCACGCTGACGAATCCGGTTGATTCGCAACGATGTTCACGAGGTCGACCTAAGCAGTTCGGCAATTTTCTTGAGGCGCTTGGCGACCAGTGCCTCGAGGTCCACGGATCGGTCGGGGGAGCAGCCGACGATCTCCGAAATCACATTGGCTTTGGCGATCACGGCGAATTCGCAAGTCCATTGCTGCCCGGCCAGGTTGGTGATCCACTGTGCAACATCGGGCGGACTCTGCATCAACGGCGTCGGGTTGACGGTGCTCTTGCGTCCGCTGTCACCCCAGGCGGTGACGGGGTGATGGCAGTCGGTCACGGTTTTGCGCACCGAGTTCAGGAAATCGGCGGCGTTGAAGGTGGCCGGATAGGTGGCCGAAACCTCCAGCAGCTGATGCTGGTCTAACCGTCGGTCCTGCTGGGTGCGGGCTTCGCGTCCGGTGTACGTCGCCGGGAACAGGGGATAGCGGCCGAAGCCGACCACCCCATGACATGCCGCTGGATCAGCGCCGATGAACAGCGCCGATTGCATGTCCTCCTCAGAAAGCGGATTGCCGGGCACCACGGAAAACGACCCCGACGGCGTCAACAGGTCGTCCAGTTGCGACGGCTGGATGGGTCCGCTCGACGATGTCGAGCCCCGCTCGGCGACCTTCGCAGTGCCAGGTACGACGTGGCTGCACCCGGCTAGGGCGACACTGCACACGAGCGCCAATCGGACAAGACCCGGCGCTGTCCGCCGTGGGTGGCGTCGGGCGGGCGAATCGCGACCGTCGGCAGCAGGCACGATCGGCTCTCCTTCGCAGAACATGAATGGCCTTCCTAGCATCCACCATGCGAACCGGAAATTCGCGACCTGAGCACCAACATTGACAGTGTAATGCTAACAGTGTCACTATCAACTCATGCCCGACAGTCCGTCGTGGACCCTGGATGAGCTGGTCGGCCGGGTGGCCGCCGCGCTGGACAGTCCTGCATACCCGGGTGCGCGCAACGGGCGGGTCCGCGACCTGCCTGATCGACGCGTCGTGCGCTGGTACACCACCACCGGGCTGGTGGACCGGCCGGTCATGCAGGGGCGTAATGCGGTCTACACCACCCGCCAACTACTCCAGATCGTCGCCGTGAAAAGACTGCAGGCACAGGGATTTTCGCTGGCAGACATCCAGGCCGAGCTGGCCGGGGCCGGCGAGGACAAGCTGCGGGCCATCGCCGGCGTGCCCGACCACCTGCTGGGCGTGCAGGCAGTATCGACACCCACGCCGGAGCCCGCCCGCAGAGCCCGGTTCTGGGCCGATCCGCCCACCGAGGCCGCAACCAACGGCACAAGCGATGCCGAGGTCACCACGCTGACCGCGGTGAGTCTGCCCGGTGGCACGCTGCTGCTGGTCCCCGGTCAGCCTGACCACGACGACATCCACGCGATCCGGGCGGCCGCCGCGCCGCTGATGCAACTGCTGGCCGATCGCGGTCTGCTGGCCCTTGATGATCGGAGCTCATCATGACCGTCCCCAACGTCACATCAGCGACCGCGGCGCAGCACGCCGACAGCCCCTCCGGGTTGGGCGCGCTGCGCACCGAGCGAGGCAACCTCCCGCTCGATCGCATCGACGTGCGGGTCGAGATCACCGGGCTCACCAGCCAAATCGAGGTGCGCCAGGAATTCGTCAACACCTTCGACATTGCGCTGGAGGCCAGCTACGTCTTCCCACTGCCCGCACACGCCGCGGTCACCCGGATGCAGGTGACGGTCGACGGCCGGCCCGTCGCCGCCGAGTTACGTGAGCGGGAGGCTGCTCGCCGGGCCTACGACGACGCGGTCGCGGCGGGCCGGGCGGCCGCCATCACCGAGGAGGAGCGACCGGACATCTTCACCATGCGGGTCGCCAACTTGAAGCCGGGTGAGCGGATCGGCGTCGCGATCACGCTGGTCAACCCGCTGAGCTACCGGGACGGCGAGGCAACGCTGCGCATTCCACTCGTCGTTGCGCCGCGATACGTGCCCGGCAAGCCGCGCACCGGCCTCCCGGTCGGCGACGGCTACGCCGACGACACCGACGCGGTTCCCGACGCGTCGCGCATCACCCCGCCGGTGCTCTTGCCCGGATTTCCCCATCCGGTTGCACTGAGCATCGAGGTCGGGATCGATCCCGCCGGTCTGGATCTGTCCGAGGTGCGCTCCAACCTGCCCACCGTGGCCTGCGACGATGGACGCTTACGGGTGCAGCCCGGCGAACGAGCTGACCGGGACTTCATCCTGCGGTTGCGTTATGGCACCGACGACCACACCGCGACGCTCGTCCTGGTTCCCGACGCCGACGGTGACGAGGGCACCTACCAGCTCACCGTGTTGCCGCCGGACGACGGCGCACCGCGGCGTCCGCTCGATCTGGTGCTGGTGCTGGACCGCTCCGCCGGCATGGCCGGATGGAAGATGCCTGCCGCGCGGCGGGCCGCTGCACGCATCATCGACTCCCTCCGCAGCGACGACCGGTTCGCGGTGCTCACCTTCGCCGACCGCTTCGACCACCCGCAGGGCCTCCCCGACGAACTGGTCGAGGCCAGCGACCGCAACCGGTACCGCGCCGTCGAGCATTTCGCCCGCGTCGATGCCGCCGGCGGCAAGGACCTCCTCGCGCCCCTGCGCCATGCACTCGAACTGCTATGCGGGACTGCGGATGCGCGTGACGCCGTCGTCGTCCTGGTCACCGATGGACACGTGGGCAACGAGGACCAGATCCTGCGCGGCGTCGCCGATGACCTGAGCGCGGTACGGGTGCATGCGGTCGGCATCGATCAGGTTGCCAACGGGGGATTCCTCGGCCGGCTGGCCGGAATGGGCGGCGGCAGCGCCGAATTCGTCGAAAGTGAAGACCGCCTCGACGAAGCGATGGAATCGATTCACCGCCGCATCCAAACGCCCCTCGCGTACGCGCTCACCCTGAGCGCCGAGGGGTTGGCGACCATCGACGACACCGCCAGCCCGGCCCGGCTACCCGACCTCTATCCGGGCATCCCGCTGGTGGTGGCCGGCCGGTACCGCGGGGATGCGACGGGGTCGCTGACGGTCAGTGGTGTCAGCGGTTCGGGCGAGGCGTGGTCCAGGACTGTGACGGTAGAGCGCTGTGACGCCCTCGGGGTCACCGCCCGCTGGGCGCGGGCGCATCTGCGCGACCTCGAGGATTGGTACGTCTCAGCATTCGCCGGCAACGGTCACGGCTCGCGCCCCGAACTGGCACAACGGATCGTCGACACCTCGGTGCGGTTCGGCGTGCTGTGCCGGTTCACCGCCTACGTCGCCAGCCGAGAAGGCCGGGTGATAGCCGAGGGGCAGATCCCGCACCGCGTGCTGCAACCCGTCGAAGCGCCGGCCGGTTGGGACCGGGGCACCGACTCAGGTCTTCCCGTCGCGATCACGTCCAGGTCCGCACGCGAGCCCCGAACAGTCAAGCTGCGCAACGTCATTGCGGTGGCGGTGGCGGGCCTGCTGGTGCTGGCTACCGGATGGGTCTGGTCGCTCGGCCGTGAGGACTCCGCCGCCGCCACGCGCAATGGCGCGGTGGCAGGCAAACCCGCGCCGTCCACGATGGCGGGCCGGCCGGCGATAAGAGGTGGAATAGCGGAAAACACCGTCGTCCCGGCACCTTTGGGGTCACCAGAAGCCCCGCAAGATTTCTCCACACCCCGCGATGTCGTCACCAACGGATCGCTGCGGCTGCGGGTGGCCGAACCCGCGGCGGCCGCCGACCGGCTGGTGTCGTCCGTCAGCGATGCCGGTGGACGGGTCGACTCCCGAGCCGAGCACTCGACGTCGTCGTCACCGATGGTTGATCTGGTGTTGCGCATCCCGGCAGACAAGGTGGATGCCATCTTGGCTGACGCCAAGAAACTCGGTGCAGTGCAATCGATGTCGATCCGCTACACCGATGTCACCACGCAGCGGGTGGACCTGGATGCGCGCATCGACGCGTTGCAAACCTCCGTCACCCGGCTGCTGGAACTGATGGCGAAGGCAACCAACACCGCCGACCTGCTCTCCGCCGAGTCCTCACTGACGCAGCGGCAGGCCGAACTCGACTCACTCAAGGCTCAGCGCACCGCGCTGCACGACGACGTCGCCTACGCCACCATTACCGTCAACCTCTCGGCCGAGCCGACGGTGGACCGTGCCGGTTTTCTCGGCTCGCTCGAACGTGGTTGGCATTCCTTGCTATCGACCGCTCACCGCGCTGTGTTGATGGTCGGATTCCTCATCCCATGGCTGGCCGTGCTGGCGGTGCCGGTCTTGCTCGGGGTGGTGGTGGTGCGCCGCAGGTATTCCCGCCCGCCAGGCTGAGCGTGTTTCAATTGTTTAAATTAGCGGCGGTTCGGATAGGATGGGTTGCATGTCTCCGATGAGCACGCTCGTCAGCCAGGTCGAGGAAAGAGTTCGGCGCGATCCCGGTTTCGCCAAGCTGCTCGACGCCATGCTGGGCGCGCCGACCTCGCCCATGGGGGAGCTGGAACGTGCCGCCGCCCGCACGCTGAACAACGAACGCCGCCAGGGACTGATGGACGACTTTCGGGCCGGGGCCATCTCCACGCGCGAAGTCCAGTCGCGCCTGGGTTACGAGACGCCGCAGGCGGTGCACGAGTTGCGCCGACGCGGCAAAGTGCTCGGCGCGACGGTCGGCAACAACACCTGGTTCCCGTCCTGGCAGTTCGCCGATGGCCGGTTGCGCACCGACCTGCCCCAGATCCTGGAATTGCTCGCGCGATTCACCTCCGACGCGGTGGCTGCTGACCGCGTCATGCGCATCAGACGCGACGAGTTGGCGGGCGCGTCGATCTCCGAAGGTTTGCGCCGGAAGAAGACCGCCGCCACGGCATGGCAGCTGCTCGCCGCCGTCGGTGCCTAGCGTTGCGGCCGGGTATCGCGGCCCGTTGCCCTGGCAGCGACCGGCCGGACTGGCCAGTCGCACCCTGTCCGCCGGCGTCGTGTTGTGGCGGGTCGAGGCCGCCGAACCTGCGCAGTGGACCTGGGGCGGATTTCCCCAGCCGCGCTTCAGGTTCGACCCGTCGTCGGGAGGATTCCGTACCCGCTACGCCGCGACCGCCCACGAAGGCGCCTTCCGCGAGCGCTACCGCGACACCGGACGGGTGATTCCCGCCGACCACGTCGATCAGCACGTGGTCCGTCTGGTCTCGAATCGACCGTTGCGGATTCTCGACCTGCGGACCCAACGCAACCTGGATGCCCTGGACGTCGACGACCAGATCAGCACGGGGCAGCAGGCCCGCGTCTGGCAACAGTGCCATCAGCTCGCCGACGCCGCCCGACGCTGGTGGCACGATCTGGACGCCATCGTGTACCGCTCGCGAACCACGCCCGAAACATCCACCAATTACGCCTTTTTTGCGCACGACGCGTTCACGATCGAGTCATGGTTACTCGCGGATCGCACCGATATCCTGGTCGACTTGGTGCTTCGGCATGACTTCACTGTCGACTGGGAGCTTTGAATCGTGACCGCAACCGCGTCGCGGCTGCGCACTGCGTTACGGGCGATCGTGCGCGCTTCGGCGTCTCGCCCTTATGCGGCCCGACGCGCCGCGCGGGACTTCGCCAAACCGCTGTTGCCGGCGGTGTGGGCCGAGATCCGCTGGGCGTTCCAGCCGCCGTGGACCTGGTTGTCCGGCGTGGTCGCCAACCTCGTCCTGGCTGCGGTCTGGTTGCTGGTGCAACCGCTGACCACCGTCTACGAGCACCACTCCACCCGTCACTTCCATCACCATCAGCTCGACTGGGTGGTCCTGGTCAGCACCTACTTCTCCTCGTTCGTTCTCGCCGATGTCACCACCACGAATCTTCTTGGTGCCGACCACTTTCGGGTCACGAAAGGGTTGTCCGACGGGGTTGCGCTGTGGCGGGTCCTGGTGATCAAGAATCTGGCGCTGATAGCGATCGTCGGGATACCGACCCTTGCGGCGGCGGCGGCGTTGACGGTGTGGAAGGAGGGAATATCCCAACTGGCGATGACGATTCCGAACGTCGCGGTGCCCATCATGTCTTGGATCGGCGTGGGCAACGTCATCTCGGTGCTGCATCCGGTCTCCGTCGAGCCCCTGTTGCGGCGCTGGCGGCAACGCCACAATCTGCGCCGCAGCATCGGCTGGCTGACGGCGATCACCCTTCCCTACGCCCTCTACTACGTCGCCGACCCGATGGACGGCGTCGAGCACCGCTTCCTGTGGACCCAGATTCCGGCCGCGATCGGACCGGTGCTCGGGCGCGACACGAAAAGCTTTGTCCATCTCGGCATGGCGCTGCTGGTGTGGGTGATCGGGACTTCGGCCGCGGTGGTGTGGGCGCGCAAGCGCGGCCTGCGATTCGGGTGAGGTGAGAAACCGTCCGGTACCGCCTCTTCCCTCGAAGGTCCCGGTAGGAGGACAATCGCTCGTTACCGGTTGCATACAGGAGGTGGGTGATGAACCGTTCTGTGCGGCGTTTCGCACTCGGCGCTGTCGCCCTGACGACAACGATGGTTCCGGTGGTGATCACTCCGGCGCCAAGCCGCGCCGACGACTGCGCACCCGGTTGGGCGTGGAGCGTGGAACTGAATGAATGCGTGTTCGTGCTGCCCGCGGTGAACGGCCCAGGAGGGCCGGGTGGACCGGGCGGACCGGGTGGGCCCGGCGGGCCCGCCGGGCCCGGGGGCCCAGGAGGTCCCGGCGGCCCGGGGCGACGCTGACGCTGCACCCCCGCGCAGACCGATTATTAACCTAGCTAAGTGTTATACTGGCTAAGTATCACCGGTTGGATGAGGGGAATGCTTCGTGCCACGTACCGACAACGACACCTGGGACCTGGCCACCAGCGTGGGCGCCACCGCCACCATGGTGGCCGCGGCCCGCGCGATCGCGACCAATGCCGACAACCCGGTGATCGACGACCAGTTCGCGGAACCGCTGGTCCGCGCCGTGGGCGTCGACTTCTTCACGCGCTGGGTGTCCGGCGACCTGGCCGCCGCTGACGTCGACGACGACGAATCGAGCTGGAAGCTCGAGCACATGCCGGACGCCATGGCCGCCCGCACCCGATTCTTCGACGGGTTCTTCCAGGACGCGGTGCAGGCCGGTGTCCGGCAGGCGGTCATCCTGGCCTCCGGGTTGGATGCCCGCGCCTATCGGCTGGACTGGCCGGCGGACATGACCGTGTTCGAGATCGACCAGCCAGAGGTGATCGCGTTCAAGACCACCACCCTGGCAGGCCTGGGCGCTGCTCCCAAAGTCGACTTGCGCACCGTCGCCATCGATCTGCGACAGGACTGGCCCACCGCGTTGCGCGAGGCAGGCCTGGACACGAACCGGCCGACGGCCTGGATCGCCGAAGGACTGCTCGGATACCTTCCGCCGGAAGCGCAGGACCGCCTGATGGACAACATCACCGCGCTCAGTGCGTCGGGCAGCCGGTTGGCGGTCGAAGCCATCCCGGACCGGCCCGAGCGCGACGTCGAGCAGGCGCGCGAGATGATGCGCCGGTCCACCGCCAAGTGGCGTGCGCACGGCTTCGAGTTGGACTGGGAGAACCTCGGCTTCGAAGGCGAGCGCAAGGATGTCGCCGAATACCTGCAACGCCTGGGTTGGCAGTCCAGCGGCACCCAGATGAGTGAGTTGCTGGCCGAGCACGGGCTGGACCTGGTTCCGCAGGCCCACGACTCGGTGACGATGGCCGACACCATCTACTACACCTCGGTCCTGACTAGGTGAGCGCACCGCGCCGGCGTCAAAAGCTGAGCTGACCGGCCCTTCGGTGCCCGGTCGGTGATCGAAACCGTCGGGTCACGCCCTAAAGCACTGGGGGACTGATCACATCAGGTGTATCCGCCCCACCTATGGGGTAGCCCACAGCCCGTGAGCGGTACGACGTCCAGCGATCAGGTCGGTTTCAGTGAAGCCGACCAGCTCTGGCTTTCGCACACCGGGACCGCTGACCCGCACACCGTGGCGATGTTCCGGCGCGACCTGAACGACTGGCTGAGCCGCAACCTGGAACTCGACGAGGACCGCTCGGCCGACATCGTGCTCGCCGCGGACGAAGCCCTGTCCAATTGCGCCGATCACGCGTACCAGGTCGTCGAGCAGGTCGGCAGCATGACGCTGCAGATCACCTACAGCCCGGTGACCACCGAACTCAAGGTCTGCATCAGCGACTACGGCCGGTGGATCGAACCCAATCCCGCGGCCATCAACGCGGTACGCGGTCGCGGCATCATGTTGATGCGCTCGTTGGCTGACGAGTGCTTTATCGACGGCGGGCAGGCTGGCACGACAGTCTGTCTGCGTTTTCACGGCTGTCCGCCTAATAGCTACGTGCTGAGCCAAGCCAGCTGACATGCGGCGTGAACCCGGGCAGATGCCCACCCTGTCTGCACGGAATGGAGGAGCGCAGCATGAGCCTGGCCGTCACTGAAGTGTTTGCCGCGCCGGTGCGGTTGACGCCCCGCCTGGTTGCCGAACTCGGAGCTGAACACAGCACGCTGCGTGCGGCCGTGCAGGGCTTCGACGCGGCGGTGATCGTCTACGTCGGCGGCGAGATCGACGCCAACAACGACGAGACCTGGCGTCGACTGCTCGCCGAAGCCTCGGCGTTCGCGACTGCGCCGCAGCTTTTCATTGTCGACGTGAACAGCGTGGACTTCATGTCGTGCTCGTCCTACCTGGCGCTGGCTGACGCGGCGCGCTGGTGCCGTCAACGCGGGATCGAGTTGTGCCTGGTCAGCCACCAAACGTCGGTGGCCCGCACGGTCGCCGCGTGCGGCCTCGCTGATGTCCTGACGGTGCATTGCGGGGCACCGCACAGTCTGCAGCTGACGGACCCGCCCCAGAACCAGGCGTGCTGACTCAGCTTCCAGGTCATCTGAAAGTTGCGGTGCTGCATCAGCCGCGCCACCGGGAAGCCGGATCGCCGTGGACATGGCCGCCGCCCCCGGATTGCCTGCCTTGCGGAAGTGGTCGACGAACTGGTTGCCGCCAGGCGACCGACGACCACCGACTGTTAGCCGCCACCCGAGGCTGACCGGCGGATCGCGTCTCGATACATTCGGACGCGATCGACACGTCGGAAGGAAACTCATGAACGCGCAGGTCGAGCAGCTGGAATTCCAGGCCGAGGCCCGGCAACTGCTGGATTTGATGGTCCACTCGGTGTACTCGAACAAAGACTCGTTTTTACGGGAGTTGATCTCGAATGCTTCTGATGCGCTGGACAAGGTGCGCCTCGAAGCGCTGCGTAATAAGGATCTGGACGTCGACACCTCCGACCTGCACATCGAGATCGACATCGACAAAGATGCCCGGACTCTCACCATCCGGGACAACGGCATCGGCATGACCCGTGCCGAGGTGGTGGATCTGATTGGCACACTGGCCAAGTCGGGGACCGCCGAACTTCGCCAACAGCTCAAAGAAGCCAAGAACGCCGAGTCCTCCGAAGAGCTCATCGGCCAGTTCGGCATCGGTTTCTACTCGTCGTTCATGGTGGCCGACAAGGTCGAATTGCTCACCCGTAAGGCCGGTGAGAGCGAGGCCACCAAGTGGGAATCCACCGGTGCAGGCACCTACACCATCGAAGCCGTCGAGGGTGCGCCGCAAGGCACGTCGGTGACCCTGCATCTCAAGCCTGAGGACCTCGAGGACGAGCTGCACGACTACACCTCGGAATGGAAGCTCAAGAGTCTGGTCAAGCAGTATTCGGACTTCATCGCGTGGCCGATCCGGATGGAGGTCGAGCGCACGATCCAGGTCCCCGTTGCAGGTGCTGACGAGGGGTCCGACGAGACCCGCGAAGAGACGGTCACTGATACCGAAACGCTCAACTCGATGAAGGCGCTGTGGGCGAAGTCCAAAGACGAGGTCACAGCCGAGGAATACAAAGAGTTCTACAAGCACATCGCGCACGCCTGGGACGACCCGCTGGAAGTCATCGCGATGAAAGCCGAAGGAACCTTCGAGTACCAGGCATTACTGTTCATCCCGTCGCAAGCGCCGTTCGACCTGTTCAACCGCGACGTCAAGACCGGTGTGCAGCTGTACGTCAAACGGGTGTTCATCATGGGCGACTGCGACGAGCTCATGCCCGAGTACCTGCGGTTCATCAAGGGTGTCGTTGACGCACAAGACTTGTCGCTCAACGTATCTCGCGAGATTCTGCAGAAGGATCGGCAGATCAACGCAATCCGCCGGCGGCTCACCAAGAAGGTGCTCGCCACGATCAAGGACATTCAGTCGGAGCGGCCCGAGGACTACCGCACCTTCTGGACCCAATTCGGGCGGGTGCTCAAAGAGGGCCTGATGTCGGACTTCGACAATCAGGAGACCCTGCTGACCATCTCCTCTTTCGCCTCGACGCACAGCGAGGAGGAGCCGACGACGCTGGCCGAATACGTGGCACGGATGAAAGACGGCCAGACGCAGATCTTCTACGCCACTGGTGAATCCCGCCAGCAGTTGGAGAAGTCACCGCATCTCGAGGCGTTCAAGGCCAAGGGTTACGAGGTGCTGTTGCTCACCGACCCGGTGGACGAAGTCTGGGTCGGCACCGTCAGCGAGTTCGACGGCAAGGCACTCCAGTCGGTGGCCAAAGGCGAGGTGGACCTCGGTTCCGACGAGGAGTCCTCGTCGGCCGAGCGCGAAGAACAGGAGAAGGATTTCGCCGACTTGCTGACCTGGCTCAAGGAGACATTGAGCGAGCACGTCAAGGAGGTACGGCTGTCCACTCGGCTGACCGAGTCACCGGCCTGTCTGATCACCGACGCCTTCGGTATGACTCCGGCGCTGGCCCGGCTGTACCGGGCCTCCGGGCAGGAGGTGCCGGTCGGTAAGCGGACTCTGGAGCTGAACCCGAATCACCCGCTGATCACCGGGTTACGCCAGGCGCACGCCGACCGTCCGGACGACGCTGCGGTCGCCGACACCGCCGAATTGCTGTACGGAACAGCGCTTCTCGCAGAAGGGGGAGCGTTGGAAGATCCGGCGCGTTTCGCCGCACTGCTCGCTGAACGGCTGGCCCGCACCGTCTAGACAGGCGATTGAAAGCTGTCCGCAGCGGTTATCCGGTCCGCATGACGGTGTTCAGAGCCCTCAACCCGTGCGGCGAGGTCGTGGCGACCAGCAATTTCGACACCGCGGAGGCAGCGCACCGGTGGTTCGCCGAGTCCGTCGCCGGCCGATATGCGTCGGGTTGGCGGATGCAGGTCGACGACGACGGGCAGTGGGCGAACTTCGACGACACCGGCGGCTTCACAGCTCCGCTGAGTCGCCGCCGCGTGCCCGGTTAGAACGGCAGCTTTTCGCGAACCAGGTCGGTCAGGAAGCGGCCTGCCGACACCGGTCGGAACGCGCGGGCCGCGGCCGTCAGTGCGTCGTGTGAATCCTTGCTCAGTTCGATGTCGGCGGCGGCGACATTGAATTCCAGCTGTTCGACGCTGGATGCGCCGGGAATGGCGACCACTCCCGGCAGGTTGATCAGCCAGGCCAGCGCGACCTGGGCAGGCTTGGCGTCCACCTCGGCGGCGACGTCGCGCAGCGTCTGCAGCAGCGGCTCGACCCGCCGGAGGTTCTCGGTGCCGAACAGGTAGTTCAAACTCCGCACACCGCCGGGGCGATTGTCGGGACCGTACTTGCCGCCGAGCAGGCCCTGCGACAGCGGGCTGTAGGCGATGACGATCCGATTCTCCCGCTCCGCGAACGGGACCATGTCGTCCAACGCGCCCGGGTTGGCCAGTGAGAAACTGACCTGGTTGCTGATGACCGGGCGCCCCAACGCCGCATCGGCTTTCTTCCAGCGCTCGAGGGAATAGTTCGAGACGCCGGCGGCGCCGATCCTGCCGTCATCGAGCAGGTCCCGCATGCCGGGCATGATCACCGTGTCGGGCACCACCGGGTTGGACTGGTGGATCTGGTACAGCGGGATGCGGTCCAGTTGCAAACGTCGCGCGCTGGCCTGTTCGCGCTGCTTGATCACTGCCGGGAACGGCGCGACCGGGAACACCTTGCTCGCCACCGCCACCTCGGCGCGTTCCTCGCCGAGTGCCTCGCCGAGGATCCGTTCGCTCTTGCCCAGGCCGTACACCTCGGCGGTGTCGAACAGGGTGACTCCCAGGGCACGGGCGCGCTGCACGATGTCGCGTGCGGCCCCTGAGGCGTAGTTTTCGCCGTACCCCCACTCGCGTGAACCGAACTGCCAAGTACCCAGACCGATCCGGCTCACCCGTCCGACGCCGTCGACGTCAATATATTTCATAAGCCCACCGTATACGGCCGTATTGTCCGGCTCACCCGCGGTGCGGCTGCTCTGGCACGAAAAACGTTGGCCGCAAATAGTTTCCGCCGATAAACCTAGCGCGACGGAATGGCACCGCGACCTGTGGTCAACTGGCGGGCGGTGGGGCGGCGTCGTCGGAATGCGCGTGGTGCCATTGCAACTCCGCGGCACGAACCTGCTGGTGAGTGTGGCGTAACCACACCAGGCCGGCGGCACCGACCGCGAGCGCAACGAGCACCGCCGCCACCCCGACCGACGTGTGGTGCGTGGCGAACGCGGCCAACCCTACGACCAGCGCGATCACACCAGCGGCAACCGCGATGATGCCCGGCGCATTGGCACCGTTCTTCATTGACTCGCCGGCGTGCCGGCGGGTGGTTCGGTAGTGGTCGACCGGGTCGATCTCGGGCTGGCTCATTTCTTTCCTCCTGAGAAGGAGAACTACCCGTCAGTTAGCGGAGCTAAACGGTGACGGGCCCGACCGGGCCACCAGTCCGCAGGCGGTCGCGGCAACGACATGCTGCGAAACCGGTAACCCCGTTCTCGTCCGGCCTCGGGCGTATGTCATGCTCTGTCGCGGAGGTCGATATGGCGAGAACGGTGGTGATCGGCGCCTCGAGCGGGTTGGGGCGCTGTATTGGTGTCGGATTGGCACAGCGTGGGGATCGGGTGGCGCTGCTCGCCCGACGGCGTGAGCGCATCGAAACAGCTGCGGCCGAGGCCGGGCACGGCGCGATCGCTGTCGAATGCGATGTGACTGATCAGGCATCGGCGCAGTCGGGAATCGGCGCGGCAGCCGAGGCGCTGGGCGGCATCGACAACGTCGTCTACGCACCCGCGATCAGCCCGCTGGTCCCGCTGGCCGATACCGACGCCGCGACATGGCGGCAAGTGTTCGACACCAACGTGATTGGGGCGGCGTTGGCGACCGCGGCGGCGATTCCGCACCTGACATCGGTGGCGGGCAAAGTGGTTTACCTGTCTTCGGATGCCGGCACTTTCGGACCGCCGTGGCCCGGACTCGGCGCGTATGGCGTCAGCAAGGCAGCGCTGGAGCGTCTGGTCGAGGCGTGGCGCGCTGAGCACCCCGACGTCGGCTTCACCAACCTGATCGTTGGCGAGTGCGCCGGCGGCGAGGGAGACGCCCAGACGGGGATGAATGCCGGCTGGGATCGGGAATTGGCCATGCAGGCATATCCGCTCTGGGTGTCCCGGGGCTGCATGCCGGGCAAGTTGATGCCCGTCGACGACCTCGTCGACGTGGTGCACACCATTCTGCGCACCAACGCATCGACGTCGATGCCCGTGGTGGTCGCCCGCGGGGCGCCGGCCGCGGCGGGAGCCGTGCTGGAATACGGCAAACGCTGAGCGGCGGGAGCGGGGTGGCCTCCGATGTTGACGCTGCGCTGGCGGCGGGGCTCTCTCGCACTTCGCCGCCGTGGGCGCAGAGCCGAGTAGCCATGCGCGCAGCGTCAACGCACCCTAGGTGCGCGGATGGATGAAAACCCCTTCCGCTGAGACCAATACGCCATCTGCGCCGCTGATCTGCCCGACGGCGAATGTCTTGACGCCTTCGCTCCGGTCGACCCACGCGTCGGCGCGCAACGGCTGATTCAACGGGGTGCGCTGGTGATAGCGCAGCGTCAGCGTCCCGGTGTACGCGGGCCGTCCCGGCCGGTGCGCGGTGGCACCGAGAATGTGGTCGAGAATCATTGCCGAGATCCCGCCGTGCACGTGCCCCATCGGGCCCTCGAACGCGGCGCCGAGCACAAACTCCGCCCATACCGATCCGTCGCTTTCGTGATGAACCACCAGCGGCGGAGCAGACGGATTGCGCACTCCGATAACGACATTGCCCGACGCGATGCCCTGCCCATCGTTGATGTCGCGTTCGCCGAACGTACCGGGCATCAGCTCGGCGCTGAGTTCGCTTGTCACGCTGTCGATCTTGGCCGTGGCGGCGGCGATGATGTCGTGGCCCACCTCGGTGCGAATCGTCGCGTCGATCAGGCGTCGCACCGACATCGCCAGCGACTCGTACACCGGCAACGAATCAGTCATCGACGCAAACGAATCCACCATGTCGCCACCATAGAACAGTGACCCGGCCGCGCCGGCAACGCCGTGTCCCAATCAGCGGTCATCGTAAGCGAGTCGGTGCATCCGGTTGTTAGTCTGGCGCAGTGGAGCAGACCAGCGACAAGGGCAAGCCGGCACTTGCCGCCACCAGCTGGGCGTTGCTGGGCATGATGTCCTATGAGGACGAAGTCTCCGGCTACGACCTGAAGAAGTGGATCGACTGGAGCGTCGACCTCTACTACTGGAGCCCGTCGTACAGCCAGATCTACACCGAGCTGAAGAAGCTGGAGAGCCTCGATCTGGTGACGTCGCGCGTCGAGCGTGACGAGGGCACCCGCAGCCGCAGGCTCTACAGGATCACCCCGGCCGGGATGGCAGCGATCACCGACTGGACCAACAATGCGCCCCTGGACCCGCCGGTCCTCAAGCACAGCATGCTGTTGCGGGTGACATTCGGGCACCTGAGCAACCCGACCCGGC
The DNA here is from genome assembly GCF_059812965.1 of Mycobacterium sp. NGS29. Classification (NCBI taxonomy): domain Bacteria; kingdom Bacillati; phylum Actinomycetota; class Actinomycetes; order Mycobacteriales; family Mycobacteriaceae; genus Mycobacterium; species Mycobacterium sp. NGS29. Next base: position 109,409 of record NZ_JCALDR010000001.1, read on the forward strand.
TCAAGGAACTGCTACACGAACACGTGGCGTACGCAGAAGCCCGATATCGCAAGGCGATTGAGGACGCTGAGGGGGCGGAGGCCGAACCCGCTTGGGCGTACTCGGTGATGGCACTGCGGTGGGCGGCAAAGTACTACGCTGCCGAGCGGGAGTTTGCCCTGGAACTCATGAAAGACATCGACGAAGCCAACGCCATCATCGAGCAGGCAGCCAAGGGCGGGTTCGGTAAACCGCGGCCCACCCCGGGATACTGGCGTGAAATTGAAAAGCAGGTCGACGCCAAGCGCGCCGCCGACTAATTCGACGCGTCGCAGGCGGCGATGTAGCCGTAGACCAGGCCCTGTGCGATCGTGGCGCCTGCGCCCGGGTAGGTGGTGCCGAACGCATTGGCGGCGGCATTGCCGATCGCGTACAGACCGTGGATCGGGGTGCCATCCTCGCGCAGCACCCGCGCCCGCCCGTCGGCTCTGACGCCACCGCAGGTACCGAGGTCGCTCAGCACCATCTTCACCGCGTAGAACGGCCCGTTGCGCAACGGGCGCAGGTTCGGGTTGGGCCGGATAGTTGGGTCTCCGTAGTAACGGTCATAAGCGCTGCGGCCCCGACCAAAGTCCGGATCCGCACCGGCACAGGCATTTTCGTTGAACCTGCTCATCGTGTCGGTGAACTCCGCGACCGGCAGCCCGATCCGCGCGCCGAGTCCGGCTAAGGTGTCGGCGCGAGCGGCGATGCCGGCGTCGTACCAGGCCTGCGGCACCTTCATCCGCGGAAACAGCTCGGCGCCAAAGACATAACTGTTGCGGTACTGCTGGTCGAAGACAATCCACATTGCCTCAATCGGGTTGCCGGAACGCTCGAGAGCCAGCAGTCGCTGCCCGAAGGACATGTAGTCGGCTGCCTCGTTGGTGAACCGGCGACCGTGCTGGTTCACGATCAGGCAACCCGGCAGCGATCGTTCAGCCAACATCACAGCGGGCGACTTGCCGGGCAGCGGCGCGATCGCAGGGAACCACCACGCCTGATCCATCAGGTCGATGCCGGCGCCCCGATCCTGCGCTGTGCGAATTCCGTCGCCGGTGTTGCTGTCGGCGCCCAAACTCAGATGCGCGCCCAGCGATGCGGACTGAAACTTCCACCGCATGTCCATGTTGTGGTCGAAACCCCCGGTGGCCAGGACCACCCCGCGGCGGGTGGTGATGGTGATCTCCCGGCCCCGGTGCGCCACGACCGCACCGGTGACCCGGCCTGCCTCGCCGTCGAGCCGCACCAGCGGGGTGTCGGTCCAGATCGGGATGCCGGCGCGCAGGACACCGGCGAACAGGCCGGCCATCAGACCCTGCCCGCCCGCTGCGTACCGCCTGCCCACCGCCAACCCGGCCACGCCCTGCGCGATCCGCTTACCGAAGGTGGGAATTCCCTTGCGCGGCACCCGGGTTACCAGATTTATCCAGCGGTAGTCGGCACCCGTCGTCGGGATCGCGAACGCGGCTTCCAACACGCCGGGTCGCAATCGGTCCCGATAGGGACCGAGCATCGAGGTGTTGAACGGATAGCACTCACAGGTGCGGCCCGCCGCACTGCCGCCCGGTTCCTCCGGGTGGTAGTCGGAGTAGTCCCGGGCCCAGAACAGCCGCAGCGGGGTGGTCCGCCGCAGCATATGGACCGTCGCAGGAAGCTGGTCCAGGAAGCCGGCCGATCGCTGCGGGGGTGCCGATCCTGCGACCACCGCGTCCAGGTAGGTGGCCGCCTGCGCGGCGGAGTCCCCGGCGCCGGCCTCGTCCAGCACCGGCCCGCCTGGCAGCCACAGGGCACCGCCCGAGCGGGCGGTCGATCCGCCGACGTAGGACGACTTCTCCACGACCAGCACCGACAGCCCGAGCTCGTGGGCGGCCAGCGCCGCAGCCAGCCCGGTGCCGGACCCGACCACCAGCAGGTCGACGCAGGTGTCGTCGACGGGAAGTCCGGCCGGGATGGTCGTGCTGGGTGCGCTCACCCCTGGGACGCTAGGCCGGTGCGGCACCGTACCGGAAGAGGTCTCCTGATCAGTGGAACAGGTGATCCCCCATCGCCGGCCGGGAGCGTTCAATGGGTCCTATGAGTTCGCACACCGACGCCGATGAAATCCGGCTCATCGAAGCGCAGGCCGCGCCGACCCGGTTCGCCCGCGGCTGGCACTGCCTGGGTCTGGTCCGGGACTTCGGGGACGGCACACCCCACGCGATCAACGCCTTCGGTCAGAAGCTGGTGGTATTTCGCAGCGGGGACGGCGACATCAATGTGCTCGACGGATACTGCCGTCACATGGGCGGTGACCTGTCGAAGGGCGAGGTGAAAGGCAACGAGATCGCCTGCCCGTTCCACGACTGGCGGTGGGGCGGGGACGGTCGGTGCACACAGGTCCCGTATGCCAAGCGCGCGCCGCGGCTGGCCCGCACGGCGACGTGGACCACGCTGGAGCAGGACGGCATGTTGTTCGTCTGGAACGACCCCGAACGCAACCCGCCGGCACCGGATGCCACCATTCCGCGCATCGAAGGCGCCTCCAGCGACGAGTGGACCGACTGGCATTGGTACACCACCGTCGTCGACAGCAACTGCCGCGAGATCATCGACAACGTCGTCGACATGGCGCACTTCTTCTACATTCACGGCTCGCTGCCCACCTACTTCAAGAACATCTTCGAAGGGCACGTGGCGACGCAGTACATGAACGGCGACGGCCGGCCGGACATGGGCGGCACCGAGGGTGCGCGCATGCTCGGCACCACCTCGGTGGCGTCCTACTTCGGCCCGTCGTTCATGATCGACGACCTCACCTACCACTACGAGGACGGCGACCAGCAGACCATCCTGATCAACTGCCACTATCCAATCGACGCGAATTCCTTTGTGCTGCAATACGGCATCATCGTCAAGAAATCGGCGTCGCTACCCGACGAGCAGGCCATGCAGACCGCGATCAGTCTCGGCGACTACGTCAAGATGGGTTTCGAGCAGGACGTCGAAATCTGGCGGCACAAGGCGCGCATCGACAATCCGCTCCTGGTCGAAGAGGACGGACCGGTCTATCAACTGCGGCGCTGGTATCAGCAGTTCTACGTCGACGCCGCCGAGGTGCAGCCGGATATGGTGGACCGCTTCGAGTTCGAGTTGGACACCACCCGGCCCTACGAGGCCTGGATGAAGCAGATCGAGGCGAATATGGCGGCCAGGGCGGGCTCGGTCCCATGAGCCTGTCGTCCCGCGCCGACAACCGCCTCGACGACATGCCGATGGCGTCGGTCGGCTGCCACAGCTGCGGTGCGCAGGTACTGGTCCGCAAGAGCAGCTGGAACCAGACCAGCGTGCAGTGGGACGCCGACGCATCAGCGCGATGCCTCGAGCGCCGGGCCGCCATGCAGATCGCCGGCCACCATCGCGGACTGTTCCTGGTCTGTTCGGCGCTGCGGGACTCGATCGAGGCGGCCGTTGCGGCGGGGGAGTTGGCGATCGTCGACGACGGCTGAGCGCCATGCCGGGGGTGCCGAACAGCCGGCCGCACCCGTCCTACAATTCGCTTCGATGAATGTTGCGGTGGTCACCGGGGCCAGTCGCGGTGCCGGACGCGGTATCGCGGCGGCATTGGCCGCCAAGGACTGGCGGGTGTATGCCACCGGTCGCACCATCACCGATGCTCCGCCCGGTGGGATTGCGGTGCGCCTCGATCACCGTGACGACGACGCGGTGGCCGCATTGTTCGAGCGGGTTCGTGCCGATCATGGCGGCCTGGACCTGCTGGTCAACAACGCCGCGGCGGTGTCCGATGATTTGGTGAACCCAAAGCCGTTCTGGGAGAAGCCTCTTGAGCTTGTCGACGTACTCGATGTCGGCCTGCGATCGAGTTACGTCGCGTCGTGGTATGCCGCACCCCTGCTGGTCGCACGGGGCCGCGGGCTGATCGCGTTCACGTCGTCACCAGGCTCGGTGTGCTACATGCACGGTGCTGCCTACGGCGCCCAGAAGGCCGGGGTGGACAAGATGGTCGCCGACATGGCAGTGGATTTCGGCGGCACGGGCGTCGCGACGGTCTCGATCTGGATGGGCATCTTGCTCACCGAGAAGCTGCGCGGCGCCTTCGCAGCTAACCCGAAGGCGCTGGCCAAGACGGCAGAACACGCCGAAACCCCGGAATTCACCGGCTATTTGATCGATGCGCTGTACGGCGATCCGGAACTCGGCGCGCTGAGTGGCCAGACGTTCATCGGCGCCGAACTCGCCGAGCGGTACGGCATCACCGACGAGGACGGCCGCCGACCGCCGTCGCACCGTCACCTCGGTGCGCCGCGCACACCCAGCACGGTCGTGGTGCGCTGAAGCTCAGGCCAACTCAAAAGCACTGATGGGCGCCGCCTCTGGATACTGCGCCGGACCGCCGATGTCGAAAGCGGCATTGAGGGCGGCGACGAACTCCGGATTGTGCAGCGGCTCGCTGGGTATGTCGAGCTTGATGCCCCTGGCATTGACGTCGTCGACCATGATGTCGACGGCCTTGTCTGCGGTCAGGTCGTCGGTGCCCTCCATGTTCTTCTTCAGTTCGTCGAGGTCGGAGAAGACCTCGGCCGACCAGTGCACCAAGAAACGGAGTTCGTCGGTGTGGTGGCGGCCAATCACCTCGTGCCCATTCTTGAGCAACCACTGATCGCGGTCGCCGGGGTCGCCGGTGAACACGGTGTCGAACCCCAGCCCGGCCGGAATCTGGTGTTCCAGCGGGCCGTTGGCCTCGCCGCGGTGCACCATCATTTCGTTCTGCACCACCACGCCGCGGTTGTAGATCGGCGGCAACACCCGCTGAGGTGCCTTGAGCGGACCGTCGGGCCAGTAGGTGAATCCGCTGGTGCTGTCGAGGGAAAACCACGTGATCACCTGCGCCGTCTTGATCAGGTACTCGGTGAACAGGCCGGACTTGCCCATCACACTGGTGAGCCAGGTAGGTGCGTTCTCGTGCCGCACGCCGCGGAAGCTCGGCGAATCCAGGTGCCCCGGATCGCGATTGGCGCAGGGGCCGTTGATGTTGAACAGCATCAACTGCGGCTTGGCGTATTCGGCACCCCAGTAGCTCTTGGCCATCTCCAGGAACCGGGCGTGATAGAAGCAGTCGTGCAGTTGCGGGTAGAGCACCGCGCCATAGTTGGCCAGGTAGCCGCGGAACGTCGGGGTCAAGAAGAGGTCCAGGGACGGCGTGTAACCCTCGGGGAACAGACCGCTCATCGTCGCGATCAACTCATCGGCGGAGGCGAAATGTTGGGAAATGATCAGCCGCCATGGACCTTCGGTGCGGACCACGTCGAGTAACCGCTCGCGTTGATCATCGGTGTAGACGTCAGCGACTTCGCGGGGCGGTGCGGCGGGACGCAGCACATCCGATAGCTCTTCGCGGCGCTGTGCGGAATGCATCACGTGTCTCCTTGTCGCAGTTGCTTGTTCAATCGTGTGGGGTGCGGGCCCGGGCAGTGTCCGGGGTGTCCGGTGACCGGGACGTTAGAAGGGAACGCCGTTGGCGAGTTTGGCGCGCAGCAAGGCTCCGAGTTCGGCGATGGCCAACCGGCCCCGCGCGGTCGCCCCGGGCCGCATCAGGAAACCGTGATACATCCCGGGGTAGCGGGTCAGGGTGGTCTGCACGCCTGCGTCGCACAGCCGGGCCGCATAGCGCTCTCCCCAGTCGCGGATCGGATCGCAACCTGCGGTGACCACGATGGCCGGTGGGAGACCGGACAGGTCAGCTGCGTAGGCCGGAACCAGGTACGGGTCACCGGGTGCGCCGGCGTCCCCGTCGGCCACCGCGTGCAGGAAGTCGATGTCGTCGCGGCTGAGCATCGGTGCGTCAGCGAGCGACGTGATGGACGGAGCGGTCATGTCGCGATCCAGTCCGGGATACAACAGCACCTGAGCGCAGAGCCGTGGCCCGCCGCGGTCGCGGGCAGCCAGGGCGACCCCGGCCGCCAGTGATCCACCGGCGCTGTCGCCGACGACGACGAGCCCGTCGACCCATGGCTGACGTGCGGCCCACTCGGCCGCGGCATAGGCGTCGTCGAACTGGGCAGGGGGCGGGTATTCCGGCGCGAGCCGATATTCGACCGACACGACCGTTGCACCGGAGGTCGATGCCAGCGCGCGGGCGAGCGGTTCGAAGGAATGGTTGGAACCCATGACCATGCCGCCGCCGTGGAAGTAGACCAGCGCCGGTCCGACGGAATCGCTGGTCGGCCGGTAGACCCGGACCGGAACGGAACCGGCGAAAGCGTCGTCGATGCAGACCATCTCGGCCATGTCGTCGGGCAGCGGAGCAGCTTCGATCGCGGCACGTATCGCGGCCAGGCCGCGCTGCCGCATCGGCGGCAGCGGACCGAACGACGCCACCCGTGCGGCCGCGTCCGGATCCAGACTCATGTCAGCTCTGGGCAACGTTGTGTGGCAAGGGATTCGGCGCGGTCGCGCATGGCGTCGACGACCGACGGTTGGGTCACCAGATAGAAGCGTCCCTGGGCCGCCTGCTCGAACAGCGTCGCGGCGGCCGCCCACGGATCCATGGCCGTGGCCTTGACGTCGAGCATGGCTCGCCGTTGCTTCTCTGCCATGCCCACATCGCCGTTCAGGTCGACCCCGCCGGCGGACTCGAAGATGTTAGAGGTCACCGCACCCGGCAGGACAGCCTGGACGTGAATGTGGTTGTCGTGCCCGGCGGTTGCCACCTCCAGACGCAGACATTCGGTCATTGCCAGGACCGCGTGTTTGCTCATGATGTAGGGCGTTTGCAACGGGATTGCCACCACCGCACCGACCGACGAGAGATTCCATACCCACACCTGTTGCCGGGTTGCCATCATCTTCGACAGAAATGCTCTGACGCCGTGGAAGACTCCGCTGATGTTGACGTCGACGACGCGCTGCCAGTTGGCCAGCGGTGTGTCCCACAGGTAGCCGAATTGCTCGACCCCGGCGTTGTTCACCAGTAGCCGGACCGGACCCAGCTCCCGGTAGGTGCGGTCGGCCAACTCCTGAACAGCACCCGCGTCGCGGACGTCGCACACCACGTCAACGGCGCGGTCGCCGAGTTCGTCGCGCAGCGACGCCACCGCCGCGGCATCGATGTCGGCGAGCACCACCGTCATGCCCAGGTGGCTCGCGTACCGCGCCAGCCCGGCGCCGATTCCGGCACCGGCCCCGGTGATGACGGCAACGCCGCCGGCGAAAGTGTCGCGGGCGCTCACGACCCGGTGGCGGCATGCCGCTCGGCGAGCAGCACCGAGTTGGTGGTGTCCAGCACGACGTCGATGTCGGTGAACTGCAACCCGTCGGCCGTGCGGCGGACACCCACCTCAGCGACGCCGCTGGACACCGCGAACGGCACGAAGTTCGCGACTTGGTTGACGAAGATGTAGAACCGCGCCCGGTCGACGGCGGTCCGGTGCACATTGGTGGCGTGGTGCCGCAACGGGTAGGGGCTCTGCTCTCGGTGTTGGGACAGCCACTCCATGACCGCATCGCGGCCACGCAGCTCCGGCGACATCAGTTCCTCGAAAGGGCTTGTGCCACTGTCGCTTCTGCTGACATAGCGGATGTCTTCGGTGAAGCATGCGGTGAGCTCGTCGTAGTGCGCCGCGTCGTAGTGGTACCAGAAGCCGGCGATGAACTCCTGCAATTCCGGCAGCGTGATGTCGTTGCTCATGGGGCCAGTCAACCCTGCTGAATCAGGGATGAAACCCGGCTTGTCCGGTCAGTGGAACACCATCAGGACCCGGTGATCAGACCCCACAGTCCGCCTGCACTCGCATACAGGGCCGCGTCGGTCACCTGATCGTCCCAGTACCGCAGCGAACCGAACTCCGAGCGCCAGGCCAGCGCGGCCCGGGTGAATTCGTGCAAACGGTGCTCACGGGTGGTACCGATGGCGCCGTGCACCTGATGGGCATTGCGCACCGCCACCGAGGTCGCGTGCCCCGCACACGAACGCGCCACGGCCACCAGGAACTCCAGGTCGGGCGCCGTCCAATCGCTGGCGACCCCGGCGGTCGACGCGGCTTCGGTCGCTGCCCGGGCGAGCGCGGCTTCGGCGGCCAGGTCGGCGACGAGATGTTGTACCGCTTGGAATTTGGCCAGGGGGCGACCGAACTGGGTACGGGCAGTCACATGCTCGATGCACAACTGCAGGATTCGGTCGAGTGCGGCGCACACCTGAATCGCACGCACCAACCCCGATCTCAGCCGCAACTGGGTGATCTGGGCCAGGGTCACCGGTAACCCGGGCAGGTCGGTGACGTCGACGGTCACCTCGTCCCGTGGCTCACCGACCAGGTTGCTGCCAGGCATGATGTGCAGGTCGTCGACCGGGAGATCGGCGGCACGGTATCCGCCCTGCGCCCGCCACACCACCACGACGTGATCCGCCGCGGCCGCCCACGGCACACCGCTGGCGCGTCCGTGCTTGTCGAGCATGCACACCGTCCGCACCGCCGCGCCGGCCGGCGCCCCCAGTGCCGCCAACAGCCAGCACGCCAGTAAATCGTGCTCCGCCAACGGGATTCGAACGCCATGGGACGCCGCGGCGCCCAGCAATTCGGCCGCTTCGTACCACCCGGCGCCGCTGCCCCCGTCCTGCTCGGCGCCGGTGAGTCGCACCAGGCCCAGTTCGTCGAGTTGCTGCCACAGCGCGCGATCCAGTTCGGCCGTCGTCGCGGGCGCCGGCTTGGCGCGGTAGTCGGCGAAGACGGAGTCCATCATGTCGACCAGGTCCCGGTCGACGACCGTCCGGCCGGTCACCGTAACCCCAATCCGCGGGCGATGACCCCACGCAACACCTCGTTGGTGCCCCCGCGCAGCGTGAAACCCGGTCGCTGGTCGACCGCCGCCCGGACCAACTCCGTGTAGATCGCGTCGGGGGCATCCAGCACGTCGGCGAACTCCGCGATATCTCCCTCGGTCGTGGTACCCAGCACCTTGACCACCGCGGCCGGGATGTCGGCCGGATCGTGGCGCTCGAGGGCGCCGGCCACCGCGGTCGACATGTGATGCAGGCCCGCGACACGGGCCACCAGCCGCCCCAGACCCGCATCGCGGGGAATCGCGTTGGCGGCCATCCGATCCGCGCAGACCGCCAGCAGCGGGAAGGTGGACAGGAATCGCTCGGGGCCACTGCGTTCGAAGGCCAGCTCGGACGTGACTTGCCGCCAGCCGTCGCCGATCTCACCGAACACCATGTCATCGGGCACCACCGCACTGTCCAGGATGACCTCGTTGAAATGGTGGGCGCCGTTCATCGAGATGATCGGGCGGATCTCGATGCCGGGACTGCGCAGGTCCACGATGAACTGGCTCAGGCCCGCATGCCGGTGCTGCGGGTCCACCGGTTCGGTACGGGCCAGCGCGATGAACGCTTCGGCGACATGGGCGCCGGAGGTCCACACCTTCGTGCCGGACAGCGACCAGCCGCCCTCGACCCGCTCGGCTCGGGTACGCACGCTGGCCAGGTCGGAACCGGAATCCGGCTCGCTCATCCCGATGCCGAAGAAACATTCCCCGCGCACGATCCGCGGCAGAAAACGCTGCTTCTGCGCTTCGGTGCCGTACTTGAGCAGCGACGGGACTATCTGACGATCGGCGATCCAATGCGCCGCGACCGGGGCGCCGGCGGCCAGCAGCTCCTCGGTGACCACGAAGCGGTCGGTGAAGGTGCGGCCGTGCCCGCCGTACTCGGTCGGCACCGTCATGCCCAGCCACCCGCGTTCAGCCAGCGCGGCGGTGAAGTCCTCGTCCCACTGCGACAACCAGGCGTCGACCGACGGGACGAATGTGCCTGCGGCCAGCTGCTCGGCGATGAACGTGCGCACCTCGGCCCGCAGCGACGCGGTCTCGTCGGTCTCGATGCCGGCCGCAGGCACCAACCGCGGGGGCGCGGTAGCCATCAGCTTGTCCGCCACTTGGCGATGCGCTGCTCGTGCTCGGGATCGCGGTGCGCCAGCGGCTGCATGGCGGCGGCCATTCCCAGCGTCGACTCGAGCGACCCGGTGCGCGACTCCTGCAGCAGCCGCTTGGCCATCCGCAATGCGTGCGGCGGGTTCTTAACGATCCGTTCGGCCAGCTCCCGCGCTGCCGGGAGCAGGTCTTCGTGCGGTACCACCCGGGTGACCAGACCCCACTCCAGCGCGGTCGCAGCGTCGATCCGGTCCCCGGTGAACGTCATCTCGGCGGCCCGTTGGTACCCGACGACGCGCTGCAGGAACCAGCTGCCGCCATCGCCGGGGATGAGGCCGAGTTGGACAAAACTCTCCGCGAAAGATGCACGCTCAGAAGCGATCCGGATATCGCACATGGTCGCCAGGTCACAGCCGGCGCCAATGGCGGCGCCGTTGATCGCACCGATCAAGGGGACTTCGAGCCGGGCCAGGGCCCGGGGGATGCGCTGAATTCCGTCGATATAGGCATGCCGTTGGTCAAGGGGACTCAGCCCGAACATGCCGGCCTGGTCGGCCATCTCCTTGACGTTGCCGCCCGCCGAGAAGATCTTGCCTGCAGCGGTTAGAATCACGGCGCGGACCTCGGTGTCGGCGTTGGCGTGGTCGACCGCAGTCTCGAACGCGGCGATGACGTCCTTGCCGGTGATCGCGTTACCCACGCTGGGCAGGTTGATCGTCCAGGTCCGGATCGGTCCGTCGGAGGCGATGTCCAAAGCGTTGCTCATGCTGGCCACTGTAGGGAGTCCGATTTCGGGCTCGTGTCCCGCTCAGAGGAAAGACTCGTCGTCGACCTGCTCGCCGGCTCCGATACTGACGGGCATGCCCACGCTCGATCCCGGAGAACTCCGGCGCAACCTGCAGCAGGCTGACCCGGGCGTCCTGGTCGCCGTGCTGGCTCAGCTCACCGGCGACCCGTCGGTGGTCGACACATTCGGCCCGCGCATCTCACACATCCCCGACCCACCGGAACGCGCCGGGGTCGCCGATGCGGCCACCGCGCAGGCATTGGTCACCGCGGTGATGGCTGCCCTGGATCGGCCCGCCGCGCCGGTCGCGGACCCGGCGCTGTTCCAGCGACTGTTGCCGGTGGCGCTGGGCAGTGAAGTGGACGACGAATTCGTGCCGCTGCTGCTCGAACAGGGTGGTTTTCAGCCTTCCCAGCCGACGTTGCCGCGCACCGTGCCGATTCCGTCGTCGACGACGGTGGCGATCGTCGGCGCGGGCCTGGCCGGCATCGTCACCGCACTAACCGCCACCGACGCCGGCGTCGCCTTCGAGATCTTCGACCGCAACGACGAGGTCGGTGGCACCTGGCTGACGACCACCTACCCAGGCATCGGCGTCGACACACCGTCGGCGTACTACTCGTTATCGCGCGAGGTGAATCCGGAATGGAGCAGCTACTACCCGCAGGGCGCCGAGTACCAGGCGTATCTGGTGGCGCTGGCTGACAAGTACGGGCTGCGTGCCCATACGCGGTTCGGCACCGAGGTCGAAGCGCTGTGGTGGGATGAGGACAATTCCCGGTGGCAGATCCACGCCGTCGACCGGCACGGCAACCGCTTCGTCAGCCACGCCCGGGTGGTGGTCACCGCGGCCGGTTACCTCAACCGCCCCCGCTGGCCGGACCTACCGGGCCGAGAAACCTTTGCGGGCACCAGCATTCACTCAGCACAGTGGGACCCGGCGCCGGAGCTGACCGGACAGCGGATCGCCGTCGTGGGCGCTGGATGCACCGCCGTGCAGATCGTCGATGCCTGTGTCGATCAGGTCGCACACCTGACACTGTTCCAGCGACAACCGCATTGGGTGGCGCCGCGTAAGCGACCGACCGACGACGTCCCGGAATACCGCCGATACCTCGGGCGCCATCTGCCGCATTACGCGAAATGGCACCGGCTGAAGTCGTTCTGGGGCACCGCGGACAACAACTACCCGGTCATTCTGCGAGACCCGGACTGGGCTGAATCGCATCTGTCGATCTCACCGGCCAACGACGTGCTGTTGCAGATATGTCTGGACTACATCGACCGGACCTTCGGTGCGGGAAGCGAATTGGCGAAGAAGGTCACGCCTGACTTCGCGCCCTACGGAAAGCGGATCATCCGCGATCCCGGCGGCTACTACGCGGCGCTGACCCGCGACCATGTCGACGTCGAGGCCCGTGAACCCGCGGCGGTCAACCCCGCAGGCATCGTCACCCAGGACGGCAGACAGCTCGACCTCGACGTCATCATCTACGCCACCGGATACCACCTCGACTTCTTGTCCACCATCGACATCCGCGGGCGGGACGGGCGCAGGCTGGCCGACGAGTGGGGCGACAGCCCGGCTGCCTACCGCGGCGGCACTGTGCCGGGCTTTCCCAATCTGTTCATCAACTCTGCACCCAACTACAGCCCCGGCCACGGCGCAGGCGCCAATTTCTCGATGGAGGTGATGGCGCACTACATCGTCGAGTGCCTGCAACTGATGGCGCTGCGCGCGGCGACCACGATGGAAGTGACCCGCGAGGCGTACGAGGAGTATGTGGCCGGAATCGACGAGGCGATGGCCGGCACGGTCTGGTGCCACACTCCCAACGCACACACCTACTACCGTTCCGGTTCGGGCCGGGTCGTGGTGGCCACCCCGTACCGGTTGGTCGACCTCTGGCATCAGCACCGCGCGCCGGTCGAAGAGCATTTCGAGTTGCGATGACGGGATTGCTCTGCGACCGAACGGCTTTGGTGACGGGCAGCAGTCGCGGGATCGGCCGCGCGATTGCCCGGCGACTCGCCGCCGAGGGTGCCACCGTCGTAGTGACGGCGCGCTCGCTGGAGCCCTCGCAGTCGGTGCGTGGCGGGATCGGCTCGGCGCTGCCCGGAACAATCGGTGAGACGATTGCACTGATCGAGGCCGCGGGGGGTCGGGCGATCGGCGTGGCGGCTGACTTGGAAGATGCCGCGCAGCGCGACGGACTCATCAATGCGGTGCTCGACCGCACCGGCCGTATCGACATCCTGGTGAACAATGCGGGTTTCGCCGACTACGCGATAGTGGAGGACATGTCGCTGCAGACTTTCGACCGAACGGTCGACCACTACCTGCGGATACCGTTCTTGTTGACCAAAGCCGCTGTCCCGCAGATGCGTAACCAGGGCGCCGGCTGGATCGTCAACATCGGGTCGGTCACCGGGGTGGCACCGGTGCGTCCTTTCCGGGATTACAACAAGACCGCCGGCGACGTCGTCTACGCAGCGTGCAAGGCTGCGCTGCACCGTTTCACGCAGGGGGTGGCGGCCGAGTTGCTGGACGCCAATATCGCGGTCAACTGTGTGGGTCCTTCGACAGCAGTGCGCACTCCCGGTGCCGCGCAACTGATTCCGGAGACGTTCCCGACCGAACCGGTCGAGTACCTGGCCGAAACGGTGCTGGCGATGTGTCAGCTACCCGCTGCCGAGCGCACGGGTGTGGTGGCGTTCAGCCTGCATTACCCGTGGTCACACAGCCTGCCGGTGCATTCGCTGACGGCCTGTCAGTGCTTCCGTCGCTCGAGCCCCCCGCGACCGCCAGCCCCAATATCCCCGTCGGATAACCGCTCCCAGTGCACAGTCGCGGGCAGCGTGCAGAAACTGTGGCACACCCGATCGCGAACGATGACCTCGGGGCATTCCGGGTCGAACCACCGGTCCACCACCGCCCAGTGGATCGGATGCATCAGATAGGGACCGACCAGACCGTCGGCGTCGGTAAAGGCCTGCTCGAACACGTGCGTCCACCGCGTCTCGCCGACCGCTTCGTCGACCCTGCTCAGCTGCCATGCGGTGATGGTGTTCACGTAGCGCGGCATGGACCGGAGTTCGTCCTCGAACCGCGCGATGGTGTCACCGCCGGTGCCGGGTGTGACCCGCAGCAGCAAAGTGCGGTAAACCGTACCGCGGGTGCAGTGGGTGCGGACCGGGTGACCCGGATAGTTGGCCCCGTTGATTCGCGTCACCCCGGGATCCCCGACGGCCGCCGTGAAATCTGCTGCGAGTGCGTGCCATTCGTCTTCGGAGGCAAAGCGCAGGTGAATGAGAACATCGCCGCCGTTGCGGGAACCGGGCATCGTCGGCTGTGCGATCCAGTACGGCGCGCGAGCCGCGACCGCTCGCACGTCGGCGATGATCCGGTCGCGGTCACACGCGGCTACGTCCAGCAACCTGGTGACGCTATACATCGCAGAGACCGTCGATGTCCTGCGGGGCCGCGGCGAAAGACCGCGACCGTTGCTCCACCAAGTCGGCTATCCGCGACCACCAATGGGCGAGAGCGGGATCCGATCGCCCCTGCCAGGTCATCTCCCACCAAGCCTGCACACGGGGCAAGGTCCAGGTGATCGTGACGGTGTTGACGTCGTCGTCGAACCAGATCGGCGGGCTCACCAGGACGTCGCGCAGTGTCATGCCCCGATTCCGCGCGCCCGGGGCATAGTCGGCGAGGTAAGCAGTCACGAATTCGCGGGCACACCCCCGCCGGGTGACAACCCGGTCGATCACCACCACTTCTCCGTCAGGCATGGGACGACCCCACAACCGCGTGCAGCGCCGCGCAGGCCTGCTGCCGAGCAGCAATTGCGATGTCCAGAGCAGGCATGCTCATGAAACCGTGTATGCCGCCGTCGAATTGAGTCCGCATCACGGTTACGCCGGCGGCCTGTAGGGCGTCCGCATAAGCCGATGCCTCGTCGCGCAGCGGATCGTGTCCGGCGATCACCAGCACGGCGGGCGGCAGACCCCGCAGGTCGGCGTGCAGCGGCGCGGCGTACGGGTGGGTGCGATCTGCCGGCCGAGGCGCGTACTGGTCCCAATACCACTGCATGGCCGGCTTCGGGTTGTAGTAACCGCTTCCGAACAGCCGGTAGGACTCGGTATCGAAGTCGGCCGCCAGCACCGGATAGATCAGCAGCTGCGCGGCGAGCGCCGGTCCGCCGCGATCACGTGCCATCAGCGTGGTCACCGTGGCCAGGTTGCCACCTGCGCTGTCTCCGCCAACCGCGATACGGCCGGTCTTGGCGCCGAAGGCTCCGGCGGCCGCCGCAGCGGTGACCGCGTACATGTCTTCTGCCGCGCCCGGCCAGCGATGTTCCGGCGCCAGCCGATAGCCTACCGAAATAACAACGGCTGGAACCAGATTGGCGAATGCACGACACAGGCCGTCGTGGCTGTTCAGATCGCAGAACACGAACCCGCCGCCGTGGGCGTACACCAGCACCGGCAGATCGTCACCGTGTGGCCGGTAGATCCGCACCGGGATGTCGCCGCCGGGGCCGGCGACGACGTCGTCGCGAACGTCGGCTACGTGTTCGGGCTCGATTGGTGGAACGAGGCGCGCCCGGATCGCCGCTCTGGCTTGGGCGCCGGACATGGTGTGCACCGGCGGAAATCCCGCGTCGAGCGTCTCCAGCAGCGCGGCGATCTGCGGATCGAGGATCACGCGTATTGCAGCGCGGGGCGCAGCGGTCGCAGCGGCTGCAGGGTCGGAGCGACGCGTTGCGGGCCGTCCTCGACATTGCGCCAGATGCCCATCGCGATCATGCGGACCGGGGCGGCCAGCCGCTGGTCGAACATCATGCGGTTCATGGGACCACACACCGACACCGCCGCCACGGCTTCGGCGGCGGTACCGATCGGGGCGGCGACGCAACCGAATCCGAGTAACGATTCCTCCCGCTCGTAAGCGACGCCGTGAGCGCGCACCTTCGCCAATTCGACCGTGAGCTGGGACCCGGTGGAGATGGAGTACCTGGTCTTACGCACCCGCAGGTCCACGGTGGAGTCTCCGTCGCGGTAGGCCAGCATCGCCTTGCCCACTGCCGTGCAGTGCGCCGGCTGACGACCGCCAACGCGGGTGGGCAGCGCGCTCCCGATGCGCTCGCCGACCTTGTCCAGGTACACCACGTCGGTACCGTCCAGCACTGCCAGATGTACGACAAGACCTGTGGCGCAGTGTAATTCAGCTAGCAGCGGTTTGGCGGCGCGGACCAGCCGATCCTGGTGGACCGCCAGCGAACCCAACTCGACCAGCCGCATTCCGAGTTCGTAGTCCCGTCCGCTGCGCCGCAACCACCGCAGCTGTACCAGTCGCTCGAGCATCCGGTGCGCCGACGATCGGGGCAGACCGGTGCGGCGCACGATCTGGGCCAAGGTGAGCCGCCCGGGTCCGTCGAAGGCGTCCAGGACCAGGGAGATGCGGTCGATGACGGCGCTGGGGGTTTCGACGGTGCCCGACATGCAACCTCCTACATGGAATATTCCTAATAGGAATACCACACGAGTGTGTCGGCTGTCACCCTCACCTGCCGAGCAGACGCAGAATCGTCCAAATCATTGCCCCGTGATGCGATTCTGCGTCTGCTCGCGCCACCTCGCGCCACTTACATCCGCATCGCCGCGGGCGGCTCGTCGATCCACTGGTGCCCCCAATAGCTGTCGGCGGTGATTTCCTCTGCGGTGTAGGAGGTTTCGTCGACGCGCATACCCTCGGTGCCGAACTCGATGTCCCAGTCGCCGGGGGCACGCACATAGAACGACACCATCTTGTCGTTGGTGTGGCGTCCCAGCGTGGACGACACCTGGAAGCCGTCGGCATTGACGCGGTCTAGTGCCTGCCCGACAGCGTCGAGGGTGTCCACTTCGACCATGACATGGACCAGTCCCGGGTCGCGCTGATGCATCGCGGGAGCTATGGCCAAACTGTGGTGGCGGGCATTGATACCCAGGAATCTGACCCGGATCGGTCCGAACTCGGCGGGCAGCGGTATCCGAAACGCGCCACGCGACCGGAATCCCAGCACCTCGGTGTAGAAGTCGAACAACCCGTTAGGGTCCCGCGCCGGTACGACCACATGACCCAGGCCCTGGTCGCCCGTCACGAACTTCGCGCCGAATGGTGTGACGACCGGGCTGTGGTCCAGCACGGCGCCGTGAAACACCTCCAGGGTAGTGCCGGCCGGGTCCTCGAAGGTGATGACCTCTTCGACCCGGCGGGCGTCGGCTTCCCCGACTGACAACTCCTTGACCGGGACGCCGGCGCCGTCCAGCGCGGCCTTGACCCGCCGCAACGCGGCACGGTCGCGGACCTCCCAGCCGACGGTGATCACCCGGTCGGTCTCGCCAGGCACGACGATGATGCGGGCGGCCCGCTCATCCATCCGCAGGTACAACGCATCCGGGTCGGGGCCCTTCCCCTCGGCGAACCCCAGCACGCCGAATGCGAACTTGCGCCATCGCTCGATGTCAACGGTCGAAACTGTAATGTAGCCAAGGCTTTTCAAGTCACTCACGGACAACTCCTCAGATCAGATCAGTGCGCGCAGCGGCCCCATCGGCGGTTCCACGCCGAACGAGCTGAGCGCCGAGGCGTGGTAGGTGGAGCCGGGTACATGGATGGCATGCATCTGGCCGACGTGCACGTCGCGCCAATAGCGTTGCAACGGCTTGTCCATTCGCGAGGCGTTGCCGCCCGAGCGGGCGAAGATCTCGTCGACGGCCGATACCGCCCGCCACACCGCGCGCACCTGGGTGCGCCGGCCGGCGGCGCGGTCGGCGAAGGACACCTCCTTGCCGGCGGCGACCATGTCATAGATGCGGTCGGCGTTGGCCAGCAGCTCCTGGCGCGCGGCGTTGATGTCGGCAGCGGCTTCGCCGATGGCGTACATGACGTAGGGATCGTCCTTGATTGCAGTCCCGGTCGCGCCGACCCGCTCCCGCTGGTAGTCCAGGTGCGCAGCCAGCGCCCCTTCGGCGATCCCGATGGTGGCCGCGGAGATGCCCAGCGGGAACATCGTCGACCACGGCATCAGGTAGAGCGGTTCAGTCATCCCGGCCTCGCGCTGCGCGGTGCCGTCCATCACCTTGGTCGCGTCCATGGTCCGGTACGTCGGCACGAATGCGTCGGAGACGACGACGTCCTTGGACCCGGTCCCGCGCAGCCCCACCACATTCCACGAGTCGTCGACGATCTGATAATCCTTGCGCGGCAGGATCATGTGGATCATCTTCGGGGGCATCAGCGGTACGCCCTCGGAGTCGGCCAGCATTGCGCCCAGGATGATCCAGTCGCAGTGGTCGGTGCCGGAACTGAATTGCCAGTGTCCGTTGAACAGGTAGCCGCCGTCGACCGGCTTGGCCACGCCCTGCGGCGCGTAGGGGGATGCCATCCAGGTGTCGACGTCGTCGGCCCAGATCTCGGCGGCGACCTTCGGGTCGGCGTAGGCCAACTGGTAGGGATGCACGCCGACCACGCCGACGATCCAGCCGGCCGCCGGATCCAGTGCCGCAGTTGCCATCGTCGTCTCGGCGAATTCGCGGGGATGCACCTCGAAGCCCTGGTACTGCTTGGTCTGCAGCAGCCGGATCAACCCCACCGACTTCATCATCTTGACGGTGTCGTCGGTGAGCCGGCCGATCCGCTCTGCCTCGGTGGCCTGCTCGCGCAGTTGGTCGGCTAGCTCTACTACTCGGTCAAGTACCCGCTCGCTCATGCTGTCGTCCTAACGTATGTGGGGCTGCATCTGTGTCTACTCCACTGGGCGCTGCGACTCACCGGCAATCCCGGTCAGCGGACCAGATGCGTCGCAACCCCGGCGGAGGTCCTACGGTGAACGGTGTGGACGATGAGCAGACCCTGGATGCGGTAGTGGTCGGGGCCGGATTCGCCGGTCTGTACGCCCTGCACAAGCTGCGTTCCCAGGGGCTGTCGGTGCGGGTGATCGAGGCCGCGCCGGCGCTCGGTGGTACCTGGTACTACAACCGCTATCCGGGCGCGCGCTGCGATGTGGAAAGCGTCGACTACTGCTACTCGTTCTCCGATGAACTGCAGCAGGAGTGGGACTGGACCGAGAAGTACGCCACCCAGGCCGAAATTCTGCGCTACCTGAACTGGGTCGCCGACAAGCTCGACCTGCGCCGCGACATCGTGTTCGAGACTCGCGTCGTCTCGGCCGTGTTCGACGAGGCGACGTTGCGTTGGACGGTCAGCACCGACACCGGGGAAACATTCACCGCGCGGTTCTGTCTGATGGCTACCGGACCGTTGTCGGATGCGATGATCCCCGACGTCAGCGGTCTGGACACCTTCGCAGGCGAGGTCTATCACACCGCACACTGGCCGCACGAGCCCGTGGACTTCACCGGAAAGCGGGTCGCGGTGATCGGCACCGGATCCTCTGGCATTCAGACGATTCCGATCATCGCCGAGCAGGCCGCACATCTCTACGTCTTGCAGCGCACCCCGAACTTCAGTGTGCCGGCCGGCAACGCGCCCTTGTCCGCAGCAGAACTCGCCGAGATCAAGGCCGGCTACGCCGAACGCCGCCGCCTGTCCTGGCTCAGCGGTGGCGGCTCGCCGCACCTCACCGCGGCGAAGCCGACGATGGAATTCAGCCCCGACGAGCGGCGTGCTGCCTTTGAAAAGCGTTGGCAGCTGGGCGGTGTGCTGTATTCGAAGACATTCCCGGATCAGATGACAGACGTGACGGCCAACGACGAGGCGCGCCGATTCTACGAGGAGAAGATCCGCGCCGTGATCGACGATCCCGCGACAGCAGAGTTGCTGATTCCCAACGACCATCCGATCGGGACCAAGCGAATCTGCACCGACAGCAACTACTTTCAGACCTTCAATAAGCCGAACGTATCGCTGATCAGCGTGCGCGCCACCCCGATCGAATCGATCGACCCCACCGGCATCAACACCTCAGCCGCCCACTACGACCTTGATGCGATCGTGTTCGCCACCGGTTTCGATGCACTGACCGGGGCGCTGGGCAAGATCGACATCGTCGGTCGCGACGGAGTGTCGTTGCGCGATAACTGGGCACACGGACCCCGTACCTACCTCGGCCTGGGCATCGACGGATTCCCCAACCTGTTCGTGATTTCCGGCCCCGGGGCTCCCGCGGTACTGGCGAACATGGTGTTGCACGCGGAGGCGCACGTGAACTGGATCGCCGACGCCATCGGCTACCTCGACGACCACGCCTATGCCGCAATGGAACCCACCCGGGATGCGGTGGACGGTTGGGGCGTGGAGTTGAAGCGACGCGCCGACGCGTCCCTGTTCGTCAAGGCCGACTCCTGGTACATGGGCGCCAATGTGCCCGGAAAGCCCCGCGGTTTCATGTTGTTCGTCGGTGGGTTCGCCACCTACAACCAGATCTGCGCTGAGGTCGCCGATGCCGGCTACAAGGGATTCGACCTCCTCAAGGCGCCATGAGCACAGGTTTGGCGGGCCGGGCCGTCCTGGTCACCGGGGCATCGCGGGGGACCGGCCGGGTGCACTGCCTCCGGTTCGCTGAGGAAGGCGCCGACGTGATCGCGCTCGACTTCCCGCAGGCCGCCGATGAATTACGCGTCACGGCAAGCGAAGTCGAGGAACGTGGTCGCCGTTGCGTGACGGGCCTGGCTGATGTCGCCGATCTCGCTGCGCTCACCGGTGTCGTCGACGCCGCGGTCAGCGAGGTGGGTCGGCTGGACGTGGTGATCGCTAACGCCGGGATCCACACCGCCGGCGCGCCGTCATGGGAGCTGGACCCGCAGGTATGGCAACGCACACTCGACATCAACCTCACCGGGGTGTGGCACACGGTCCGGGCGTCGGTGCCGCACCTCGGCCCGGACGGGGGATCGGTGGTCATCATCAGCTCCACCAACGGAATTCGGGGTACCGCCAACACCGCGCACTACACCGCCAGCAAGCATGCTGTGGTCGGCCTGGCCCGCACGCTGGCCAACGAGCTCGGCGCGCGCAGGATCCGGGTCAATACGGTGCATCCCGGCGCCGTGGCGACCCCGATGGTGCTGAACGACGATACTTTCCGTCGCCTGCGTCCAGATCTGGAGAATCCGACGGCAGCCGACGCCGCCGAGGTGCTGATGGCGCGCAACCTGTTGCCGGTGCCGTGGGTCGAGCCGGTCGACATCGCCAACGCCGTGGTCTTCCTCGCCTCCGAGCAGGGCCGATACATCACCGGCACCCAGCTCGTCGTGGATGCCGGTCTGACGCAGAAGACCACATGAGACTGGCCGGTAAAGTTGCCCTGATCACCGGTGCGGCGCCGAACGCTGAAGCGACCGGCTTCCCCGGCGTTGACACTGCGCCGGCGGTGTCGTGCTCCCGCAGTTTTGCGCCCTGCACGCAGAGTGACGTGTCGTCGGCCGGGGCCCATGACTAGCGGGACAGGAACGCCAGCACTGTGCTCTCGAACGCGGCCTTGGCTTCAATCATCGCCCAGTGCCCACAGTTGGGGAATACGTGCAGTTCGGCATTGGGAATGGTGCGCATCGGGATCAGCGCCATGTCGAGCGGGCTCACCCGGTCGTCGCGTCCCCAGGTCAGCAAGGTCGGTGCGGTCACCTTGTGCATCACCGCCCACGGCATCGGTCGGTCGGCGGCGCTCATCGCCGCCATCATCGCCGCATACGCGGCCTTCCCGTACATGCGGCGCGCTGCGGCCAGGGTCTGGGGATCGATGGCCAGTTGCCAGCGTTCCTCGACGAGTTCCTCGGTCACCAAGGCCTGGTCGTACACCATCGACTTGAGCCAGTCGACGAGTCGTTGCCTGGTCGGTTCTTCGGTGAACTCCTGCAGCAGTCGGATTCCCTCGCTGGGACCGGGACTGAAGGTGTTGGTGCCGATGCCGCCGATGGTCACCAAACGGTCGATACGGTCGGCGTGCCGGATGGCGAAGTTGATCCCCACCCCGCCCCCCATCGAATTGCCGATGATGTGTACCCGCTCAATATCCAGCGCATCCAAGAACGGCGCCACCACCCCCTGGGCGGTGATCATCGGGTGGCCACCGAGATCGTCGGTAACGCCGAAACCGGGGAATTCCAGGATGAGGCAACGGAAGTGGTCCGCGAAGGCGGGCAGTACACCACAGAAGTTGCGCCACCCGGTCACGCCGGGGCCCGAGCCGTGTAGGAACAGCAGGGTGGGTGCGCCGTCGTTGGCCGAGTCGTAGTAGCGCAACACACCGGCGGAGGTGTCGATGTCGCGGAGGTCAGAAGTGTTGGGCACCACCGTCACCCTGCCATGCTGTTGCAGACGCGCGGCGGCGGTGTACCGCTGAGCGGGTATGTCGGTGTTGGAGAAGTGTGAGGAAGGAATGAGATGAACGCATCCGTCGAGCGGCAGGGCTTGGTCGTGGGAGTTGACGGGTCGCCGTCATCGAACGCTGCCGTTGTCTGGGCGGCCCGTGACGCGGCGCTTCGCAACGTCCCGTTGACCCTGGTTCACATGCTCAATGCCTACGTGCCGACGTTTCCGCAGATACCGCTGCCGGGCGGGGCGGCGGTATGGCAGGAAGACGACGGCCGCCGGATACTCGGTCAGGCAGTCGACCTTGCGCACGAGGCCGTGGGCGCGGATCGGACGATTCAGATCGCGAGCAAACTGAAGACCTCGCCGCCGGTCCCGACACTGGTCGAGCTGTCCGAGCGGGCCGAGCGGATCGTCGTCGGCAGCAACGGGCGGGGCGTGGTAGGGCGGGTCCTGCTGGGTTCGGTGAGTTCCGGTGTGATGCACGGCGCCAAGTGTCCTGTCGTCATCGTCCGCGACGAGGAGCCCGCGCCTGCCGCCGATGCTCCGGTGGTGGTCGGAATCGACGGGTCGGAGGTCTCGGAGCTGGCAACCGACATCGCGTTCGACGAGGCGTCGCGTCGTGGTGTCGAGTTGGTGGCGGTGCACGCCTGGAGCGACGGCGAGGTTCTCGACCTCGGCGGGTTCGACTGGGCGGAGCTGGAGTCACAAGCGGGACAGATCCTGGGCGAGCGGCTGGCCCGGTGGCAGGAGCGCTATCCCGATGTCACCGTGCGACGCCGGGTGGTCCGGGACCGGGCGGCCCGCGAGCTGATCGATCAGTCCCGCTCGGCGCAGCTAGTGGTGGTCGGAAGCCACGGCCGCGGCTGGATCGCCCAGCTCATGCTCGGCTCGGTCAGCCACGCGGTGGTGCATTCGGTGCACACGCCGGTGATCGTGGCGCGGCCCAGGTAATCCGCCGGGTCAGCAGGCCACGGCGGGTGGGTCTCGGTACCCGACGGTGGCAGCAGTCAGGACGGTGCCCCAGGCCCGCGCCGCGCCGCGCCGCATCGCCTCCGGGTCGCCCGAGGTGAGGAAAAGTCGGGTGGCCGGCGCCGCCTGCTGCAACTGCGGATACCGCGCGGCGATCGCGGCGGCCATGTGTTCGGCCGGATCGATCAGCCGGGTCTGCGGTAGCGCGTCCGCGAACCAGCGGGCGGCAGCGGGGTAGTGCGTGCAGGCCAGCACCAAGGCGTCCATTCGACGAAGCGGCGCCACGATTTTGGCCAAATCCGCCCGAAACCGCGGGGAGCCGGTGTGACCGGCTTCGATGTGCGCGGACAGCGGCTGTGCCACTCGGGACACCACCACCCGCCCGGATCGGGCGAGTCCGCGGCGGTAGTGACCGGCGGTGATGGTGCGCCGCCCGCCCACCACCCCGACGCGGTCCAGCTCGTTGGGAACCGAGGCCAACCCATGAGTGATGATTCCCCGCACCGGAACCGTGGCGGCGCCCAGTCGGTGCGTCACCGTGCTGGCAGCGTTGCAGGCCAGCGCCACCTCGGTCACGCCTCGCTCGGCCAGTGCGCTGACCACTGTCAACAGCCGATCGGTCAACTCATCGGCGGTCATCCGGCCATACGGCAGCACACCGGCATCCGACCAGTACAGCACCGGCAGGCCGGGCACCGACCGGTCCAGGGCTTTGAGCAGGCCGACACCGCCGATACCCCAATCGACGATGCCCAGGCAGGAATTCGGGCTCATGGCGTCACGGGTAAGACAGGGGCGCGGTCTGCCCCTTCGTCAACGGTCCGGAGTCGAAGGCCAGCACCCGCGCGGACATGGTGGCTGTCAATGTGTGCAGTCGGCTGTCGGGGAAACGGCTGCCGAAATACCACCGGTACTCGTGCTCGGCACGAATTGGGTTGTGTTGCAGCATGTTCTGCCAATCCGGGTGGGTGGTCAGGCAGGCCAGATCGGTGACGAACTGAGGCCGGGTGCGTCGGGTGCGCACGTGTGCGGCGGCCGAGCGGGCCAGCACCGGTAGATCGCGCATCCGGGCCGGTTTTTCGACCATATCGACCACCCACAATCGACCACCGGGAGCCAGCACCCGGCGGATCTCGGCCATCACCGGATCCCAATCCAGGTAGCGGAACGAGAGGAACGAGACCACCACGTCCACGTGATCGTCAGGCACATCCAGCACGGGTCCGTCGACCTTGCCGAAGCGCAGCCTGCCGCGGCCGTGGCTGCGCTCGCGTGCCCGGGCGAGCATGCCAGCCGAACTGTCCACGCCGACGGCAAAGTCGATGTGGCCGTTGTCATCCAGGGCGCGCAGCAGAGCGCCGTTGCCGCAACCGATCTCGAGCACCCGAACGCGGCGGCCGAGGTCGTCGTGGACCGCGGCAATCCGATTGGCCACCCACTTCCACTCCGCGTCGCGGACCCGGATGTCGGCGTAGGCGCGGTCGTAGAGTTCAGCCACCCGGTCGTACGAACGCTCGGGATGGGTTGCGGCGGGCCGACTTTCCATCATCGGTTCGGCGGCGCAACCCAGATACTTGCGCATACTTCCGGACCACCCGTGCGACTTCTTGCCCGGAGCCGCGATCAGGTAAAGATTCGGGCGAGCCGCCGGTTGACGGCCCGCCCACGCAAACCGGTCCCTGCGAGCGGACACGGTGGTGTAGTTGTGGTTGCCGAACGCGGACACCCCGAACACGTCGGCGAAGAACGGGGCGAACCAGCGCGCGGTTCGGCAGGCGTGGAAGTAAGCCCGTCCGTCGGGGGTGAACGGAATGGTGATGGCCCGCCATTCGTGCGGTGAGAACTGCTCAGGCCACTCCGTGGAACCGAACATGGGGCCGTACATGCCCGCATGGCCGATCAGGTGCAGTTGACTGAGCACCCGACCGCACAGCGCCAGCCAGGCGAGTTCGGTTTCAAACTCAGTCTTGTGGCGCAGACCGGAGACGATCACTTCGGCCTCGGGGTGTGCGGCGGACAATTCGCGTCCCATGGTGGCGGCCGCCACGGCGAACTCCGCCGAACCGCCGCGGTAGTGGGTGGTGTATCCCACCCAGATGACCGGCTTGGTCTGAGTTTTCGGCGCGATGGCGGCGAACGGGATGCGGGGATGGTCGCCTGCTGGGATCCAGGCGCCGTAGTCGCCGACGAGTTCGAGCGCCTCGCGGTGCTCCATGTCGAACACTCGCATGCCGGCCGGTGGTGGGCTGTACAGGTGCAGCGTGATGCCGTCGGTCTCGGCCGCCATGTCGTGGATGACGTCGGGCGAAATGGTGATCGCCGCCGCCGGCTGCCGCGTGGTCTCCTCGGTGGCCGCGAGTTGTGTTCCCGCCCAGTCGAATCGGCGTTCGTGGAACCGCCCGGTGACGGGGATGACGATGCCACTGGAGCCGCCGTGGTCATGGGGGGCGCACCGGTGGCCCGGTCGCCAGCGGGCGAGCATGATCTCCACCCGGTCGTCGACGCGCAAAATCGACCGCGAGTAGGGTTCGCCGTCGTTGGGGTCCTGCGCCAGTGCCGACAACAACGGTCTGGCTGCCGCGGTGGCGGCCAGCAGTTCAGGTCCGGGGACCTCGCCGCTGATCGCGGTCGCGGTGAGTGCGTCGAGCAGCGGTGCCAATTCGGCGAGTCGCTCGCGCAGGTCAGGAGGCAGCGGGTGCGCGATGTCGGTCATTTCAGGTTCCCTTTTCGACGAAGCCGCCCGAAGTGGCCGTCGTAATGGCGTGGGTAGATGAGTCGTTGCGATGTTGTTATCGACGCAACGTTCTCGCCGGGACCTAAAAGGATTCTTGAAAGATTCTTGGAGCGCCTGGCCGGCGCCGAGATGTCAGGCCGAAGCCGGGGCTGCTGCCGAGGTCATGCCGGCCAACCGGCCCGAAATCAGTTCCTCTGCTTCGCTGACGATACGCGTCACCAGTTCGCCGACGGTGGGGATGTCGTTGATCAGACCCATGGCTGTACTGACGCTCCAGATGCCGGCGTCGACATCACCGTCGTCGAATACCTTGCGGCCCCGGGTGCCGGCCACCAGGTCCTTGATGTCCTCGAACTGGCCGCCGTCCTTCAGGATTTCGACGACTTCGCGGGACACCACGTTGGAAGCCACCCGTGCGGTGTTGCGCAGGCTGCGGAAGATCAACTCGGTGCCGCGCTCGTCGCCGGCCACGATGGCCTCCTTGACGTTCTGGTGGATACACGATTCGGCGGTGCACATGAAGCGCGAACCCATATTGATGCCGTCGGCACCCAGCGCCAAGGCGGCGACCAGGCCGCGGGCATCGGCAAAACCGCCGGAGGCGATCATCGGGATCTCGATCTTGTCAGCCGCCGCCGGGATCAGCACCAGGCCAGGGATGTCATCCTCGCCGGGGTGGCCGGCGCACTCGAAGCCGTCGATGCTGATGCCGTCGACGCCCAGGCTCTGCGCTTTGACCGCATGGCGCACCGAAGTGCACTTGTGCAGCACCTTGATTCCGTTGTCGTGGAACATCGGCAGATGCGGTGCCGGGTTGGAGCCGGCAGTCTCGACGATCTTGATGCCCGCCTCGACGATCACCTGGCGGTATTCGTCGTACGGCGGCGGGTTGATCGCCGGCAGGATCGTCAGGTTCACCCCGAACGGCTTGTCGGTCAGGTCGCGGGTCTTGGCGATCTCATTGGCCAGATCTCCCGGTGTCGGCTGGGTGAGCGCCGTGATGAAACCCAATGCGCCCGCATTGGCAACGGCGGCAACCAATTCCGCGCGCCCGACCCACTGCATGCCGCCCTGGGCGATGGGGTGCTCGACGCCGAACGCCTCGGTGAACTTCGTAGTCAGTGCCACTCTGCTGTCTCCTGTTGTGTGCTGCTCCCGCAAGTTACGGTAAGCGGCGCCGATGCGTTCGGTGACAGCGGGCTACCGAATCCGGTGGCTCCGAGCCAGGTGACAGACTGCCGAGGTGCCTGACGTCGAATTCACCTCAGTGGCGCCGATCGTGCCCGTGCGCGACCTCGCGGCCGCCTTGGACCGCTACCGCCGGCTCGGTTTCGACACCCGCGCCTACGACGGCCCCGACCGCTACGGCTTCGTCGACCGTGGATCGGTGTCCCTGCACCTGACCGAGTGGGCCGAACACGATCCGCTGACCACCGCCGCTGGTGTCTACCTGTACGTCAGTGACGCCGATGCCTTACACGCGCAGTGGAAAGCGTTGGACGGTCTCGGCGGCCGGCTGCACCCGGTGCGCGAAACTCCGTACGGATTACGAGAGTTCGCCTATGTGGACCCGGACGGCACCCTGCACCGCGTCGGGTCGCGAACCTAACTGTTGCGGTAAACCTTGAGCGCGGTGGTGATCATCGGAATCTGCAGCGGCAGACGGGCAATGGCGAGGGCTCGCATGTACCACGGCTTGTCCCACCACAGCCGGACCATGTTGACATTGCCGGGAAAGACCCCGAGAAACAGCGCGACGGCCGCCAGCGCCCCGAGTTTCCGGGTTGGCGGCGCAAGCAGCAAGGCCCCGATGCCGACCTCCGCGACGCCGGAAGCGTGAGTGTAGAACCGCGCGGTTCCGGGCAGTTCGACCGGGATGATCTCGTCGAACGGTTTGGGTGCGGCGAAGTGCAGGATCCCCATGCCGACCAAACCCGCACCCATCCGGGATGCGGTTTTCTGGGCTGAGTCACGCTGAGCTATTGCAGTGGAGGTCATGCACCCAGTGTGACCGACCGACTAGCCATACAAACTTGGCATGGCTGTATTCCCTAATCGGTATTACCAACCGCACCGCTCTGGCTCTATCGTCGGCCGTGTGCCCTCCATCGATCAGGTGCTCGGCGAGGCCCGCGCGCAGACCGGCCTGAAAGACTTCGGTGCAGAATCATTCCGCGAAGGTCTGGTTATCCTGCTGTCCGCACTCGACCGCGAAGCCCGACTGAACGACCGGGGACAGGCGTTTTTGCGGCAGCGCATCGTCGGTTATCTCGCACAGCGTCTGCAGGTCGAGGACTGGTATCGGCGGCACCCCGAAATCGACGACGTGCCGCTGGTGCAGCCAGTGATCGGACTGGGGCTGCCGCGTACCGGCTCGACGGCGTTGTCGATGTTGCTGGCCCAGGATCCCGAGGTGCGCTATCTGCGCCGGTGGGAGTCGTCGCAGCCGTGCCCGCCGCCCGCGACGGTGCGGGGACCCGACCCACGCATCCCGCCCGACAAGGGCGAAATGGTCGGCACCCGTTACCACGTGCCGGCCGCAGTCCACGGTCCGATGGAATGCCACGAGCTGATGGCGTTGAATTTCACGTCGCACATCTTTCAGTCGTTCGCCGAAATACCCTCCTATTCATCGTGGTTGGTCGACTCGGCGGATCTGACGTCCACGTACCGCTATCAGCGTCGGGTGATGAAACTGTTGCAATTCGGGGAGCCGCACCGGCCTTGGCGGTTGAAGTGTCCGTCGCACGTGCTGTGGCTCGACGCCTTGAATGCGGTTTTTCCCGACGCACGGTTTGTGATGACACACCGCGACCCCACCGACGTCATCTTGTCGGTTGCCGACCTCTACGCCGACATCATCGGGTCGTTCAGCGACGACGTCGACCTCAAGTACATCGGCCGGCTCAACGTCGAACACTGGTCGCGCGGCATGCAACGGGTCCTGGAATTCCGCGCGGACGATGCCGACGAGCGCTTCTACGACATCGATTTCGTTGCCATGCAACATGATCCGATCGGTGTGGTCACCGAGTTGTACGGTTGGCTGGGGTTGCCGGTGGGGGAGGAGTTCGAAGCGCGCATGCACAGTTGGTGGGCGGCAGCGGCCGCCGAACGCGAACCGCCGTCGCACGCAGACCCGGCGGCGTTCGGCATCGACTTCGACGAGCTGCGAGCACTTTTCGCCGGATACGTCGGCGCCGCGCGGAACTGGACCGCCAATGTCAAGGATTCACATGTCCATTGACCTGACCGGCGGTATCGACCCGGCCCGCGAACTCGTCTTCGCGCAACGCCCCGACGACCCCGAGATGCGTGACTCGGTCAGCTTGTGGGTGGTCGACGACCGCGGCGAACTGGGCTTGCCGCGTATCGGTATCGAAGCGGTCGCCGCCAACTGGGACGCCCATGACATTCAGGTCAATGTCGCGTTCCCCGACGGGCGCGTGTACCGGCTGCGGACCAATGGCACGTCGCTACCGGCGCTGGACAATGCCGGCCGACCCACGGTGCTCGGCGCCGGCGGCTTGGTGTTTCAGTGCATCGAGCCGTTCAAGACCTGGACGATGAGCTACGACGGGCCCGCGGTGCAGACTTCGTCCGCCGATCTGGTCCGAGGCCGCAAAGACGGCCCGACGGTCGCTATCAGCTTTCACGTCGAGGCCACCATGGCCGTTCCGCCTTGGGTGCAGGGTGCGCTGCGGACCGACGCCGCGCTGCAGCTGCAGGACTCGATCGGCAACATGATGGGTGGCCCCCGCTACGAACAACTGTTCACCGCTGTCGGGCGGGTATCGGTCGCTGCAACCGAAAAACGTTTCACCGGAAGCGGATTGCGGATCCGCAGACAAGGGGTGCGCAAGCTCGCCGGATTCTGGGGGCACTGCTGGCAGTCCGCGGTCTTCCCCAGCGGCAAGGCATTCGGTTACATCGCCTACCCGCCGCGGCCGGACGGCCAGCCGAGCTACAACGAGGGATTTGTGTTCAGCGGCTCCGGCACGCTGATACCGGCACGCGCGGTGCAAGCACCCTGGCTGACCCGACTCGAACCGGGGCCCGACGACGTGTCACTGGTGCTGGAGACAGCCGAAGGAACCGTCGCAATCGACGGGCAAACGGTGTTCACCACCCACGACATCCACCACAACGACGATATGTATTCGATGCAGGCGCTCAAGCAGGAGACGTCCAGCTTTCCCGCGGTGCAGCAGGCGGGGGTGCGCTATCGCTGGGACGGCGAGGAAACCTTCGGCATGCTGGAACGGTCCAACCCGCTCGACAAGCTCACGCGTTAAACGCCGGTGGCGCGGCGGTTGATCTCACGCAGCATCCAGGTCGGCGCGGCGTTGGCGATAGTCATCAGTGCCTTGGCCTGCCTGCCGACCGCATAGTGCGGCCCATGCGGCAGCCGGGGCCGGCCCTGCGCGATCTTCAAAATCGTGTCGGCGACGTCGTCAACGGTGAGCGAAATTCCCATCGTGCGCGTGCTGCCGGTGTCCACACCGTCCACCATTCCGGTGTCGACGAACAGCGGCCACACCGCACACACCCGGATGTCGTCGGCGGCCCATTCCAAATCGAGCGCTTCGGTGAGTCCGCGGATCGCGAACTTGGAGGCCGAGTACGTCGCGAGTTCGGCCTGACCGTACATGGCGGACGCAGACGACACGTTGATGACCTGAGCGTTGGGCGTCGCGCGCAGATATGGATATGCCGAATGGCAGCCGTTCAGCGTTCCACCCACATTGACGTCGATGATGCTGCGCTGATCCCGCAGTGATATGTCCACAAAGCGGCCGGCCTTGAGGATGCCGGCATTGTTGATCAGCACATCCAACGTGCCGCCGGTGTGTTCGGCCAGTTCGCGGAGCCGGGTGGCCCAGGCGTCCGGGTCCTGCACCTCGAGGGAGTCCACCACCGCCTCGGGCCGCAGCTGTTCCCGCAGCTCATCGAGCGCCTTCCGGTTACGGCCGTACGCGGCCACCCGGTAACCCGCCTCGTCGAACTTGAGCGCCGTGGCGCGGCCGATGCCTGCGGTCGCGCCGGTGATGGCGACGGTTTTGCTGCTCACGGTTCATGTCGTTCCCCCCTGGCGCAGGGTGTAACCGGAATCGGCAGGGGTAAATGCCGTTGCACCAGCGGGCAATAGCCGGGCAGCGCCGGCGTTTAGCATGAGTGGCCATGGTCGAAATTCACGTGCAACGCCGAATCGCCGCACCCGTGGAACAGGTCTTCGACTGGCTGGCCGACCCGGCGGCCCTGGTCGCGGCTCCGCTGGTGATCACGTCGGGGTGGGCGAAGAACTCACTGGCCGAGGGTGCGGGCGCGGTCCGGGAAGTGTGGGGGACCGGTATGTGGTTCCGCGAAGAGATCACCGCCTACGACAGGCCGCACAGCTACACCTACCTGATCGTGCGCTCGGTCCCCGGATTCGATCACGAGGGCGGCACCTTGACCTTCACCCCCTCCGGCGATGGCACCCAGGTGGACTGGCTGACCAACTACACCCACCCGGTGTATGCCGGCGGCAAGCTGATGGAGAAGGTCAGTCGCCCGCTGCTGCGGCTGAGCTTTCAGGCGATTCTGAATCGCTGCGCCAACGACCTGGAGAGCTGACGATGCCGGATCGAGCACGCTCGCGCACATTCGTCGTGACGGGGGCCGCATCGGGCATCGGGTTGGCCACCGCGCGGCGACTGCTCGACGAAGGGGGCACTGT
Source organism: Mycobacterium sp. NGS29 (assembly GCF_059812965.1). Lineage (NCBI taxonomy): Bacteria > Bacillati > Actinomycetota > Actinomycetes > Mycobacteriales > Mycobacteriaceae > Mycobacterium > Mycobacterium sp. NGS29. Next base: position 140,889 of record NZ_JCALDR010000001.1, read on the forward strand.
CGTCGGCGCCGACCTGGCGGCACCGCCGGATCTGGGACCGCGGTTCTGCTTCGTCGCCGCCGACGTGAGTGACGAGGCCGCGGTCGCCTCGGTGTTCGCCGCCGTGCCCGACCGCCTCGACGGCGTGGTGCATTCCGCCGGTGTCGCGGGTGGCGGCCCCGTTCACCTGCTTCCCCGATCCGAGTGGGACCGGGTCATCGCGGTCAACCTCACCGGCACATTTCTGGTGGCCAAAGCGGCATTGGCCAGGATGATCGAACAACCCCGGGTCGACGGCGAGCGCGGTTCGATCGTGACGCTGGCCAGTGTCGAGGGTCTGGAGGGCACCGCGGGCGGCAGTTCCTACAACGCCGCCAAAGCCGGCGTGGTGCTGCTCACCAAGAACATCGCGGTCGACTACGGGCCCAGTGGGATCCGGGCCAACGCGATCTGCCCGGGCTTCATCGAAACCCCGCTAGCTGAAAGCGTTTTCGGTATGCCGGGGATGGAGGGCCCGCGCGCTTCGATCACCCGCGAGCACGCTCTGCAGCGGCTGGGCCGGCCCGAGGAGGTCGCGGCAATGGCGGCTTTCCTGGTGTCGCCGGACGCGTCGTTCGTGACGGGTCAGGCCATTGCGGTCGACGGCGGCTACACGGCCGGCCGCGACCACGAGGTGGTGCAGATGTTCGGGTTCCCCGAGTAATGCTGATAGGACAGACGAATGACCGCGATCAAGAGTGAATCGGTGCTGGCGCAGGCGCAGCGGATGCGCGAGTTGGTACAAGCCGAAGCTGCGGCGTCCGAACGGAACCGCACCCTGACCGACGCGATCGTCGACGAGCTGTGGGCCAGCGGGCTGATGACGGCGTTGAGTCCGCCCGAGGCCGGTGGCAGCGAGCCGTCACTAGCCGAGATGATCGAAACGTGGATCGAAATGGCCTGGCAGGATGGGTCTTTCGGTTGGATCGGGATCGCCAATCTGCCGTCGCGGTTCGCTGCGGCCACCTATCTTCCCGACGACGGCTTCGCCGAAGTGTTCACCGCCCACGACAACCACGTCACGATGGGCGGCCAGTTCTTCCCCAACGGACAGGGCATCGTCGTCGACGGCGGGTACCGGGTGAGCGGGGCCTGGAGCTTCGGTTCGGGCACCGGCCATGCACAGTACGTGGCGGCGGGGTTCTTCCCGATGGACAACGGCGAGATGCGCTGGATCGGCGACGGCATCCCTGACATGCAGGTGGCTGTCATGCCGCGCGCGGAGATCCGGTTCAACGACGGCTGGCACGTGCAGGGGCTCAAGGGCACCGGGTCCTATGACTACAGCGTCGAGGACGTGTTCGTGCCGGCCGGACGCACGTTCGCGCTGTTCGAGCGGGTGCCGCAGCGCGGAACCTCGCCGGCTGCCCGGATGGGGCTGATGCCGGTGACCGCCGCCGGACACGCCTCCTGGGCACTCGGGGTTGCCAAGAGCATGCTCGACGACGTCACCGATCTGGCTGCGACGAAATTCCGGATGAGCGACATGGCGTCGTTGGCCAGCCGACCCACCTTTCAGAAGGGGTTGGCACACCACGTCTCGGCCTGGCGTGCGGCGCGTCTGCTGGTTCTCGACTCTTTCACCGCCGCCGAATCCGCGGTTGCCGCCGGTGCCGACCTCAGTCCGAGCCTGCGCGCGGATATGCGCGCGGCAGCGGTGTACGCCACCGACACGGCCCGCGAGTGTGCCGAATGGGCTCACCTGGTCGCGGGCACCAGTTCGATCCGCGAAGGCAGCCGCCTGGAACGTGCTTTCCGCGATATCTACACCGGCACCCAGCACGCGTTCATCAGCGAAAAGGTGGCGATCGACGCGGCGCAGATCTGGCTGGGCGTCATCGAAGACCAGTTCGGGCTCTGAGAGCGCTCACGCGTAGCCAGGTAAAGACGGTTAATATTGCCAACATTTCCCTGTTGAGAAAGCTGGTGGCATGAACGATCATGACCTGGCCGCGCAGTTGGCCACCGACGCAGGCCAATTGCTGCTCGGCGTGCGTGCGGAGTTCGCCGACGCGGAGGCCGGTGAACGGAAGGCCGCGGGGGACAAGCGATCTCACGATTTTCTCATGACGGCACTGAGCCGTGAGCGCGGCGACGACGCAGTGCTCTCCGAGGAGGGCGCCGACGACCCGGTCCGGTTGCGGTCGCAGCGGGTGTGGATTGTCGACCCGTTGGACGGCACCCGCGAATTCTCCGAACTCGGGCGCACCGACTGGGCGGTCCACGTCGCCCTTTGGGAGGCCGGTGAGCTGGTGGCCGGCGCCGTCGCGCTGCCGGCGCAGGGCGTTACCTTGGCAACGCCCGAGGTCGTGCCACCGCCCGCCACCCCCGACAAGCCCCGCATCGTGGTGTCGCGCACCCGTCCGCCTGCCATCGCGCTGGCCGTGCGGGATGCCCTGGACGGCACCCTGGTCGAAATGGGTTCTGCCGGAGCAAAAGTAGCGTCGATCGTGCAAGGTTTGTCCGATGTGTACGTGCACGCCGGGGGCCAGTTCGAATGGGACTCCGCAGCGCCGGTGGCCGTCGCCAGGGCAGCAGGTCTGCACACCTCGCGTATCGACGGGTCGGCGCTGGCTTACAACCAGTCCGATCCGAGACTGCCGGACCTGGTGGTGTGCCGTCCCGAGTTCGCCGCGGCGGTGCTCGCCGTCACCCGGAACTCGTGATCGACGAACGACTCGCACCGGCTGCAATTCAGCGGCGCTCGCGCACCGCTCGTCCCATCCGCGAAACCGCTTCGGTCAGAATAGCTTTCGAGGTAGCGAAGTTGAGTCGGACGTGACCGGATCCACCGGTGCCGAACACGTGTCCGGAACTGAGCGCGACGCGGGCCCGGTCCCGAAACCAGCGTGCCGGCCCGGACAGGTCGGCCACCACTTTGACCCCCGCGCTGTGCGCGTCTTCGATGCCGAGTTCGCGACAGTCCAACCAGGCCAGATACGTGCCGTCCGGGCGCAGCAGCCGCACTGCGGGCAGGTGTTCGGCGACCAGATCGCCGAGCAGCGAACGGTTTTCGTCTAACCCGGTCAGGAGTGCGTCGAGCCAGTCGCCGCCGGTGCTGAAGGCCGCGGTATGCGCGATGAGCCCCAGGTGACTGGCGCCGTGGCCCACCTCCTCGGGCATCCGGCGCAGGTCGGCGGCCGATTCCGGCCCGGCGATGGCCAGCCCCGCTTTGATGCCGGCCAGATTCCAGGCTTTGGACGCAGACGTCAGCGCCAGAGCGTTGTCCGCTCCGGGCACACTCAGATAGGGGGTGAAGCGCGCCCCGGCCAAGACCAACGGAGCGTGAATCTCGTCGGACACCACGCGGATATCGAACTGGCGGGCAAGTTCGGCGACACCGCTCAGCTCGGCGACGGTGTGTACCGCACCCGTCGGGTTGTGCGGGTTGCACAACAGAAAAGCGACTTTGCCCCTCGCCCCTGCCGACTTACGCGCCTGCGCAAAAGTATCCGCCAGCACATTCGGGTCGATTCGGCCCTGCGGGCCCAGGGGCGCTTCGACCACGCGCCGGCCATCGTGCGAGATGAACGCGTAGAACGGGGCGTACACCGGGGAATTCACTATGACGGTGTCACCCCGGTCGGTGGCCAGTCGCAGCATCTCGACAGCGCCGAGCATGACGTCGGGGACGACGCGGGTACGGCCCACCGACAGCCCGGCCCACTGCCAGCGCTGCGCGGCGAACTCGCTCACCGCCTCGGCGTACGCCTTGCCGTGCGGGTATCCGGTGTCGCCGGCGTCGACCGCCCGCCGGATAGCGTCGGCCACCGACGGCGCCAGCCGGACGTCCATCTCCGCGACCCACAACGGCAACACATCGGCCGGGTGGGCGCGCCATTTCATGCTGGTGCGGTGGCGCAACTGCTCGAGAGTCAATTCCTCCAGCGGGTTGGCCGTCACTCGCGGCAGTTTAGTTGAACGCTTGCCCGCCCCCTCGGCTCGCGGGAGCCAGGCAATGCTGAACAAACGTCAGGTTGACGGCACGGAACAGCGGCTGCAGTTTCTCACCAGGAAAGGATCGACGTGGTGTCCACGACGTCGACGGCGATGCGCGTCGTCAACGCCGTGCCCTACGTGGTCGCCGCTGAAGCGGGCCTGCTCAGCTCGCTGGACGTGCCGATGACCCTGCCGCGGAACGCATTCGACTGATCAGGCCAGTTGAACGCGGCCGGTGATCAGGTCCATGATCGCCTTGCCGGGCGCGAACGATCCGGTGATCGACGACATGGCGTGGCCCTGGTCGACGTTGAGCGTGATGCCGTTGATAGAACCCGACGCGGCGCTGTTGAGCATGATCATCGCTTTGCCGATGTCCTCGGGTGTCAGCGTCGCGCTGCCGGTGTCGTCGCGGTAGTCCTGCGCGAAAGTCAGCCACAGGTCGGCATTCGCGCGGGCCAGCGGGGTGTCGGTGGGACCGGGGCAGACAGCGTTGATCCGCACACCCTTCTTCTGGAAGTGGTAGCCCTGCCATGCGACATAGCCGTTGATCGCCTTTTTGCTGAAGCCGTAGTGGATGATGCCCTGCGGTTCGCGCTCCTGACACCAGTCGTGCGCCGACTTGTAGTCGGGCGTGGCCAGGAAGTCCTGCACCAGCTCCAGGTCGTTCTCCCAGCCCATCCCGGCGACCGACGAGATGAAGCAGATGGCCGAGCCCCGGGGAAGCAGATCCTTGGCGAACAACCGCTCGATGAGGTGGCGGTGCCCAATGAAGTTCACCTGCATCAGCTTCGGTCCGTCGGCGACGCCCGCGGCAGAAAACAGAGAGTGGACGGGCCCGTCGAGTTCGTCGACCGCCCGGTCGATCGAGTCCTGGTCGCTGAGGTCCAGCGAGATCACTTTGTCGGCGTCGTAGTCAACGGACGCGAAGTCCATCACCGTGACATGCGCGCCGAGGTCCTTGGCGATCTGTGCGGCGGCTGCGCCCATGCCGGTCGCTCCACCGACCACCAATACCCTTTTGCCCTCGTAGCCTAGTAAGTCTGACGCCGTCGTCATCTTTCCTCTTTTCCCAGGTGGTTGCTCGATGGACGTTACAATATCCGGACCAGATGTTAGTTTCAAACTAGCTGTTGACCCCGTTCGCCAGACCGACGTAGCGTACGTGGCACAAATATTAGGTTGTCTAGGAGATGGCGTGTACACGCTGCGCTTCGACATGCGGGCTCCGGCGTTCGGGGCGAATCCGACGGCACTTTATGCCGCCGCCCCAGCGATGTGCGCCTGGGCGGAGGGTCACGGCGCCCTGGCCGCTGTGGTCTGCGAGCACCACGGTTCTGAGGACGGGTATCTGCCGTCTCCGTTGTTGCTCGCCTCGGCGATAGCGGCGCGCACCGAGCGGCTGGCGCTGAGCCTGATCCTGATCCTGCCGTTCTACGACGCGGTGCGACTGGCCGAAGACATGGCGGTCCTCGACATCTCCAGCGCCGGGCGGGCGTCCTACATCATGGCGCTCGGATACCGGCCCGAGGAGTACGAGATGTTCGGGTTGGCACTGGGTGACCGGGGCCGGCTGGCCGACGAGAAGCTGGGTCTGCTGCGCCGTCTGCTCGCCGGTGAGACGGTCGTGCAGGACGGGCGTCGGATTGCGGTGACTCCACGACCGCTGACACCCGGCGGCCCGGCGATGATGTGGGGCGGCGGCAGTCTGGCCGCCGCGCGGCGCGCCGGGAGGTACGGGCTGGGCATGCTTGCCAACGGCAATGTCCCGGGTATGCGGGAGGCCTACGAGAACTCCTGTCGCAAGCACGGTTTCGAACCGGGGCCGGCGTTCTTCCCCGATCGCAATACGCCGTCGGTTACCTTCGTCGCCGATGACGTGGACCAGGCGTGGTCGGAGCTCGGAGAGCACCTGCTGCACGATGCGCGCACCTATGCCGCGTGGAATCCCGGCAACGAGACGTCGGCTGGTTTCTCGCATGTGGACACCGTCGACGAGCTGCGCGAGACGGGTAAGTCGCACGTGATAATAACGGTGGAACAAGCGGTTTCGCGAATCCGGTCCGGCAAGATGCTGACCCTGTCGCCATTGTGCGGCGGGGTGTCGCCGGACGTGGCGTGGCCATATCTGAAGCGGGTCGGTGAGGTCGTAGTGCCCGAAGCCGCTCGTCCGCTCGCCGCGGGGACTGCATGACGACGACCGAGATCTATTACGATCCGTTCGATTTCGACATCGACGACAACCCGTATCCGATCTGGAAGCGGATGCGCGACGAGGTTCCGCTGTACTACAACGACAAGTTCAACTTCTATGCGCTGAGCCGGTATGAGGATGTCGCCCCCGAATTGACGAACTGGGAGACCTACCGGTCGGGCCGTGGTACCACGATGGACATCATCATGAGCGGTATCCAGGTACCGCCCGGTGTGATTCTGTTCGAGGATCCGCCCCTGCACGATCTGCATCGCCGGTTGCTGTCACGGGTTTTCACACCGCGGCGGATGGAGGCGATCGAACCGCTCACCCGAGACTTCTGTGTGCGGGCGCTCGACCCGCTGGTCGGTTCGGGCCGCTTCGACTTCATCGCTAACCTGGGGGCGATGATTCCGATGCGCACCATCGGCTACCTGCTGGGCATCCCCGAGGAAAGTCAGGCCGATATCCGCGATCGGGGTGGGCGGGCGATCAACCTGCGCGAGGGCACATTTCGGGCGATCGACGACGATTTGTTCGAGAAGAGCTATGAGGTGTTCTCCGAATACATCGATTGGCGGATGGAGCACCCTTCCGACGACGTGATGACCCAGTTGCTCAACGCCGAGATCGAGGAGAACGGGGTGGTGCGGCGGCTGGATCGCACCGAAGTGCTGATGTACACCAGCATGATCGCCGGAGCGGGCAACGAGACGACGACCCGGCTGATCGGCTTCATCGGTCAGCTGTTGGCCGAACATCCTGACCAACGTCGCGAGATCGTGGCGGATCCGTCGCTGATTCCGGGAGCGATCGAGGAGGTGTTGCGCTACGAAGCGCCGTCACCGGTGCAGGCACGTTACGTGGCGCGCGACGTCGAGTGTCACGGGGCCCTGATCCCTGAGGGCTCGATCATGTTGCTGCTCAACGGTTCTGCCAACCGCGACGAGCGCAGATTCCCCGACGGTGAGCGGTTCGATATCCATCGCAGTGGGGGACACCTGAGCTTCGGTCACGGTCTGCACTTCTGCCTGGGTTCGGCGCTGGCGCGCATGCAGGCGCGGGTGGCACTCGAAGAGGTCATCAAGCGGTGGCCGACATGGGAAATCGACTATGCCGCCGCACAGAAGGCGCACACGAGCAGTGTGCGGGGATGGTCGAGTTTGCCGGTGATCACCGGATAGGCTCCCGCACCGGGGACCGCGCCGTCACTCGCGTCCCAGTAGTCACCGTCCGGCTGTGTGCAGACGATTGCCCGGCTCCGAGCGACAATCCCACTCCAGCGCGACGTTGCCGGGTCAGCACACGCGTCTTGTCACACTGCTGTGCCACGGTGACATCATGACGCCCGAGTGGGTTCAAGCCGTGACTGGGGTGACGCTTGTGACGGCGGGGACGGTGCGGCCAGCAAAGGGCCTCCGCGTGATTTCAGCGGTGCCCAGCACCTAGTTAGGCTGTGCTAAGTGAACGGCGTGTTTATCGGCACCTTCCTGATCGGCCTGCGCGAGGGCCTGGAGGCGACGCTCATCGTGAGCATCGTCGCCGCCTTCCTCAAGCGCAACGGCCGGTCGATCCGGCCGATGCTTGCCGGCGTGGCTCTCGCGGTTCTGCTCAGTGTGGGCGTCGGGGTCGGGTTGGATCTGCTGTCGGCGGCGCTGCCGCAGCGACAGCAGGAAATGATGGAAACCGTCATCGGGGCGGTCGCGGTGGTGTTCGTGACCTCGATGATCATCTGGATGAACCGCAACCCGGGCCGGCTCAAGGGCGACCTCGAACGTGAGGCCCGAGACGCTCTCGGCCGGGGCCGTTTCCTGGCGCTGGCGCTGATGGCCTTCCTGGCGGTCCTGAAGGAGGGCTTCGAGACGGCGGTCTTTCTGCTGGCTACGGTTCAGGCGTCGCACGACAGCCACTGGGCGGCTGTCATCGGCGGGGTGACAGGGATCGCGGTGGCAATCGCACTCGGTGTCGGCCTGTACTTCGGCGGCCTGACTCTCAACTTGAGCCGTTTCTTCCGTATCACCGGTACGTTCCTCGTCTTCATCGCCGCAGGGCTGGTGCTCAGCGCATTGCGGACCGCCCACGAGGCCGGCTGGGTGGCGATCGGGCAGCAGCAGGTACTCGACCTGTCGTCCTGGATCCCGGGCAGTTCGGTGCGTGGCGCGTTGATCACCGGGTTGTTCGGCATACCCGCCGATCCGCGGCTCGTCGAGGTGCTCGGCTGGCTGCTCTACGCGGTACCGGTGCTGACGATCTTCCTGTGGCCCGCCCGCAGCGTCGCCAACGCCACTGTCCGTCGCAGGCTGCTGGTGGCCACCGCCGGGGTGCTGATCATCGTCGCGGCGGTGCTGCTGATCGCGGTGCCGGCCCGAAATTCCACACCCGCCGCGCACGCGCGCACGGTGACCGACCATCGCGGCCGCCCCGGCACCGTGTCGCTGGCCGGGACGCTGAGTGGTCGTTCGCTCTCGATCACCACTGACGGCGGACCGGCAGGTACCGTCGCGCTCGTCGCCGCCGGCACGGATTCAGTGGACGGCGTGCCGGTCCGGGTGTGGCAGGCGACTCTGCCCGCACCCGCCGACGGCGCCCCGACCGCCACGCTGGCCGAGCTGGCGGGTCTGACCGGCGGCCGCCTTCCAGTGGGAGTGTCCGCATCCCGCACCCCGGGCCCGTTTCACGTCCGATGGGCCACCAGTACCGTGTACACCGTTCGCGCTCAGGATGATTCGGTACTGAGCGCGCAGGCGACAAGCAACCGCACCGCCGTCCTCAGCGGCGGCGGACTTGCAGCGCCGAAGACAGTCAGCCTCGGCGGGCTACCCACCGATTGGGCGACTATTGACGACGAGTCGGTCACCGCGCAACTCAAAGCCAACTCTCAACTGCACGCCGAACGTCTACTGTGGCGGCTCTGGCTTCCGTTGGTGCTGGCGGTCTTCGCGTTGGGTTGTATAGCCACCGCGCTGCGCAGCCACCGCACCGAACACGCGCAAGGAAAGGGAAGAGTCGCCAATGCCGAAGCGCACCAGCCGGTCTAGCGCTGCCATCGCGACCGCCGCAGCAGTGCTCATGACTGGGTGCAGTTCCGGCGACACCGACCCGCCCAGGTCCGGGACCCACCAGGTCTCGGTGACGATGACCAACGACAGCGGCAAGGACCGTTGCGTGCTGAGCACCACCACGGTGCCGGCCGGACCGGTGACATTCACGGCGTCGAACACGAGTGCACCGGGCATCTCCGAAGTGGAGTTGCTCAAAGATCAACGCATCGTCGGCGAGAAAGAGAACCTCGCCCCAGGGTTGGATTCGGTCTCGTTCACCGTCACCCTGGACGGCGGCTCGTACCAGATCTATTGCCCGGGCGCTGAAATCGAGTACCAGACCCTGACAGTGACCGGGCGGGCTCCGGCGCCGGCCACCGGCACGGTGGCGACCATCCTGGGCCAGGGCACCAAAGATTATGCGGCCTACATCGTCAATCAGATCGAGCAGCTGAACGACGCCGTGCAGGGGCTCAATGGCGCCGTCCAGGCCGGGAATCTCGACGGGGCCAAGACGGCCTACGCCAGAGCGCGGCCGTTCTACGAACGTGCTGAGACCAGTGTCGAGGGGTTTGTGCTGCCCGGGTTTGCCGTCGGCGACAACGCCGGCAACCTCGACTATCTGATCGACATGCGCGAGTCCACTCCGGTGGATGCGAAAGTCGGTTGGAAAGGCTTCCACGCCATCGAACGTGACCTGTGGCAGGCCGGTGCCATCACCGGTGGCACTAAGGCGCTCAGCACCGAATTGCTGGGCAACGTGGGCAAGTTGAAGGACACTGTCACCAGCCTGCAGTACCGGCCTGAGGACCTGGCAAATGGGGCGGCGGACCTGATCGAGGAAGTGCAGAACAATAAGATCACCGGCGAAGAAGAAGCCTTCAGTCACATCGATCTCGTCGACTTCGCCGCGAACGTGGAGGGTGCTCAGCAGGCCTACGCGGCGCTGCGACCGGGGCTGGACAAGATCGACAGCAATCTGGTCAAGCAGATCGACCAACAGTTTCAGGATGTACTGACCGTGCTGGCCGGGTATCGCGACCCGACAGCGTTGGGCGGTTACCAAACTTTCGTCTACGAACTCCAGGCCCGTGACGCACCGAAGTTGACCGCGGTCATCCAGCCGTTGCACCAGAGCCTGTCCGTGGTAGCCCAGAAAGTGGTCACGGCGAACTGACATGACCGACGACGACAGCAACGAACCGCCGAAACCGTCTGGCAGCATACCGGTTTCGCGGCGACGAGTGCTCGGCGGCACGATGCTCGCCGGACTGACCGGTGCCGTCGGGGGCGGGGCGGCCGGTTACGCGATGGCCGAGCGCGGTGACCGAGACGATCATGACACGGTCGATCTAAGCCGCCGCTACCCTTTTTACGGGCAGACGCACCAGGGCGGTATCGCGACGCCCCCGCAGCGCTATTGCGTATTCATGTCCTTCTCGCTGGCCCCCGGCGCCGGACGTCCCGACCTGCAGGCGTTATTGGCCCGGTGGTCCGCGGCGGCCGCGGTGTTCCAGCAAGGCAATCCCGTTGGCGCAGTGCAGCCGTCGGTCGAAGTGCAGCCACCGGCCGACACCGGCGAGGCCTTCGGGCTCAGTCCCGCGGGTCTGACCGTCACCGTCGGGCTGGGACCGTCGGTGTTCGGCGACAGGTTCGGACTTGCCGGCAAGCGGCCGGCGTTGTTCGCCGACCTGCCGCTGCTCAACGGTGATTATCTGGACCCACGGCTACGCGGTGGCGACGTGTCGGTGCAGGCTTGCGCCGATGACCCGCAGGTCTGCTACCACGCCACCCGCAACCTGACCCGCCTGGGTCGCAATATCGCCGCACCGCTATGGCAGGTGCTCGGTTTCGGTCGTGCCTCGGCCGGCCCCGGCCAGGCCACTCCGCGAAATCTGATGGGATTCAAGGACGGAACCCGCAACGTGATGACCGACGAGCAGTACCGCCGGTTCGTGTGGGTCGACAACAGCGATCAGGCCTGGATGAACGGCGGTACCTACCAGGTCGCGCGAAAAATCCGCATGCTGCTGGAAACCTGGGACACCGACCGAATCGGTGACCAGCAGCAGGTCATCGGTCGCAGCAAACAGGAAGGTGCACCGCTGGGCGGCAACGCCGAATTCGACACGCCGGATTTCGCGGCAACGGGACCGGACGGAAAGCCGGCGATCGACCCGCTGTCCCATATCGGCTTGGCCGCACGGGAAAACAACAACGGCATCATGATCCGCCGTCGCTCCTACAACTACACCGACGGACTGGACGTCACCGGCCAGCTCAACGCCGGGCTGCTGTTCATCTCCTATCAGAATGATCCGCAGAACTTCATCCGGCTGCAGAACCGGTTAGGCGCCAACGATTTGCTGAACGAGTACATCCGGCACATCGGGTCGGCGATCTTTGCCGTACCTCCCGCGCCCAGCCAGGGGCACTACATCGGTCAGTCGCTGTTCAGCTGATTGGTTCAGCAGTGGGCGTTTCAGCTCCATTCCTGCGGGAACACGCAGCCATCATGGACATCACCGTGACCTTTGTCGGAAACGCCACGACGCTGATTCGTGCCGGGGAGATCACGGTGTTGACCGACCCCAATTTCCTGCACAGGGGTCAGCACGCGTACCTCGGCCACGGCCTGATCTCCAAGCGCCGCAAGGAGCCTGCTCTCTCCATCGAGCAGCTGCCGGCGGTAGATGTCGTTCTGCTGTCACATCTGCACGGGGATCACTGGGACCGGGTGACATCGAAACGACTGAATCGCGAACTACCGGTCCTGACCACGCCGCCCGCGGCGAACAGGTTGCGGACGAAAGGATTTGACCGGGCGACGGCACTATCGACCTGGCAGACGCACCACCTCGTCAAGGGTGACGTCCAGCTCACGGTGACGGCGCTACCGGGCCGGCACGCTCCGGTGTGGGCCAATCGGCTCCTTCCGCCGGTCATGGGCAGCATGCTCGAGTTCGGCTCCATCCACGCAGCAGAGAGCCGACGCATCTACGTTTCCGGGGATACCTTGCTCATCGACGAACTGGGGGAGATTCCGGTTCGGTTCGATGCCATCGACGTCGGCATATTGCACCTGGGCGGGACCCGGCTGCCCGCCGGCTCCCGATTGCCGTTCGGGCTCACCGTGACGATGGATGCGCGACAAGGCGCCGGACTTGTCGAGCTGCTCGACCTGCCGAAGATGATTCCGGTCCACTTCGACGATTACACCGTCTTCGCTTCTCCGCTGGCGGATTTCACGGCAGAGATGCAGCGTCGCGGCTGGGCGGACCGTGTCATCGAGATCGAACGCGGTGCAACGGTGTCGCTTTAAGCCTTCTGATCCACCAACACCGCCCCCTCAGGTCGGTCTCCGAGTGTCTGCAGATGCAGGTTGATGTCTTTGCCCTGTGCGGTGAGCCGAAGGATGTGAGCGAGCTCGGCCGGGGCATCACATTGCAGGTAGTGATCGGCGGTCGGTATCACCCAGTAACGGCTCTGGCCCGGCATATTCCGCAGGTAGGCCTGCCAGACGTGGTTCGCGACCCGCAGCGGGGCTACCGTGTCGTGCAGGCCCCACACCAGAGTGGCGTTGACGGGGATCTTGGAAAGAGCCTCGAGCCAACGCTTTTCATCGGCAGCGCGCTCGTGCAGATACTGGATGGTGTCCGGCAGGACACGGATGCCGTCGTTGTAGGCAAAGCATTTTGCCAGGGCGGAGATCTCGGCATCCCCGGTGGTGCGGCGCGGCATGAAGGTGGTGATCCCGAGTCCGGCGGCCAGTAGCTCCGGGGTGGTTTCGGCGGCGGCTGCCCGTCCCGTTGCGGAGTCGAGCAGCGCGAGTTGGAACGCGGTGAGGTTGGACAACGGCAGGTAGATGTTTGCATTGGTGATGATGAGATCGACTGGCAGTGCGGACTTCTCCGCCAACAGGCCGGCCGCGATCATGCCGACGCTGCTTCCGCGGTCATGGGTGATCATGCGGTAGTCGGTCAGTTTCCAGACCTCAGTGATCGCGTGGACCAGCAGTCGTGCGTCGTCGTAGAGCGAGTAGACGTACGGCTCGGGTGGTTTGTCGGATACACCGTAGCCGGGAAAGTCGAGGGCGAAAATCTCGAAATCTTCGCTCAGTGCACGCGCCAACGGGTAGTAGTCGACGCTGGACGTCGGGAAGCCGTGTACGCACACCAATGCGGGCGCCCCCGGTCTGCCGAACCGGCGCAAAAACACCGTGACCCGCTGCCCGTCGTTGGCATCGGTAGTCGATCGCCAGCTCAATTCCGTTCCGCCACTGTGCCATTCCACGAAAATGTCCATGATCTCGGCCTTTCGAGGTTAGGTGTGGGGGAAGGTCACGACGCCCAGCAGCAGGGGCAACTGATTGGTTTTCAGGACAGGTGCCGGCAGCATCGCGGGCCCGAAAAACGAACCGCTGAGGTAGTTGTCGGCATTCCACACCTGATTCGCGTCGAGCTGACCCTGGTAGCTGAAACCTTCGATGACGTACGGCAGGGCGTCGGCCTCGAACAACGACGGGCCGCTCATCAGCTGGAAATGCAGGTGCGGCGCATTGGAATTGCCGGTATTGCCCAATCTGGCGATCTGCTGACCCTTCTTGACCTGGTCACCGGGCTTGACCATCAGCGAACCCTGGATCAGGTGGGCATACATGGCATAGACGCCACTACCGAGATCCATGATGATGTGGTTGCCGTCGACGTTGTCCACGGTCAGCTTCGCGGCCAGTTCGGGCACGGACGCGGGCAGGATGCCGGGCACGTTGGCCTCGAGAGCGTCCAGCGTCGAGACGATGGTTCCGTCGGCCACGGCGTAGATGCCCGAGCCGTAGTCGCTGAAGCTCTCGTTCCTGGTCCGGTCACCGGTATAGAAGTTGCCCTGGTCGTTCATCCGCATCCAGTCGATCGCGAAGCGCTGGCTGTTGTTCAGTTTCATGTTGAGCGGCAATATCGCGTCGCGATGCGCCCAGCCGGGATCGCAGCAGCCGTTGAAAGCCACCCAATTGTTGCCCCGCAGCGGCGGCGCGATGGCACGCGGCGTGCCGGCCGAGATGTCGAACGGGGCGCCCAGCATGTCGATCGGGCCCGGAACCTTGGAGGCGCCCGGATTGGTCACCCCGGTTCCGTGCAGCCGCAGCATCACCGCCCGAGGGAAGTCGGTCAGCTTGTCCAGGCGGAAATCGAGCAGCAACGACCTGGACGTCGCGGGTGCGATGGTGAAGTCGGGTGCGGGTGCGGCGGGCAGGATCCGCAACCGGTTGCAGTTGCCGAAGGTGCAGGCGGGATCGACCAGCTGGTTGCCGGAGAACGATGCCAGCACGCGTTTGGGGTCGCGGGCGTCGACGACGTCGACGGCGGTCAGGGCGGAGGGTTCGGCACTGGAGTTGGTGACCTGCATGTCGAAGGCCAAGTGATATTTGTCGTCGGTGCCGGGAAACGGAAACGTCGGCCGGCTGATCGGGGCAACTGTCAACGGAGTGAAGGCATCGGGCACCGTGATTCCGGCCAGCGGATCCGTCCTACCCGGACTGCTCGTCCCGCCGGATTGTTTCGGAGAAGCTGCGCAGGCAGTGAGGGCGAGCACGAACCCGATGACTGCCAAGCTTTTCCGTGCTTGGCTGCGCCGATCGGACGTCATTGTGCCTCCTCGATCAACCCGGGTGAGCGTTGCACGGGACGCGTCGGGTCCGAGCTCCACTCCGACCACGAGCCGGGAAATAACGCCGCCGGATAGCCGGCAGCGGCCAGCCCGGCGACCACCACGGCGGCGGTCACCCCGGACCCGCAATACACTCCGACAGCCGTATCCGGTTCAATACCAGTGTCGGACAGGTGTTTTCTCATAGTCTCTGTCTCGAGGAAGCTGCCCTCGGGGGTCAACAGTGTCCCGAACGGCAGGTTCTTCGCGCCGGGAATGTGGCCCGCGACGGGGTCGACGGGCTCGCTGTCGCCTCGGTAACGTTCGGGAGAGCGTGCATCGAACAATTGCACGCCGCCCGCACCTGCTTCCTCGGCCGTCAGGGTTGGTCGGCCGCCGGCGTACAGATCATCATGTGGCACAGTCACATTCCCGGCCGGCGGTTTGACAGGCCCGGTCTCCACTGCGCCCCCGCATGAGCGCCACGCAGCCAATCCACCGTCCAGGATGCGCACATTGGGCAGCCCCGCCGCGGTCAGCACCCACCACGCGCGGGCGGACCCGGCGCGGTTCCAGTCGTCGTAGACGACGATGAGCTCGCCTTGGTGGATGCCCAACCGGCGCGCGGCCGCCTGCAGCTGAAATCCCGACGGCAACGGATGGCGGCCCCGGCCGGCCACCTGGTGGTCGCTGAGATCGTCTTCGAGCGAGACGTAGACAGCACCAGGTAGGTGTCCGGCCAGGTAGGCCGAAAGTCCGTCCGGGGTGCCGAGTTGCCAGCGGACGTCCAGGATGGTCAGTGGATCGCCGGCTTCGATGAGGTTGACCAGCTCGGCTGCACTGATCAGCACCTCGCTGCGCACGTTCACTGCTCAACTCTAGCGCCGGGCGCACGGACAGTCCTGAGGGTCAATCTTCTTCGGGCCAGGCCTGCCAGCTGATCATGCTTCGCAGGGGACCGGCAAATAACGGTTGCACCGCATCGGAGCGCCAGCGCTCCTCGACCAGGGGTGCCACAGCAGCCGCGACAGCCAGCGGGTCATCGTCGAGGTAAACCACAGTGATGTACTGCGGCTCGGACCGCCAGCCGCGCGGCGCCGGATTCCATGTAGGTCCGAACATCCAGGCACCCGCGGTCCCGGGTGCCGCCAGCAGCGCCGGATAATGTTCGGCGACAGACCAGTTCAGCCACTGATCGAGCCGCGGGCCGCGCGGTTCCTCGACGATCAGCAACACGCCGCGGTGCGGGCGGAACGGCACCACCTCGGCGGAGACCGCCGATTGAGGTGCGGCGTGGCACTGCAGTAGAGGCAGGCCGCCGATCTGCAGCAGCGGCCGCATGCTGGGCATGCGACCGATGTCCCGCAACGTCCGACCGAGGTCGATGAAGTCGTCCAACGTGTCCTGGACCGGGTCGCCGACCAGGTAGTGCACGGCGTTGCCGATCTGGCCCAGCGGGCCGTGCGACGCCAGGCGGGCCGATGGATAGGCACCGTCGGCGATCCAGCGCAGCCCGTACACGATGCCGGGCAACCGATACTGCTCGGGCATGTGGTCCAACAGGTGCCAGCGCAGATAGCTGCCGTCGTCACCGGGTGGCGCCGCCGCGGTGAAGCTGAAAATGCCCGCCTTGACGCGGTTCACGAGGTACTCACCGCGCAAAACCCTCGTGGAACTCAGTCGGCTTTGCGGTCCCGGCGCTCATCGCGGTAGATTCTAACAGTGCTCGAATTAATTCGAACGAGGATTCAATGACCTCCGCGGTACGCCGTCCGTACGGGGAGCTGGACCGTGACCAGGTGGTGGCCTCGCTGCACACTCTGGCGCGACGTGTCGGCGTGCAGCACATCACCATGCGGGGAATCGCGGCCGAACTCGGGTCGGCGGTGCCGTCGGTCTACTACCACGTGCCGGGGAAACAGGCCGCTCTGGACCTGCTGGCAGAATCGGTACTTGCCGACATCCCGGTCCCGCAGGACGGCCCGTGGGATCAAAGGGTCGCCGAACTGTATTGTGCGG
The DNA here is from genome assembly GCF_059812965.1 of Mycobacterium sp. NGS29. Lineage (NCBI taxonomy): Bacteria > Bacillati > Actinomycetota > Actinomycetes > Mycobacteriales > Mycobacteriaceae > Mycobacterium > Mycobacterium sp. NGS29. The sequence continues at coordinate 157,743 of NZ_JCALDR010000001.1, forward strand.
CACGGGAAGTGATACTGGCGGTTCCAGGCATCGCGAACATTCTGCAGACCGGCGGGGGTGGGGAGCGGGCCCGGCGGTTGGACCGGTTGAGCCGCTCGCTGCTGGCCGAGGCCGGTCTCGCCAAACCCGTTGCCGCGGCCGCTCATACGGTGCTGTACACCTATCTGCTGGGTTCGGTCAGTCTGGATGAGACGCGGCCGTCCAAACGCCCGTCCACCGCGCGCTTCCGTGCCGGACTCGACGTGATCATTGCCGGGATCAAGGCCTCCTCATGACCGTTCCCAAGCTCGGCTCGTTGGTCGTCGAAAATCAACACGGCCCCGCCGACCGGGACGCCGCAACGGTGCTGGATCCCGACACCTTCGTCGCCGGCGCGCCGTTCGACGCCCTGCAGAGACTGCGAGCCACCGCACCGGTCCATCCGGTGCAATTGCACGGCCTGCCCCGGGCGTGGCTGCTCACCCGGCACGCCGACGTGCGACTGGTCAGCCGCGACACCAACACCTTCACCAGCAACAGAGGCAACACGCTGGTCGAGGTGGAGGCAGCCCCGACCTCGGCGATGCTGCCGGGGATCGACCCGCCGCGCCACGTCAAGATCCGCAAGCTGATCAACCAGGGTTTCACCGTCCGCAATGTGCAACGCCTGGAACCGCACATGCGCAAGGTCGCCCGCGACATCGTCGCCACTATCACCGACAAGGGTGAATTCGATGCTGTGCCAGACATTTCCGCGGAGATGTCGCTGCAGGTGATCGCCGACGTACTGGGTGTGCCGGCCGAAGACAGGTTGGACGTGTTTCGGTGGAGCAACGCCATCGGCAGCCTGGGCATCGAAGATCCCGACTACGCGCCCACCCCGGAAGCGCTGGGTCAGGCCGCCGCTGAAATGTTCGCCTACTGCAACCAATTGGTGAAGCACCGACGCACGCACGGGCTGACCGACGACATCCTGTCGGCGTTGCTGGCCGCCGAGGTCGACGGCGAGAAGCTCAACCGCGACCAGCTCAACGAATTCTTCTTACTGCTGGCCGTCGCCGGCAACGAGACCACCCGAAATACGCTCAGCCACGGCATTTTGGCGTTGTCGCAGCACCCGGAACAACAAGCGCTGCTGGCCCGCGACCCGTCGGCGGTCAAGCCTGCCGTCGAGGAACTGCTGCGCTGGGCCACGCCGGTCCTGCACTTCCGCCGTACCGTCACCTGCGATGTCGAAATCGGCGGGCAAGAGATCCCCGCCGGCGACTGGGTGCTGATGCACTACCTGTCGGCCAATCGCGACGAGGACGTGTTCGACCGGCCCGATGAATTCGACATCACCCGGACCGATGCCGGTCATGCCGCATTCGGTGGCGGGGGAGTGCACTTCTGTCTGGGCGCTCAACTCGCGCGTCTGGAACTGCGGGTGATGATCGAAGAGCTGTACGCCGGCGTGCCTGGTCTCACCGTCACCGGCGAGCCGGAGCGCCTGCGGTCCTCGTTTTTCCACGGCATCAAACGACTTCCGTGTAGCACCGGTTAGCTACTCGACGTCTGCCGGTCCGAGCAGTCGGACCTCTTCCAGGTCCATGGTGGCCTGCACCTCGCGCAGCACGATGTCGTCAATCTGTCGTTGGTCGCGCAGTTTGGTGACGGCTTGACGTTTGCGGTCCAGGACGCGAAGACGCACCTCCCGGATCAGGTCGACCTTCTCTGCCAGTTCGTTGGTGCCGGGGTCGTCACCGCCGGCCGCCACGAGCAGGGCGTGCTCCTGGTATTCCTTTTCCAGACGCGCCAAAATTTTCGGTTCCACGTCGAGTTCGGCGGCGACTTCCGGCAACGCCTCGAGAGCTGCCTGCGCCCCGCGCGTTCGGGCCAGCTGCACTTCGTCGGCGCGGGCAACGTCTTCGGGCAACCGTGCCCACCGAACGACGGCGGGCAGGGTGCTGCCCTGGACCAGAACCGTCACCAGGATCACCACCGAAACGACGAAGATGATCAGGTTGCGGTCGGGAAACGGTGCGCCGGTGTAGGTTTCGAGCGGTACGGCCAAGGCTGCGGCCAGCGACACCGCGCCGCGAAAGCCTGCCCAGCTGGTGACGGTCCGTTGGCGAAAGTCAACATGCCGGCTCCGGCGTCGCATGCTCTTGTCGACGGCACGCCCCAGGACGGTGGTGAGTTCGACCCAGGCGAACCGCGTGACGATGACCACGCCGGTGACGGCCAGTGCCAGCATTGTGGCGCGTCGCAGCCCGTCGCCGTGGTCGTTGATGCCGCGCAGCGCGCCGGGCAGTTGCACACCGACGAACACCCACAGCGATCCGTTGATCAGGAACGTCGAGATGTCCCAGAAGGCGAAGGACTGCAGTCGCGACCGGGCCCTGATGACCCGTGGACTGACATAGGTGATGACGAGAGCCGAGACCAGCACCGCGACCACACCGCTGCATTCGACCGATTGGGCAAGCAGGAAGGCCGCGAACGGCGTCAGCAGGCTCAGCGCCCCCTCCTCGAGCGGTGCGTCGATGCGGCGACGCAATAGTGTCACCAGGAACCCGATGATCAGCCCGGCGGAGATGCCACCGAGGTAGGAGTAGATGAACCGCGCGGTCAGCGCGACCGGGCCAACCTCGTGGCCACCGACGGCGACGGAGATGGTCACCCCGAACAGCACCAGCGCCGTGCCGTCGTTGATCAAGCTCTCGCCCCGCAGCACGGTCAGCGCGCGCCGCGGTAGCTTCTTGGCCAGCCCGGCGACCGCGGCAGCGTCGGTGGGCGAGAGCACGGCACCCAGCACCGAGGCGGCATGCGACTCCATGCCCAGCGCCCGTGCGGTCCAAGACACCGCGAACGCGGTGGCGATCACCAGTCCGATGCTGGTCATCACGATGATCCGCATGTTGGCCTTGATCTCGCGGAAGCTGGTGTTCAGGCTCTCCCAGTACAGGATCGCCGGCAGGAAGAGCAGCAGCACGAGTTCGCCATCGATGTGCACATTGCCGAAGCGAGGAATCAGCCCCAGCAGCACACCGAGAAAGATGAGCAGAACCGGTGGGCCCACGCGGTAGCGGCGGCCCAGCAGCGTACCCAGGACGACGGTGGCAACCAGCGCGACGATGACGACAAGCGCAAACACCTGCCCATCCTCGCCTATGGGCTACGAGCAGTCGCAGCAGTCTCCGCAGTCGCAGCAGCAGTCGCAATCGCAATCGCAATCGCAGCAGCAGGCATCGGTGCAGCGGTCCCAGCAACCCCGCTTCTTCTTCGGCTCGGGAGGAAGCTGGCCGGGAGGCGGGTATCCGCCGGGTCCGTATATGCCGTACTGGTTACCGCCGAAGTTGATGCCGTCCTGTTCGCCGTGCGGGCTGCCATACGGGTAGTTGGCCCGCGGTACGGCACCGGCGAAAGTGCGTGAGACCGAGCGGCGTATTTCTTTGGTCAACAGCCGGCGCGGCAGGCGATCGTCGGTGAACTCGACATCGGCCAGTGCCAGTTCGATGCCCAGCACCGCATCATCGCACAGCGTGCGGACCTCGGCCATGGATATCCCGGTGGCGGCCAACGGATTCCACTTTCCATGTGCCAAATCGTCGTGGTAGTCCTCGACCGCGTCCAGCAGATGCGCGACCCGTCCGAAGAGTTGTCCGACCTCGCGCAGCGGTGCCTCATTGGCAGGGCGGCCGGCCAGCACCGCGGTGTGGGCGAATGCGGCGGCCACGGCCGTCTCGGTCGGCTCGGTGACGGTCAGCAACGGACTGCCCGGACCCGTGGTCGCCTCGAGTTCCATCTGCCGGTCCATGGCGCGGACCAGCACGGCGGTGTCGAAACCCAAGCGGCGGCCGGTATCAGTGCCGCGGCGGACCCACCGTTCGGCGACGCGTCGCGCAGCCGGACGTATCCCCGCCATGCCGACTACGCCGTCGCGGTCATCCACGTGGTCACGGACCTTCGCCGCGGCCAGTGCCAGCGACACCACAGCGGCCAGACGCACGCATTCGCCGGTCGCGACGTCGGCGCGTTTCATACCGCGCAGCGGGCAGGGCCCCGCGGTGCGACGCATCGGCTCCGCCTCCGACTGGGCTTCAACGAGCAGCGAGACGATCAGGCCGTCGTAGTTGGTGGCGATCCGCGCCGCTTGCCCGTAGTCGTCACGCAGAGCCAGGCACAGACCGCACAGTTGGGCGCGCCAAGCCGCGGTGAGTTCGCCGCCGAGATGATGACGACAGGGCCGAATGATGCCAAACACGGATTGAAGTTACCTGACCAGGCTGCGGTGCGTCCGCAAACGCGTATTCGATGTGGCGCGCGAATGGCTGCCGCACTGTGGCTATTTCACCAAACACGTTGTCCGCCAGGGTTATCCAAGTGCACTCAGTGCGTAGCACCGATGATCGTGCCGCAACGGAGGTGCACCAGATCCGGTCAGCGCGCACCGGACTGGGGCGGTGAACGGTTAGGGTGCACTGATGAAGGTCAGGCTGCTGGCGGTGGCGACCGTGCTGGTGATGCTATCGGGGTGTTCGAGTCCGGGCAGGGCATCGACCAACGCCATCGACGTGTCCATGGACGAAGTGTTGAAGCAGAACGCCATTACTCGGGATGTCACTCTGTCGGTGGGCGACACACTCAAGGTCTCGCTGGGCGCCAACCACAGCACTCCTTATCGTTGGACACCCGATCCGAAGATCGCCGACGGCGCGGTCCTGACGCAGACCGGTCACGAATACGTCCGGGGTAGCACCGACCGGGTGGGTGCACCAGGCACTGAGGTCTGGACGTTCACCGCGTCGACCGCCGGGACGACCACACTCGTCGCCGATTACGGTTCCATCGTCGGTGATGCCCCGCCTACATGCACGTTCACCGCCAATGTGGCGGTGCGCCAGCCGTGACCACCGTCGATTTCCACTTCGACCCGATGTGCCCGTTCGCCTTCCAGACGTCGGTATGGATCCGTGCAGTGCGTGCGCAGCTGGGGATCACCATCGACTGGCGGTTCTTCAGTCTTGAAGAGATCAACCGGGTGGAGGGCAAAAAACATCCCTGGGAACGGGATTGGTCATACGGCTGGTCGCTGATGCGGATCGGCGCGTTGTTGAGACGCTCGGATATGGACCTGCTCGATCGCTGGTATGCCGCAATCGGACACGAACTGCACACGTTGGGTGGCAAGCCGCATGATCCCGATGTCGCCCGCAGGTTGTTGGTTTCGATCGGTGTCGACGACACGATTCTCGATGCGGCACTAGCGGATTCGACGACCCACGATGAGGTACGCACCGAGCATCAACGGGTCGTCGACGCGGGAGTCTTCGGGGTGCCGACGCTGTTTATCAACGGCCAGCGCCTGTTCGGGCCGGTGTTGGTAGATCCGCCGACAGGGGACGGGGCGGTCAAGTTGTGGAACGTCGTCACCGGCATGGTGGAATTGCCGCACGTCTATGAAATTCAGCGTCCCAAGTCCGCCGTCGACGCCGAGTTGATCGGCCGCAGTTTGCGGCCCTACCTGGACGGTCGTGACTGGGTCAGCATCAACCGCGGTGAGGTGATCGACTTGACGAGGATTTCAGACCATGGCCAGCGGTGAGATCTTAAGCCCGATTGCCAAGGCGCCGGCCAGTTCTCGGCTGGCGTCGTAGTCGAAGATCACATGGCCGCTGAGCACGTCGATGTCGCGCTTGGCCCGCTGCAGCGGATTGTTCAGAAAATGTGCACTCGCGCCGGAAGCCTCGAGTAGGTGGCCGACCACCGCACGGGATTCTGTCACGACGTGGGCGGCCGCCAAGCGCGCGTCAGCCCGCACGGTACGCGGAACCCGTTCTCCGGCTTGCAGAAGCGTCTCGATCCGGTTAATCGTGTCGGCCACCAAACCGTGTAGCGCGCGCAACCGAACCCGAGCTTCACCCAGCCTCGCCTGCGCCGCGGGCCTGTCTTTCTGCTTGCTGCCCTCATAGGCGATGACCCTCTCGCAGAGCCGGTCGGTGAACAGATCGACCACTCGCTCGGCAGTACCCAATGCCGGCATCGACGCGAGGAATGCCAGGGCGGGCACCATCGGCCAGCGATAGAGGGTCGTGTCGTGCAGCAGCGCGCCCGGCGCGGTGCCGCCGTAGATATCGGTGACCTTGACGAGTCGGTGCTCGGGAACGAAGGCGTTCTCGACCACGATGTCATTGGAGCCGGTGGCGCGCATGCCGTCGGTCTGCCAAACGTCGACGATCTGATAGTCCTCGGCAGGCACCAGCACCAACGCGGGATAAATCCCGTCGTCGGGTCCGCAGAGCGCACCGACGATGGTCCAGTTGCCTTCCATCACCCCGGTGGCCCACGACCAGCGACCGGTGAGCCGGACGCCCCCGGCAGTCGGTGTGCCGCGCCCGGTCGGGGCCAGCGGCGAGGAGGCCAGGAATGGAATGGATGCGAAACCGTCCGCCTGCGCCCGCTCGCCGAACAGTGCCAACATCCAGTTGTGCAGAGTGAAGAAACCCGCTGTCCAGGCGGTCGAGGTGCAACCGTGGGCGAGCCGGCGGACTGGATCCAGGATCGCCTGGAAGTCAGCCTGCTGACCGCCGAATCGGGCAGGCTTGAGCAAATCGAGCAGACCTGACTCGTGCAATTCCTTGACGGTGTCAGCTGGTAGTCGCCGAAGTTCTTCGGCCTCTCGGGCGCGTTGCTGAATTCGTTGCACGAAGTCGTCGGAAATGCCGGTCACTGCGACACCATACCTTTTGGTATGTTCACTGCCGCAACATGAAGTCGAGAAAGGCCTCATGGTGCAACCATTTCCGGGGCGACGGACCGGTCAGGTGCAGCAGTCCCACGCCGGCGGCGAAGGTGGTGTTAGCGCGCAGTTCGGCTTCATCGCCGTCGAAGCCATAGTCGCGGAATGCTTGGCGCACTGCGCTGAGTAGCCGGCGGTCCGCCTTCTGGACCGCATCGGCGACGGCCGTATCAGAGCGAGCCCATTCGCGCATGGCCCGTTCCAGTGACCATTGTCTCGGCTGTACCAGCGACGTCATCATCCGGGACAGGCGGTCCCGCGCCGGGATGTCGCGCAGCTGTTCGATATCGCGACGGTCTTCATCTTTCAGCTGGGCCCAGGATTCGATCAACGTCTGACGGTAGGTCGCCATGTCGACGAAGTGCCAGTAAAAGCTGCCTTTTGTGACGTGCAGTCGCGCGCAGAGGCGGTCGAGTTTGAGTGCGTTGAGGCCTTCGTCGGCGATGATCGCGTAGCCGGCCTGCAACCAATCGTCGACGGTCAGCCGACTGCTGCTCGACGTGCGACCGGTCGCCATGGAATCGCAGCCTACGTATCGTCGCCGAATAACGGGGGCCCTGGATGGGAACCCTGGTATCTGCCAGGAAAGGACACGTGCATGACGTCGCCGCACAGCGGCTCACTACTCGGTACCCGGTTCGGACCCTATGAATTGCGGTCCCTGATCGGCGCGGGCGGAATGGGCGAGGTGTACCGGGCCTATGACACCGCCCGAGGGCGCATGGTTGCGGTCAAATTGCTGCGCAGGGAACTGGCGGCGGACCCGGCGTACCAGGAACGTTTCCGGCGAGAGTGCCGATTGGCGGCGCGGCTGCAGGAACCGCATGTCATCCCCGTGCACGACTTCGGTCAGATCGACGGCGTGCTATTCATCGACATGCGCCTGGTCGACGGAGGCACCCTCAAAGACCTGCTGCACGAGCGAGGTGCGCTCGATCCGGCACACGCGGCGTTGATCACGACGCAGGTGGCCTCGGCTCTGGATGCGGCGCATGCCGACGGCCTGGTACACCGCGACGTCAAGCCGGAAAACATCCTCCTCACCGCCGACAACTTTGCCTATCTCGTCGATTTCGGCATTGCTCAGGCGGGCGGTGACCCGAGTATGACGGCGGCGACAGGCTCGTTGCTCGGCTCGTGCGGTTACATGGCGCCGGAACGGTTCACCGGTGACCGGGTGGGTGCGCAGACCGACGTCTACTCGTTGACGTGCGTGCTCTACGAATGCCTCACTGGCGAAAAGCCTTTCGAGGTACCCGAGATTCACCAGCTAATCAGTGCACACATGTTCTCGGCGCCGCCCCGACCCAGCATCATGCGCCGGGGAATCGACCGGTCCTTCGACGACATCGTCGCCACCGGAATGGCCAAACAGCCTGCGGCACGGTTTGCTTCGGCAGGCGAGTTGGCGACGGCGGTTCGCTTGGCGGCCGGGTCCAACGTGGCACCAGTTCCCGCCCCGGTTGCGGCCATCGCACCGGCTGTGCCACGTCGCACGGTGCGCACCCGGCCGTTCCGGGTGCAATACCCGAACCCGGACGCTACCGGCAACAGTCCTTACCCCGTCCCGCCACCGCCACGGCCGGTGGTCCAGAAGTCTGGCCGGGGACCGGTTCTGGTGGGCGGGCTGGCGGCGGCGATGCTGGTCGTCGCGGCTGTGCTGGCCGGCATCTTGGCGTTCGGCTCCGGATCTGCACGCGATACCGCGGTGCCGGGTGCATCGACATCGCCTGCGTCGCAGTCGTTGTCGCTGTCCGGCCCGGTCGATGGTGCCGACGAATTGGGCTTCGTCGGCCACCCGGCAAGATGCGACGTCGGAAACCCTCCGGCAGCGGTGGTGCGAACCGCCCAGTCCCTGGCGGTGATCTGCCAAACCGGGTCGCAGAGCTACTACTACCGCGGTGAACGGATCCGGGACGGTGCCAACATCGAACTCCGCAACGCGGTGCGGGTCTCCGATGGATTCGATGTGACCAACCCGTCCAACGGAGTTCGTTATGAGATTCGGCCGCGACAGCTTTCGATCATCAGCGGCGATCACGTGGATTCCGCCGAGCCGGTGTTGCAGTACGCCACATCACGTTAGCGGCGATATGCGTGTTGAGAGTTCTTGCGCCTGTTCCGCCCGGAACGGCTTGAACTTGTGGCATGTGCCAGGCGGTAGGCGCCGTCGACTTCGTTGATGTCCAGCGCGGGTTGGCCCTCGGGCCGCGGGACGCCCATCGGATACCTTCCCGGGCGAACTAGTGGACGCCTCCGCGGTTCGTCGGCGGTGCCACGCCTCCGGCGCTCGATTGTCACTGGGCTATCTTTGCGTTATTACGCTGTTCGGCCGCGCGGAGAAGTGGGTGGGCGTCATCAAGGACTGGGCAGCGGGAGCCACCATCGGCGGATTGCAGATCCCTGACCGGCCCGATCTCGCACGGATGCGGCGGGATCGGTATGCCCGGCTACAGTCCCAGCTCTCGTCGCAGCGGCTGGATGGCCTGGTCTTACTCGCATCCACCTCGGTGACGTACGCGACCGGTGCCGCGATGCCGGCCATGGACGGCGACCGGGCGGCACTGTTCCGCGCGGTCGCGATCGTGGTCAAGGGCGAGCCGATGCCCCACCTCTACTCGATCGTCGCCGACGGGGTTCCGCTCGGTGTGCACCTGCACCCACCGTTGTTTCCCGATCTCGACGACGGGATCGATGCATTCGCCGCTGCTGTGGCCGACCATTTCCCGACTGGTGCCCGGGTGGGAATCGACCACTTGTCACACGCGATGGTCCGCCGATTGCAGGGTGTTTCATGGGTGGACGCCGCCGGCGTGATGGGTGCGGTCAAATTGGTCAAGACGGTGGACGAAATCGCGTGCGTCCGGGAGGCGCAGCGGCTCAACGAACTGGCGATGGAAGCAGCGTTGCAGGCGTTGCGGATCGGACTGCGCCAGAACGACTTGAGTGCGGTGTTCCTGCGCCACGTGTTCGAGTTGGGGGCTTCGGCAGGCGGCATCGACCCGATCTTTCAGGTGATGCCACCACGGCGGTCACAGGGCCCATGGACGTTGCACGGTGACCTCGCATACCCGACGGTCACCACCGACCGCTTCCTGCGGTACGGCGACGTCATCTGGGTGGATGCCGGGATCATGTGGGAGGGGTACGCATCGGGCTACGGACGCACCTGGATCACCGGACGACACCCGAATGCAACCGAGCTCGCCCAGTTTCGCCGCTGGCGCGCCGTCGTCGATGCGTGTCTGGAGGTCCTGGCACCGGGACTGAATGGCCAGCAACTCTGTCAGGCGGCCATCGATGCCAACAATGGTGTCCGGCCGTGGCTTTCGCACCTCTACCTGGCACACGGGGTGGGCGTCGACAATGCCGAAATGCCGCTTTTCGGAACCGACCTGGGCAACGAATTCGACGCCGGCTTGGCTCTTCAGCCGGGCATGGTCGTGGTGCTGGAACCGGTGATCTGGGAGGACGGCGCGGCGGGATTCCGCGCCGCGGACCTCGTGGCCGTGACCGATCGGGGCTGGGTCAAGCTGAGTGGTTCCAACTACCAGCCCTTCGGGTGTGCCCCGTGACCCCGGTGCCGCGCGATCCAGGGGTGCGCGTCGGGACGATGAGCCTGGAGGACGGTGCCCGGATCGACTTCGGCTGGCTGCGTGGCGAGCGGCGGCTGAAAGTGCTGTCGGGCATGGAAACTCACGATCTGGATGCGTTGATTCTCAGCGGTCCGGGAAACGTGCATTACGTGTCCGGTGCCCGGCTGCTGGGCCGGGCCGGGGTGCTGCCCTTCACCCCGCTGGCCGTGGTGGTGCGCTCGACTGGACGTGTCCATTTGCTGTCGTCGTGGGACGAGGGCGTCCCGCCGGAAATCGGTCGCGAGGACCTGTACGGGATGAGCTGGAACCCGAGGAAGCTGATGGCGTCGGTGGCGTCGATACCCGGGATGCGAAAAGCCAAGCGGATCGGTACCGATGGAACCTCGCCGTCGTTCGTGTTGCTGGCCGGGCTGGCCAAACTCGGGGAGATAGTGGACGCCGGGCCGCTGATGGAGGCCGCACGCCGGGTGAAGACGGCTGAGGAGATCACCTGTCTGCACGTGGCATCCGCGATATCGGAGTCGGCCCTGGGTGCGCTGGAGGCCGCGTTGCAGCCAGGCGTTACCGAGCGGGAGTTGCTCGGGGTCTACTACGCGTCGATCGCGGCGCTGGGATCGCCCGTTGCACCCTCGGAAAGTGTTTGTTTCGCAACGCCTTTGAGTGGATCGGTGCCTTTCCGGCACCTGGCCACAGACCGACCGGTGCGGGAGGGGGAGTTGATTGTCCTGGCGCCCGGGGCACTGTATGCGGGATACGAAGCTGGGTTGGCCTGCACGCGGATGGTCGGTGGGTCGAGGTCTGTTCGGGCTGCCGCGCTGCTGACGGCGTGCTCGTCAGGTTTGGATGCGCTGGTGGCTGCGTGCCGGCCCGGGGTTACCGGTGCCGATCTGTATCGGGCCTGGGAGCGGTCGGGTCGTGGTGAGCCGGCGGTGTTGTTGGCCCATGGGCTGGGCTTGGGTGCGGAGGCGCCGGCGATCGGCCTGGGACGCGGTCTGAACGCGTCATTGGCGGAAGGGATGGTGTTGAGCGTGCAGTCCTGGGTGACCGAAGCTGGTGTCGGAGGGTGTCTGGAACGTGCCACGGTCCTGATCGGCAGTGCGCGTGGCACCGTCTTGTCCCGCTACGGGAGGTCGTAATGGGTTCGCAGTCGGTCGTTTTCAACCATGTCGGTTTGTGCGTCCGGAGCAGGGAGCGGTCGCGCAGGTTCTACGAGGGCCTGCTCGGATTCGAGTACTGGTGGGAGTTGGACGCGCCGGAGGAGGGGACTGCTCAGCTGCTGCAGCTGCCCCGGCCGGTGGGGTTGCATGCGACCTATCTGGTCAGGGACGGGCTGGTGCTGGAGCTGCTGGACTACTCGGGGCGTGTGGTGTCCGGTGGCGGCGAGCGGACCATGGATCAGGTCGGGTTGACCCACATCTCCTTCTCGGTGTCAAACCTGGCGGCGGTACTGGATCGCGTCGGCGACTTCGGGGGCGAGGTGGTCGACGGTACGGTGTCCGCGGGATCAGCGATGGTCAGGGATCCGGACGGGCAGTTGCTGGAGTTGTTGACGGACGGGTGGATGCAGGTGTTGCCGGCGCGTCCGTAGGGCCGCTTCGCCGCCCGAACCGAAATCCCCGGACATTTTATTCTTCCTTGCGCGCGCCTCACCGAAAAGTCTCAACTAGAGCTTTAACCTTTCGATCCATGACCGTTCGGGGGTGCCTGCACTTACCAGAGCTCGAGATTCTCTCGGCACTGGACTTTGACACCGAGATTCCGTGTATCTGCCAGAAGTTCTGCAACGAAGCTGAGCATCCGGCCGATTGGTGGATCACCCTGTCGTGTGGTTGCCGATACCCGTTCTGCAAGAAAGCGTTACAAATCTCCAAGATCCGGTTGAAAGTGCGGTCGCTGACGTGCCGGTTGTGCTCGGCACCGGACATCACCATCCGGAGCGTGAAGCGCGCCTAGCCAGCTGGGCTCTGACTGGCGATTCAGTTGTACGCCGTGCTCTGCGCCACCGGGTGCGTCGTGCTGATGAGCTTGGCGATGCAGTGATCGCGGTCGAATCCCCTGCTGCTGCACCATGACAACGCGCCCCTGGCGTCGCTGAAGCTGTACCCCGCGATGGTCACCCAGTAGTTCGATTCTGAGAACGTCGACCAGTCGCCGGACCACAGCAGCTTGGCGTTGTAGAGCGATCGCAGCCGCTCGTGCTCCTGTAACGCCATCGCGTTGTCCCAGGCGACGCCACCCTCGACGGTGCCCGGACGCTTGGAGCTGAGCTGCGGAACCCATTTGTTGGCGGCTTCCGATGCAATCAGGGAGCGGTCGAGGTTGACGTATTGGCGCAATTGCTGCTCGGCCGTCTGTGCCTGCGCCGCGGTCGTGGTCGGAATCGCCACCGAGCGTGTCGTCGTCGGCGTCGTAGTTTGGTCAGTCGGCTGAGCCGTCGTCTCGTAAGCGGGTTGCGTCGAAGTTGGATAGGCGACCGCCGAGGAGGGGTAGTCCGAACCCGAGTTGCGGTTCGCCACGACCGCGACCGTGAGGACGACGACGACCACCACCAGTGCGGCCGCGAGCGCGGCCAGCGTGGGCACCAGGTACCGGCGCGCATCCTGCCCCGGTGGGGCAGCGAAATATGTTGGCGCAGAGCTGAATTGCCTGTTGAAATGCTGATTGTTGCGCGGTGGGGGTTGATACTGCGATGCGAAAACCGTGTGATCGGGACCCGCTGTCGGCCTGGGTGTCGACAAGGCGCGCTTGGCCGCGCGCGCACATGCGCCGGCGCTGCCGTAGCGATCGTCGGGGTGTTTGGCCATGCCGCGGGCGATCACCTCGTCGAGGGCCGGCGGAATCGTGGACCTGGCCATACTGGGCCGCGGCGGCGGCGACGACAAGTGAGCCGCTATCACCTGCTCGGTGTTGCCGACGAAGGGCTGACGACCGGTCAATGCCTCGTAGAGGACACAGGCCAGCGCATACACGTCCACCGCCGGTGTTGCGGGCGCTGCGCTGTTCAGTCGTTCGGTCGCCATGTAGGCGAAGCTGCCTACCTGATAGCCCGTGACGGTCAGATGACTCTCTCCGGGTGTCTCGGCGATGCCGAAGTCGACCAGGTACGCGAAGTCGTCGGCGGTGACCATGATGTTCTGCGGCTTGACGTCGCGATGGATCAGCCCGTTGGCATGCGCGGCGTCCAGCGCTGCCGCCACCTGGCTGATGATCTCGACGGCACGTGTCGGCGTGAGGACCTGCGTGGCGATGATCTCGTGCAAGGTCTGGCCCTGGACCAGCCGCATGTCGATGTACAGCGTGTGGTCGATCTCGCCCCAGTCGTGAATCGGAATGACGTGTGGCTCCTGCAAGATCGCCGCCGCCCGCGACTCACGCAGGAATCGCTCCCGGAACGTCGCGTCGCCGGCCAACTGTTCGCTGAGTACCTTCAGCGCGACGGGCCGGCGCTTGTCGGTGTCGAATGCCTCATACACCTCACCCATACCGCCCTTGCCGAGCAGTCGGTGAATCTCGTACTTACCGAACGTCCCGCCCACAAGTGTTTCCATCGGATTCTGCCTTCCTCCCCGCAGTCAGTATGCGACAGGGGTGTGACACCCGTCAGGCGTTTGCCGGATTGCAATGCTGTCAATGCTCGTCGGAGCCGTGGCAGCTGAGTGGACACGCGTAAATATCGAACAAAACGCAGCCAGGAGTCATGGCAGCACTAGTAAACAGCGGGACTGATGTGGCGGATGTGGCATCTGAGTCAAACGATCTGGTGTTTGCTGTCATCAACGCCGCGGTAATCGCGCGTTGCGCCATTGGCGGCCGAGATTTACTTCAACGGCGTCGTCGAGTGAATACTCACGTGATGCCAGTCATCCGTGTCGTTCGAGGAAATATCACCGAGCAGAATGTCGATGCGATCGTCAACGCCGCGAACAACGCCATGCGTGGTGGCGGTGGAGTGGACGGTGCCATCCATCGCGCGGGGGGTCCTGAAATTCTGCGCGACTGCGTAAAGCGGTTTCCCGACGGGCTCGCCACCGGCGACGCGGGTTGGACGACGGCAGGAGACCTCCCGGCTCGGTGGGTTATTCACACGGTCGGGCCGAATTACAAAGCGGGGCAGCGTGATCGGTCCCTATTGGTGTCCTGCTACCGTCGCTGTCTCGAGGTCGCCGACGAACTCGGCGCGCGAAGCGTCGCATTCCCGCTCATCAGTGCGGGAAGTTACGGCTGGCCCGGCCGCGATGCCATCGCAGCAGCTATCGAGACGATCGCCGCCTCCGACGCGGAAGTCAACGACGTCGTCATCGTCGTACTCGGCGAGAATGCGCACGACACGGTGCTCGAGCAGCTGGCGGCGCAGACTCCGACTAGCGCGGGAAATCCTGATTCAGGCACGTAGATCAGCAATCTCGGAGCTAGCTGACCCAAGCACCCCAATCGGATAAGGTTTGCGCTGGCAAGTCAACAGGCTGGGGAGCGTACATGGCGCAGTTGTATCAGCAGCACAAAAAGGTGATCGAAGCCCATCTGAACAACACCAGCATCCGCGCATTGACCGGCGCCATGGTGGCCTACGAGGGCAACATCGCGTTCAAGAACGCCGGCTTCGGGGGCGGCTCGGGCATGCTGGCCGGGCTCAAGCAACGCGTCACCGGCGAGGCGCTGAGCCTGATGGAATGCACCGGCCAGGGCCGGGTGTTCCTGGCGGTCAACGCGCAGAACGTGACGATCATCAACCTCAACAACGAGCAGTTGCAGGTGGAGTCGCGCCAGTTGCTCGCACTGGCCGGCAACCTGCAGACCAACGTGACGTTCACCGGTCTGCGCGGAGCCTCCTCCGGCCAGGGGTTGTTCACCACCGTGGTCACCGGTCAGGGCCAGGTCGCGCTGCTCTCCGCGGGCGGCCCGCTGATTCACCTGGAGGTCAGTCCGCAATACCCCCTGGTGGTCGACCCCGACGCCTTCGTGTGCGCGAAAGGCCAGATGCAGCAGTCGTTTATCACCGACGTGTCGTGGCGGACGGCGATGGGCCAGGGCAGCGGTGAGAACTTCTCCCTGCGGTGGGACGGCCAGGGCATCGTTTCAATACAACCGGCCGAGCGCTAGGGAGCCGCAGTGGTATTCACCAAGGTCAACTCGAAGGTCGTCAAGGTCAATGTCGGCCAGGCCGGCGGCGTCGTGGCCCGCACCGGAGCAATGCTGTTCTACACCGGCGACGTCGCCTTCGCGCCGCACCAGGTTCCCGGAGCGGGGCAAATGGGCGGTATGGGCGGCATCGTCCGGCTCGCCGGGCGCATGATGCAGGGCGAACACGAGCGCACCATGATCGCGCAGGGCAGCGGCGAAGCGCATTACGGCTACGCCGGCCTTGAAGTTCACATCGTCGAGATCCAGCCAGGCCAGGTGCTGCGCGTCGAGGCCTCGCGGTTGCTGGCCAACACCGCCGGGCTGCAATCCTCGGTGGTTTCGGTGGCCAGCACCGGCGGTGGTGGCGGCGGCGGGATGATGGGCATGTTGCGTGGCGCGGCCAGTGGCGCACTGACCGGCCAGGGCTTGTGGACGACGCAGCTGTCCGGACACGGCGCCGCGGTGCTGCTGGCGCACGGCGGGGTTCTCGAACTTCAAGTGGGAGGCCCCAATCCGATAGTGGTGGATCCGCAGGCTTTCGTCGGCGTGTACGGCAACGTGCAGACCGAGTTGAAGACAGCGATGAGTTGGCGGGACGCGGTAGGACGCGGATCGGGTGAAGCGATGCAACTGAAATGCCATGGGCAGGGAACCGTTTTCGTGCAAGCGTCGGAGGAGAAGCTGTGAGCACGTTTGGCCAATCGCTGAATCCGAACACGCTGCCCAACGACGACAACATTCCGGACAACGCCTACGCGTTCTGCATCGACCTGCTCAACCCGTGGTTCATCCGTAAGGGCGCCATGATTGCCTACTACGGGCAGATGCAGTTTCGGGCACTGACCCACGGTCTACAGGGTGGGCTGATGCACATGGTCTCGCAACAGTTCTCTGCGCCACTGTATTTCGGTGATTACACGGTCGCCGAGGGTCAGGGCAAGCTCATCATCGGCGACCGCGGCTATGACATCAACTCCTATGACCTCGACGACGGCAACCTGACCATCCGCGCGGCCAATCTGCTGGCGTTCCAACCGGGTTTGTCGCTCAACCAGTCGATCGTGCCGGGCTTCGTCACCCTGATCGGCACCGGCAAGTTCCTCGCGTCCTCCAACGGTCCCGTCATGTTCGTTGAACCACCGGCGCGCGTCGACCCCGAAGCGTTGGTCGGCTGGGCGGATTGCCCGTCCCCCAGCCATCACTACGACCAGCGGTGGATCGGCAGCTTCCTCGCTGCGGGCGCGGCGCGATTCGGCATCAACTCGGGTGAGGAACGTCAGTTCGATTTCACCGGCGCCGGCACCATTCTCATCCAATCAAGTGAGAAGGTGCTCAGCGACTCAGCGGTGGTGCGCACCATCGAATCTCAGCTCTACGGACTGACCAGCGGCGGATTGCAGCGGCTCAACCAGGTGATCACCGCGCAGCTGACGCAACAGCACCACTAGCGCTCGGCGTTGGGGCGATGCCTCAGTCCTTACGGCCGGCCTGCCACTGCAGACCCCAACCGTAGGCCTGGTCGAGAAACCGCTGGCTGCCGCTGATGTATTGCACCTCGCGGTTGACGTGCAAGGCGCCCTGGGCGTAGTAGACCTGGGCGATCGCGCAGATGCGCGCCTCGTTGTTGGGCGAGTCCATCCGGACCTCGACCTGCGGCCCCGATGTCGGGTACAAGGTGACCACGCCGTCGACTGCCGCCCAGTTCGGTGCGCCCTCGTAGATCATCGCGAAAATCAAGATCCGCCGAAAGCGTTCGGGCTGTTCGAGATTGATGCGCATATTCTCCCCACCGGCCGCTGATCCGGTGCGGTCGTCGGCATCCAGGGCGATGTAGGGAGCCCGGTCCAGCGACCCGTACGAGTTCCCCAGCGCCTGGACGACACCTTTTTGTCCGGTGGACAACTCATAGAGACAACCCAGGTCGAGGTCGACGGCACCGGCGTAGCCGCCGGTGTTCCAGTTGAGGTTGACCCGCATAACGCCTTGTTGCTCACCGGCTTTGGTCAGACTGATCCGCGGGGCATCCTTGGTCAGTTTGATTTTGGACAGGTTGACTCCGCTGGGGGCCGACGGAGGTGGTGGATGCGATGGCGCCGCAGCTGGAGTTGACCGGGGCCGCTTGGTGTAATCGATTGCCATTGCCGGCCTTTCGGTGACGTTGGACGTGCCGCTATTCAATCTCGGCAGGCTGCGGTTCCGGTGTTTCCTCGGCCGCTTCGCGACGGTTGCGGACCACGCTGGTGAGGAACGCCGCGCCGATGAGCACCACGCCGATCATGCCCGTGACCACCTCGGGCAGCTCGTATTTGGGGTTCACCGACACCAACAAGATCACCGCCAGGGCGCCGATCGCCCAGTGCGCGCCGTGTTCGAGGTAGACGTACTCCGACAGCGTTCCCTTGCGCACCAGGAAAATGGTGATCGAACGAACGAACATCGCCCCGATGAAGCCCAGGCCCAGCGCGATCAGGATGGGGTCGGCGGTAATCGCGAAGGCACCGATCACTCCGTCGAACGAGAACGACGCATCGAGTACTTCCAGGTAGAGGAACAAGAAGAAACCCGCTTTGCCCGACGCCTTGGCGAGGTCGGAGGGCCCGACCCGGGCCGGCTCGTCGGATTCGTCCCCGTCCCCGTCCCCGTCCTCGTCGACCTCGAACATGGACCCGAGACCGTCAATGACGATGTAGGTGATCAGGCCCAACAATCCCGACAACAACACCGTGGCGCGTTTGTCGGGTTCCGCAGCGAACTGTGACGCCAGCAGGATCGACCCTGCGGCCACCGCGACCGCCAGCTGGTCGAGCTTGCCGGCTTTACCCAGCGGCCGCTCCAGCCACGACAACCAGGTGATCTCGCGTTCGCTGAAGATGAAATTCAGGAACAGCAGCAGCAGGAACGCTCCGCCGAACGCGGCGATCTGGGGGTGCGCGTGGTGCAGTGCGGTCTCGTAGCTAGGAGTGCCGTCAGCAAACGTCTCGGCGTGGTTGGGCGGCGGATTGAGCGCTCGGTCGATAGCCTCGCGCGGCCCCATGTGAGCGGTGATCCACACCACCAGCAGTGGAAAGACCAACCGCATACCGAACACGGCGATCAGGATTCCGATAGTGATGAAGATCCGCTGCCAGAATTCGTTCATCCGGCGCAGCACGGTCGCGTTGATGACCGCGTTGTCGAACGACAGCGACACCTCAAGGACGCCCAGGATGGCGCACAGGATCAACGCATGAACACCGCCGTAAAACCAGGCGACGATGAGCGAAATGATCGTGACCAGAAATGACGGCCAGAAGATCCGCAATGCCATACCAGCCCCCCTACCAGGCCGGACGCCCTAGACGTTGACGCCGTAGTCGCGAGCGATGCCGGCGAGGCCGGATGCGTAGCCCTGCCCGATGGCGCGGAACTTCCACTCGGCGCCGTGACGGTAGAGCTCGCCGAAGACCATGGCCGTCTCGGTGGAGGCGTCTTCGGAGAGGTCGTAACGGGCCAGCTCGCTGCCGTTGTTGCGGTCGATGACGCGGATGTAGGCGTTCTGGACCTGCCCGAAGCTCTGGCTGCGAGCGTCAGCGTCGTAGATCGACACCGGGAAGAAGATGTTGGTGATGTTCGGCGGGGTGGCCGCCAGGTCGACGTTGATGACCTCGTCATCGCCTTCGCCCTCACCGGTGAGGTTGTCGCCGGTGTGCTCGATGGTGCCTTCCGGTGAACGCAGGTTGTTGAAGAACACGAAGTGCTGGTCGGAAAGCACCTTCTTGTTCTCGCCGGTGGCGATGGCGCTGGCATCGAGGTCGAAGTCGGTGCCCGTGGTGGTCCGAACGTCCCAGCCCAAGCCGACCGCAACCGCCGTCAGATTCGGCGCCTGCTTCGTCAACGAGACATTGCCGCCTTTGCTCAGACTGACACCCATCGAACACCCCTCCAGATGATTCAAAGAACTTTGTCGGACTAGATACCTGCAAACACCAGTCGTTGCCAACCGTAGTACACCAGCGCTGAGTAAAGCGACGGCTATCGGTAGGGATTCTTGAGCCCCGCTAAGATCGGACTGTGCGCGGGCGGTGGTTCAGACGGTCTCGCGAGCCCGGCGACAACGCGCACCTCGGTCCGGCGCAAGCGGCTCTGACAGCATCGTTTCTGGACCTGGAAAACCGCCGGAACGTGGTGGAATCCCTGTTTGAGGCCGCCGCGGCGGTCGAGCCGCAGCCCTCCCTCGAACCGCAGTTCGACGCCGTCCGCGCGGCGTGTTACGACGCTACCGCTGCCTACCTGTCCGCAACCGGATCGGACAGCGACGGGCTTGGCGCCTCCCGGAAGCCGTACCAGCTGACCGGGGCTACCGAACGGGCGCAGCAACTTATCGATTCGGCGCGGCACGGCTTGGATCAGTTCCATGAACGACACCGCGCGACGATGGACGCGGTGGCCGCTCGCGGCGTTGCTGCGCAAGCCGAGGCTGCTGCGGCGACCACCGAAGCCGATGGTGTCGCGCAGCGGTTGGCGCAGACCGCGCCTGCATTACGGGCCTACCCGTCCGTGCACCGCGCGGGTGAGGAATTGACCGCGGCATACGACAACCTGCAGTCGGTCCGTGCGCAGCGCAACGTGGCGTCGCTGGCCGGTGCCAGCCGCCGACTCAGGGCCGCCGTCCGGGCGGTTTCCGAGGCTCTCGACGCGGCGCCCCAGCTCGACGAACGGGCACAACAGACGGTCGCCTCGTTGCGCACCCGGCTGGATGCGTTGCGCAACCGGGTGGACAGTGTCGACGCCAACCGGTCAGCGCTGCTGCGGGAATTTCACGCCAACAGTTCGAAGGATCTGCTCGACAACGGCCCGGCGAGTCAGAAGCATCTCGAACGCGCCGACGAACTGCTGGCGCGCGCCGTCGCCGTTCAGCGCGAGCGCCAACCGGAAGCGGTGCTGGACCTGGCAACCCAGGCGCGCGCCGAGCTGTCCGCAGCCGAAGAACGCATCGATGCCGTCGCCGACCGGCTTGTCATGCTCCGCGAGCTGCGCAAGGATCCGGCTAGCAAAGAAAAAGAGGTGCGTTTCCGGCTGCGTGACGCCCAACGGTTAGCGGTCGACCGCGGCGCCGCCAAGGAATGGGGTACGGCGTTGGACGCCCAGGCCACCCGCATCGACCTGCTGGTCGAGGGTCTTGGTGTCCCGCACCCGGACTACTGGGGCTATTACCGCGGGATGGAGGACGTATCGAAGTTCATCACCACGATCGTCAACCGGATCCGGCAGGGAGCGGCGAAGTGAGGCACCCGTCGTCGGCGACGGCGATTCGACATTTCCACCATCTGGCGCCAGCCGAACAGGAACGGCTGTTCATCCGCCCTCCGGAGGTGCTGGCCGTCGACGGCGACCGTGAGCTGCTTGCCGTCGGGTTGGGAGCCACCCTGTACATCCCCGCTGACCGGGCCGAACTCGCGGCGACCGTCGCCAGGCGTGCCGCCGAGGGGGTGTGCTCGATGGTCTTCGACCTCGAGGACGCCGTCGACGAAGGTGCGGCAAGTGGTGCACTGAGCAACGTCGTCGGCGTCCTTGATGAGCTTGCCGTGACCGCAGATGCGACGCAGGCAATGCTTTTCGTGCGGGTCCGTAGCGTGGAATGCATTTCCCGCATCGCAGAGGCATTGGCCGACGGACGGGATGTGTTGACCGGATTCGTGATCCCGAAGTTCTGCGCGGCAACTGGCGAGCGGTTTCTGCAAGAGATCACCAACGCCGGCCGAACCCTCGGCAGACACCTGTATGGCATGCCGGTATTGGAGTCGGCGGAGTTGGCTTTCCGCGAAACCCGCAGCGGTGAGTTGACGGCTATAGCCGAGGTCCTTGCCGGGCACCGGGATTCAGTGTTGGCTCTGCGCATCGGTGCGACCGACATGTGCGGGCTGTTCGGGATCAGGCGCGATCGCGACCTCACGATTTATGACGTGCGGGTGATCGCGGACGCGATCAGTGACATCGTGAACTACTTCGGTCGTGCGGACGGTACCGGATACGTGATCACCGGTCCGGTATGGGAGTACTTCGCCGATCACGAGCGATTGTTCCGGCCGATGCTGCGGACGACGCCGTTTGCTGAGCACGACGCGGTGCGGTTCCGTGATCAGTTGGTGAGCCGCGACTTTGATGCCCTGCTGCGCGAATTGAGCCTCGACCGAGCCAACGGCCTGCACGGCAAGACCGTCATCCACCCCTCGCATGTGCCTGCTGTGCACGCACTGGCCGTGGTGACTCACGAGGAATACCGCGACGCCCTGGACGTTGCCGAGGCCGAGGTGAGTGGAGTGCGCCGCTCGGAATACCGGAACAAGATGAATGAGCCACGGCCGCACCGTATTTGGGCCGACCAAGTGCTACGTCGTGCTCGCGTCTTTGGTGTCACGCGGCAGGGCGTGTCCTTCGTCGACCTGCTCACGGTGCTTGCTGGACGATGACCCGATCGCACTGGGCAACAAGCTCTTTCGGTTTCGCGGTCCTGGACAGCGATGGGACCGATCCGGTCTCGGTGACTGATCTGGTGTTGCCCGGACTGCGCCGCAACCCACGCCGTGCCCACTTGCTGGTCTCGACCGTGCTGGGTAAGCACATCGCTGCGTCGCCGGCCTCGGTGATCGGGGCGGGGCACCGGCTCGGCGACCGCATCCGCGATGGCATCGACGGTGAACTCGACGTGCTCGGAATGGCGGAAACCGCGACAGGATTGGGGCATTGTGTCGCCGATCGCGTCGACGCCGCCGTCTATATCCACACGACCCGGCGACCCGCGGCGCCGGAGCTGATCTATGCCGGGTTCCAGGAGGGGCACTCCCACGCCACGGATCACACGCTGCAACCCAGCACCGGCGACCTGCTCGAACAGCGACGGACCTTGGTCATCGTGGACGACGAAATCTCCACCGGTAGCACGGCGTTGGCCGCCATCTGCGCTCTGCAGCGTCGAGCACCCCGATCGCGTTACGTGGTGGCCTCCCTGGTGGATGTCCGCGAGCCGCACCACGAACACGCGGTGCAGCGCACCGCCGCGGAACTCGGTGTGCAGATTGATCACGTGAGCCTCGCCAGAGGGCGGGTCACTCTGCCGGACAGCATGGTTGACGACGTGAATGCGTTGCCGTCGCCAACGCTCAATGCCGCGTTCGGTGCTCGCGCCGGCTCCGCCCGCCGGATCGAGGTGGCCTGGCCCGACTCGATCCCGGAAGGAGGCCGACACTGCTTCACCCGGGCGGACCGCCCGGCGCTGGACCGTGCCTTGGAGCATGCGGTGGCCCAGGTGGCTGACGGGTTGGACGCCGGTCGCCCGGTGTTGGTGGTGGGTCACGAGGAGTTCATGTACCTGCCGCTGCGGGTGGCAGAGGGGCTCGCGGGTGCGGGGCTTGCCGTGCGCTACCAGTCCAGTACGCGGTCGCCGGCCTACGTGCGCGATGTGCCGGGCTATCCGCTGCGCCGCGGGTACCAATTCAGTGCGTGTGAGCCAGGCGACGACGCGCCCCGGTTCCTCTACAACGGGTGGGCTCCCGAGGAATCGGGTGGTGAAACCCAGCTGGTCCTGATGGTGGACTCTGGCGCCGACACGCTGCGCCTCAACGAATCTGGCGGCATCGTCGATGTCTTGACCACAGCAGGCTACGACATGCTGGTGGCAGCGGTGCACGGACCGGACGTGGCCGGACTGGCCGTCGCGCGTTGCGGTGCGCACTCGTGAAGCCGCTGCGCGGGCCGGCTTTCGGGTCCTACACCGCCGAAGAGGTGAGCTGGCTGCTCACCGACCTGTCCGAGGTTGCGCTGGAGGCGGACACCCTCGAACGGGAGCGGGAGATCCAAAGCGGCCGCGCGCATTACGCCGAATCCCTGCCCATCGAGTACCAGCCCGACCACGACTACCGCGAGCTGTTCACCACCGTCTTGGCGGAGAGCGCGAGACGGCTTGCCGTCGCCGTCGGCGTGGTCACTGAGTTGGTACTGGCCGAGCGCGGCCGTGACGTGGTCCTCGTATCGCTGGCCCGGGCCGGCACGCCGATCGGAATCCTCATGCGGCGCTGGGTGCTGCGCCGGCACGCCAATGCCGTTCCGCACTATGCAATTTCGATCGTCCGGGATCGGGGGATCGACACGGTGGCATTGGATTACCTTGCCGCTCAACATGCTCCGGAGATGGTCGTGTTCGTCGACGGTTGGACTGGGAAAGGTGTCATCACCCGCGAACTCAGCGCCGCCTTGGCGGAGTATCACCGGGTGACCGGCATCAGGTTCAACGATGACCTGGCCGTGCTGGCCGACCCCGGGCACTGTGTGCGCACCTACGGAACTCGTGACGATTTTCTGATCGCATCGGCCTGCCTGAATTCGACCGTCTCGGGTCTGGTCTCCCGTACCGTGCTCAACCCCCACCTGCTGGCCCCGGGGGAGTTTCACGGCGCCAAGTTCTATCGTGAGCTGGCCGCCGACGATCAGTCCGCGACCTTCCTCGACGCAGTGTCGGTGCACTTCGAGGACGTCGCCGAGGACGTCCGGCAGGGCGTGGCAGCGGTCCGCGGCAGCGACCGGGCGCCGACCTGGTCGGGGTGGGCGACAGTCGAGCGGATACAGCGCGAATACGGCATCGCCACCACCAACTTCGTCAAGCCTGGCATTGGCGAGACGACGCGCGTCCTGCTCCGGCGGGTGCCGTGGCGAATTGTGCTGCGCGACAACGACGATCCTGCCCATCGCCATATCCGGATGCTGGCGCAGGCCCGCAATGTGCCGACCGTGCACGATCCCGACCTGGCCTTTGCGTGCGTCGGGCTGATCAAGGACATCACCGCATGACGGCGCTGATCGCCTGCGACCTGGACCGCACCCTGATCTACTCGCAGCGCCACTTCGGTGCTGAAGACCGCACCTGTGTGGAGATTTACAACGAATCGCCGGTGTCTTTCATGACTACCGAGGCGGAGGCCGGGCTGCGGGCGCTGGCCGCTCGGGTGACGGTGCTGCCCGCCACCACCCGCACCGTTGTCCAATACCAGCGAATAAAACTGCCGGGCGGCCCTTTTCGTTATGCGGTGACGAGCAACGGTGGCAAGATCCTGGTTGATTCGGTGGCCGACGCCGATTGGAGCAAGAAGATGGCCGCCCGGATCAGCGGCGGCGGGCCGCCGTTGACGGACATCGTCGCCGCGTTGAAGGCACGCATCAGCGATGACTGGGTGCTCAATTTGCGCGTGGCCGAGAATCTCTTCTGCTACCTCGTGGTCGACGAGGCCTCGATGCCGGCCAATTTTTTGGACGACTGGGCGGGTTGGTGCGGGGACCGCGGCTGGACGGTGTCCCGGCAGGGCCGCAAGATCTATGCGGTGCCCGAGAGCTTGCGCAAGTCGCATGCTGTCGCGGAAGTACGCCGACGCCTGGTCGATGAAGGTGCGTTACCGGAAACGGCGCCGGTGCTGGCCGCCGGTGACGGTGCACTGGACGCCGACTTGCTGAGCTACGCTGACAAGTCCATTCGCCCCGCGCATGGCGAATTGCATGTACTCCACTGGCAGTCACCGCGCACGGTGGTGACCGCCTCCAGCGGCGCCCGCGCGGCCGCCGAGATACTGACCTGGCTGGCTCGGCAGGCGCGCTGACCCGGTGTGACCAGCGGTTCGGTGCGATACGCGGCGGCTCCGTCAGACGGGCTCCACCACGCGACACCGGCTGCGCCGCACTGTCGGTGGCCCGCGGTAGAACTGCGATATGTCACAGTGTGCGGGGACCGGGTGAAGCGGCGGAGGGTCGCCGAGGCGTTGGTGATCATCGGGGTCTTGCTGGCCGTAGTGGTCGGCTGCGCGTCGCCGGTCACTCAACCCAGAGCGGTGCCGCCGAATCCCGTGGCGGCGCCTTCGCCCACCACGTCCAGCGCTACCCTCGCCCCGGGCATTTCTCAACACATCGCTCAGTTGTTGAGCTCGGCCGTCGTCATCCCGCGGCTCGCGAACGTCCCGGGATATGAACGAAGTTGCAAGGCGGGCAAGGGTTGTGTGTTCGGGCCGGCGTGGGCCGATACCGAACACACCGGATGCGATACCCGTAATCGGGTGTTGGGGGCGCAGTTGACCGACGTTGTGTTCAAACCCGGGACCAGGAATTGCAAGGTAACCGCCGGAATCCTCCAGGACCCGTTTCCGGCGCGACCCTCGTGTTCGGCGCCCCCGCCCGCGACGCCATCGAGATTGACCATGTGTTCGCGTTGAAACGGGCGTGGGATGCCGGCGCGGCGCAGTGGTCCGCTGCGCGGCGCCTCGAATTTGCCAACGACACCGCAAACCTGCTCGCGGTGTCGGCGGCGGAAAACGGGCGCAAGTCCGACTCCGGCCCGGACGAGTGGCTGCCAACCAATCGCCAGTTCACGTGCCGGTTCATTGAGATCTACCTCGGCGTCGCGGTCAAGTATCAACTCGCCGTCACTGCAACGGATAAGTCTGTCGCTGAAAGTAATTGCCCGCCATGACTGTTCGGGTTCAGTGCGAATGCGCCCGCAGTCGCGTGGTAAAGATCGCCAAATAGCGACTGCTGCATGACCGCTGTCGCAAGTATTACTACTTCGGCTTCAGTGCCACGATCTGGCTGTTGTGTCCTCCGACATAGACGGTGCCGTTCCTGTCGACCGCCAAACCCCACGGATTGTCGAGTCCGGTGAAGCGCAGCTCGACTTGTTCTGAGGATCCTGGGGGCAATTTGAGGGTTCGATTGTGCCCGGCGTCGTTGACGTAGACCGCGCCCTGACCGTCCAGCGTTACGCCGCCGGGTTTCTTCAGGTTTTCGAAGCCCACCTCTTGCTGGTCCTTGCCGGGAGCCAACATCAGCACCCGATTGTTTCCCCCGTCAGCGACGTACACCGTTCCACCGCTGCTGACCACCAAACCGGTCGGACTGTTCAACCCGGAAAAAGGCACTTCTTCTTGCACGATCGACCCGTCGCGCAGCATCACCACCCGGTTGCGCGCGGTGTCGGTGACATAGACGGTGCGGCTGCCGTCCACCGAGAGGCCGGTCGGGTCTTGCAAGTCGGTGAAATGCAGCTCCTCTTGTTTCTGTGATCCGGCGCGGAGCACCAGCACGCGCCGGTTGCGGGCGTCGTTGACGTAGACCGAGCCGCCGGGGTCGGCGGTCACCCCGGTCGGATAGTTGAGGCCCTCGAAGGGCAGCGGGTGCGGCGCGTCCGCGCCCGCGAACAGCGCCAGAATCCGGTTGTGCGGGCTATCGGCGACGTAGACCGTGCCGGCCGCGTCGACCGACAGCCCCTGCGGTTCGCTCAGCCCGCGAAACGGCAGCGTGATCTGGTGAAACTCTTCGGTGGCGGGACCCGAACTACCGAAGGCGACAACCCCGGTCAGGATCGCTGCCACCGTGACCAGGACCGCCGCTGCGACGGCCTTGCGCCGCCACCACGGCTTCGACGGTTGCGGCGGTGTGGTGGCCGGCCGTGCGGCAACCGGCGCAGGGGTGGGAGGTGGAGTTTGCGCCGGTCGCGCCATGGTGGGCGGGCCAGGGTCATGCTGGGGCAGCGGGGTCCGCGGGCCAGGGTCCTGCTGTGGTGGCGGGGTTCGCGGAGGCGGCATCCGCGGGGGCGGCGGCGGCGGGGGCTGCGGTGGCGGGAATCGAGGCGGACGCGGGTCCGGGCGCGCGCCGAAATGGTCGTGGATCGGGACCGCCGGCCGCATCAGCGTGGGTTCCGCTTGTGGCGGTGCGACCAGCGCATCGTTGGCGGCTTTGGCCAACTCCACCGCGGTGTCGTACCGGTCGTCGGGGTGTTTGGCCATGCCTTTGGCGATGACGACGTCCAACGCCCCCGGCAACCCGGGATTGGTGCTGGTGGGCCGCGGCGGCGGCGCAGTGAGGTGACTGGTGACCTGTTGCTGCAGGGTGGTGCCCGGAAAAGGGTGTTGCGCCGTCAGGCATTCATAGAGCACACACGACAACGAGTAGACATCCGAACGGGCGTCGACGGTTGACGTGCTGAAGCGCTCCGGGGCCATGTAATGCCACGTTCCGACAAAGTCTCCCGCCTTGGTCAACGCCAGATCGCCTGCCGCGCGGGCGATTCCGAAATCGATCAGATATGCGAAATCATCGGGGTCGAGCAGGATGTTGGACGGCTTGACATCGCGGTGCAGCAACCCGTCGCGGTGGGCGGCGTTGAGGGCTTTGGCGACCTGGTTGATGATGCCGACAGCGCGCGCGGGCGCCATGGGCCCGGTGTTGAGTTCGGCCTGCAGGTCGCGCCCCTCGATCAAACGCATGTCGACGAACAATCGACCGTTGATTTCCCCGTAGGTGTGAATGGGAATCAGATGGGGATTGTTCAGCCGTGCGGTCGAGTGCGCTTCGCGTCGAAAGCGTTGCTGGAAAATCGCGTCGTTGGAGATCTCGGCGGGCAGGATTTTAAGCGCGACGACTCGTTCGGTGGCGGAGTCGTACGCCCGCCACACCTCGCCCATGCCGCCACGGCCCAGCAACTCGATGAGCTGGTATTTCCCGAACGACGTGCCCTCCAACAAGCCCTCCATCAATTTTGCCAGCAACCCAGCCAAACCATAATGCTCCTTTTCCATGGTCGACCGCTAGGCTGCCCCTGTTTAGCTGCATCAAGTCCGGGCCGGGTGGCGCGCGCTCATCACCCCTTGATCCTCCGGGTCCGCCAATAAGGTTGATTCACAACACAGCTCGTGAATCGGACCCGAAGATGATGCGAGGCAACGTCATCGCTCACCCGTGCGCTGAGCGCGCAACCGGGATCGGTAAGCGCACCGGTTCGGTCCCCGCAGACCGTGCACGGAGCTCATCGTGCCCATAGTGCTGGACGTCGCCGCTGTCCTTTGGACGTCGAGAGCGACCTCGGCCGTTCCCGTAATTCCCGGACCGACCCGGAGCAACACCTGCGCGAGGCGCTTGACAGCTGAAATTTGCTGAGCGCCAATGGGAATGGGCTACCCGAGTTCGAAGGAGTCCCGCGACACTCGGAAGAAGTGCTTGCTGGCGGTGTCGGTGCAGCGCACCCCCGACTGCTCGCTGAGGCACGTCAATGTCCCGGCGCTGATGGTTTTGCCGTAGTCGAGAGTCGGTTCACCCGGCACTTCTGTGGTGTCACCGTGACAGGTGACCGCTCCGGGTTTGCCCGGCGACAACGTGAATCGGTTGCCCCACTTGATGTGTTGGGCGCACTCGGGGGGTGGCGGCGGAGTGAAGGTGTAGTCGCTGATGTCACACTGGACCAGCGTGCTGTCCAGAATGCAGGTGATGTTGCCGGACGGGGATTTGAAGTTCTTCGAGTCCGCGTGTGCAGTGGCCGGTAGGGCGAGCGCCGTCACCGCCGACACCGTTGCAATGGAACCGAGCATCACGATCCGCATTTTTCAGAGCTTAGCCCCCGCGGTTCACAGCTGCGACGGTTCAGGTGAGGGGCGTGAGCAGGCGCCCGGTTGTTACCATCGCGCGGTGAGCCGAGTATCCAGGCGCGACGTGCTGAAATGCGCCGCCGCAGCACCGCTTGTCCTCGCCGCCACGGTCACCGGTCCACGCGCCGCGGCCGTCGGGATCGCCGGCATGAGCGTGTTCCTCGACCCCGGTCACAACGGTGTCGCCGACGCGTCGATCAATCAGCAGGTGCCGAACGGCCGCGGCGGCACCAAACCGTGCAACACCTCGGGCACCGCGGCGGGCAACGGATATCCCGAACATGCGTTCACCTGGGATGTCACCAACATGGTGGCGGCGAATCTGAGCGGTTTGGGCGTCAACACCCAATTGTCCCGGAGTGACGACAACTCGGCCGGGCCCTGCATCGACGACCGCGCCGCGCGTGCCAACGCCGCGCACCCCGACGCGATCGTCAGCATCCACGCCGACGGCGGCCCCGCGTCCGGACACGGCTTCCACGTCAACTACTCCAGCCCGCCGCTGCGACCTTCTCAAGAGGGACCGTCGATGCAGCTTGCCAACGCGATGCGCAGCGCCCTGATCGCCGCCGGCTTCCGCCCGGCCAACTACATCGGCTCCGACGGTCTGTATGGCCGTGCGGACCTGGCCGGCTTAAACTTCGCGGAATACCCGGCCGTCCTCGTCGAACTCGGCAACATGAAGAACGCCGAGGACGCCGCCCAGATGGAAACCGCCGACGGTCGGGCCCGATACGCCACCGCGGTCACGCAAGGAATAGTTTCTTATCTCCAAGCCAAAGCGGGGTAGCGCCCGACGGGTGATGACGGTGGCCGCAACGCTGGTTGCGGCGGCCGCGATTGTCACGCTCACCGCCGTCTACACCTACCGGCACGGACCGTCGCCGCCACGCTCGGACCCTTCAGTGCCACCGGTGCCGCCCAGCGCACCCACCCCGCACGCGCCCGACCTGGCCGGCGATTTCACCCAGCTGGCCCACCGGCTGAACGCCGCGATGGGCCTGGCGGTGGTCGCCGTCGGAAGTGCAGAACCGCCATTGACATACGGCGACTGGCAGCAGGGCCCGGCCTGGTCGACGATCAAAGTACCGCTGGTGATCGCTGCCTACCGCGCGCAGGGAAAAGTCACCGACCAGATGAAGGCCGCGATCATCGAATCCGACAACGCCGCAGCCGAAGCGCTTTGGCAGCAACTGGGCGATCCAGCCACCGCCGCCGCCGCAGTGCAGCAGGTCCTGCAGGAGACCGGTGACCCGACGACCGTCGAATCACGAAGGCTGCGAAGGGAATTCACCATATTTGGACAGACGAATTGGTCGCTGACCAATCAGGTGCGGTTCACCGGCCACGCATTCTGCAACAAGGCAAACGCGCCGATTTTCGCTCTGATGGGCGACATAAGCCCGCAGCAACGCTGGGGCATCGGCCAACTCCCCGGTGCTCAGTTCAAAGGCGGCTGGGGTCCGTCGCCAGCTGGCAAATACCTTGCGCGTCAACTGGGTGTCCTTGACACCCCGACCGGCAAGGTCGCCGTCGCGATCGCCGCGGAGCCCGAGTCCGGCCTGTTCGACGACGGCAAACGCGCACTCGACGCCGCCGCCAGCTGGCTGACCAGTCACCTAGCCCAGCTTCCCGCCGCCCAGTGCAAGGCCGACAGCTAGACATCCACGTGTTGTGCCGCATAATTCCTACGGGAGGGCGATGACGGTGTCAGCGGTGGATCAGCGTGTCGGGACTACCTTCGGCAAATACACGATCACCGGTGTCCTTGGCAAAGGCGGCATGGGGGAGGTCTACGAGGCCTACGACAACCAGATCGGCAGGACCGTCGCCCTCAAGATCATCAAGAGTCAGTACGCCAACGACCGCAAGTACCGCACCCGCTTCGAGCGGGAATCGCATGCCGCGGCGACATTGCAGGAACCGCATGTCATCCCGATACACGGATTCGGCGAGATCGACGGTTCGCTGTTCATCGACATGCGCCTGGTTCGCGGCAGAGACCTGGAGACCTTGCTGGCCAACGGCCCGCTGGATGCGAACCGGGCAGTGATGATCATCAACCAGATCGCCGCGGCCCTCGATGCCGCGCATGCCGACGGCCTCGTCCATCGTGACATCAAGCCGCAGAACATTCTTGTCACCCCAGCCGATTTCGCGTACCTGGTCGACTTCGGAATCGCCGAAGTGGTGGGCGAACACACCCGGCTGACCGCCACCGATATGCGCGTCGGCTCGTGGGCCTATATGGCGCCCGAACGTTTCACCGGCACCGAGATCACGCCTGCCGCCGACATCTACTCGCTGGCCTGCGTGTTGTACGAGTCGCTGACCGGCCAGCTACCTTTTCCAGCGCAGACCCAGGGTGGCCTCGTCGCGGCCCACATGTCGTCGCCGCCGCCTCGACCCAGCCTGGCCAACCCGCGGGTCCCGCCGGCGCTGGACGAGGTCATCGCGCGCGGCATGGCCAAAGAACCTGACGATCGCTACGGCAGCGCCGGGGCATTCGGTCGCGCTGCCGAACGGGCGTTGCGCAGCGGCGCGCGCACCGCGGTCGACCCCGTCGATCGCACCGAAGAGATGCCGACCCGCGCTGCGGCATGGTCACCCGTGCCTCCGCCGCCGCGTCAGTATGTCTATCCGCAAACTGTGCCGCCGTCGGGTCCGCAGCCGGTGTCGGTGCCGGAACCTCAGCAGCCGCCGCGGCGGCGCTGGGTCGTTCCCGCGGTGGTCGGCGCATCGGTGGTGCTGATTCTCGGCGCAGTCGGCATGGTTGTCGGCCTGCTGGCGCAACCGGACCCGCCGCACGCCCCGTCGTCAGCGACGGTGCCGCCGACCATTCCGCCCTACGCCGGCGAAAGCGCCCCAACGTCTATTCCGCAGGAATCGATCCCGCCGCGCCCGGCCGATGCCACACCTCCGCTGGTCACGGGACCGGACCAGAGCGCCAGTCGCCAAAGTTGCGACCAGGGCTTCCAGCTGAGCAACACCACCGGGTTCGGGTCACACGGGGGGCGTGGCTCACCCCAGACGTCGTGCTATTTCGCCAACACCGTCCTGCGCACGTACTGGAATACCTACGGCAACGCCACCAATGGGCAGCGAACGGTATCGGCGCCGGGAGCGGTCGACTGCTTCACCGTCCCGGGCGCGAACTGCGATCCGAAGAACGCCGCGAACTTCCTGATGCAGTGCGCCGGCGACGGCGCGAACCCGTGGATCAGGTGCACCGGGGGCAAGGACGCCGTGGTCTACCTCTGGTGAGGCTGTGACCCGGCGGCCTCGCCCGGACCATGATCTGGTCGAAAGTCTTTGATATTCGCCGGGATACGCTGTGCCGCATGACCGAGCCGAGCAAGGAAGAGCTGTGGGTGCGCCGCACCGAATGGCCCTTGGCACTGATCGCCCTGGCCTTTCTGGTCATGTACTCGGTGCAGGTCCTCACCCGGCCCGCTGGTGAGGAGGCCCGGCTCCTCTGGCTGGCGACATGGCTGGCGTGGAGCCTGTTCGTCGTGGACTACATCGCGCGCCTGATCCTGGCCACCGACCGCCGCCGGTGGTTCTTCCAGCACCTGATCGACCTGCTGGTGGTTGCGCTTCCGCTACTGCGCCCGCTGCGCGTGCTGCGCCTGCTGCTGTTGGTCGGCGCTTTGCAGCGGGCGGTCGGCGACGTCATCCGCGGCCGCATCCTGCTCTATACGCTGTCCGGTGTCACGCTGCTGGTCTATGTGGCGTCGTTGGCCATGCTCGACGCCGAACGTGGTCAGCCGGGCGCCACCATCGCCTCATTCGGCGACGCGGTGTTCTGGTCGATCACCACGGTGACCACCGTCGGCTACGGCCACCTGTATCCGGTGACGGTCACCGGACGCGGCATCGCCGTCGTGCTGATGATGGGCGGCATCGGTCTGGTGGGGGTGGTGACGGCGTCGCTGGCCTCGTGGATCGTGCAGCGCGTCGAAGAAACCGACACCGCGAACCAGGTGGCAACGGCCGCCCAGATCGAGGAACTGCGCAGCGAGATCGACGCGCTGTCCCAGCAACTCCGACACCGG
Source organism: Mycobacterium sp. NGS29 (assembly GCF_059812965.1). Taxonomy (NCBI): domain Bacteria; kingdom Bacillati; phylum Actinomycetota; class Actinomycetes; order Mycobacteriales; family Mycobacteriaceae; genus Mycobacterium; species Mycobacterium sp. NGS29. The sequence continues at coordinate 190,708 of NZ_JCALDR010000001.1, forward strand.
GACGCAACTCCCTAGTTCAGTCCGAGACGGTTCACCGACTGGGAGAACCACGAGTTGAGCGTGCTACGTTCTGGCCCAGATGTTTCGTCGCAAACTTTCTGAAGTCCAGCATGTGCTGCAACCCGCCGTGCGGCTGCGCGAGCAGGCGGAGGCGCTGGCTGAGTACGTTGGTCACGGGGACAGTGTGCTCGACGTCGGGTGCGGCAGCGGACACCTCTCGGTGTACCTGCGCGAGATGTATGGGGCGGTGCCCACCGGCATCGACGTCAAGGACTCCCGCTCCGTCGACATCCCGTTCGCCGAGTTCGATGGCACGTCAATTCCATTCCCGGACAAAGCATTTGACAACGTGATCCTCAGTGAGGTACTGCACCACAGCCACGACCCGGTCAGACTGATCACGCAATGCCGGCGAGTGGCGCGCCGGCGCATCATCGTATTCGAAGACATGCCCGACGGGCCCATCGGCAAGCTCGCCCTCTACGCACACGTGCACGCGTTCGCGCGCTACCACCGATATCCCTTCGCGCCAGCGGGTTTTGACGAGTACCGGGAGGCGCTGGCGTGGCTGGGGACGACCGCGACGAGCGTCACGCGCATTCCGCAGCCACCGGAATGGTTAACGGTGTACCCGCGGGTGTTGATCGTCTACGAACTGGACTGCAACTGAGGCGATCAGGTGCCAGGCAGGGCGTGGTCGACCAGGACTTCGTTCGCGGCCCGTTCGCCGGAACGCACGGCGCCGTCGATCCAGCCGCACATCACCGCCGAACTCTCGGTGCCGGCCCAGTGGATGCGACCACACGGTCGGCGCAGCGCGTGACCGAATTCAGTCAGCACACCGGGCGGAGCGTGGCTGAGCATCCCACCGCCCGAATACCGTTCGCGACTCCAATTCTGCTCGACGTAGTCGACCGGCCTGGCCGCTTTCGGCCCGAACCGTTCCACCAGTGCGTCGAGGACCACCTGCCGGCGTTCGTCCTGGTCGAGGCGTTCGTATCGGCGTGCGATCGGGCCTTCGATGATCACGCACAGGATCCCAGGTGTAGCGGAGTCGGTACACGCATCGATGGTGATGGTCGCCACCGAGCCCGGCGCTGCGGACTGTCCGCACAGGCCGTCGGCCCGCCAGAACGGCTCGTCGTAGACGATGGAGACCTTGACGACGGCACCGCTCGGCATCCGCTGATGCAGAAACGAGCGGTCGGTGGGAAGCATTGGCTCGTAAGCGATTTGGCTGGCGATGGCGATCGGGACCGCTACGACTGCATGCCGGGCGCGGACACTGCCGTGGTCGGAGCGCACGGTGACGCCCTCGAGATCCTGGGTAATGGACCGCACTGGTTGAGACAGCGCGATCGCGTCACCCAGCTCGGCGGACATCGACCCATAGAGGGCGCCCATCCCGCCGACCACCCGGGAGTCCTGGGAGGCGCCGGGGCCGCCGAGCACGAAACCGGGGCCGCCGGCCGAGCCCATCTGGTACAGCATGAACAGCATCGACACCTCCGAGGCCGCCGAGGTGTAGCAGCCCGAGATCGCGGCGTCGAGCAGGTCGTGCGCAGCCTTGGACTTGACGTTGCGGTCCAACCACTGAGCGAGCGTCATGCGGTCCCACCTGGCGGCCTTCTTGGCCTCCCACGGCGCATCCAAGGGAATCGTCTTGCACATGTGGCCGAGTTCGAGGAAACTCGCCCCGAGATTCAGCGCGGCCCAAGGGCTCATGCTCCACGGGATGGTGCCCTCGTAGCGGTACTGCTTGCCGTCGACGAACATCATCGCGGCCCCGTCGTGATACTGCTTGAAAGTCTTGACGCCGAACTCATCCAGCAGTGCGAGGATCCGGTCCTGGGTGGGGCCCACCCACGCCCCGCCCCTGTCGATCCAGGATCCGTCGTCGCGCGAGACGGTGAAGGTGCGGCCCCCGACCCGATCGCGTGCCTCGAGCAATCTCACCGAACAGCCCGCCTGCTTGAGTCGCAACGCAGCGGTCAAGCCCGCGAAACCCGCACCTACAACGCAGACGTCGACGTCGGTCATCCTCACAGCCCTACCGGCAAATGGGTTGACAGTCAACGGCGAACAGGTGCAACCGCGCTCGGCGGGCTAAGTCCAGGCGACTGGCAGCGATTTGATGCCGTGAATGAACTGGGACAGCAGTCGCGCCGGCTCTTCGACTGCGACGATGTCCGGTATCTCGCGGCGCAATTCGTCGAACACCACCCGGATTTCGCGACGCGCCAGATTGGCTCCCAGACAGAAGTGAGCGCCGCCGCCGCCGAAGCCGACGTGCGGATTGGGGTTGCGTGCAACGTCGAACGCCCACGGGTCGGCGAATTTCGACTCGTCCCGGTTCGCCGAGCAGTACCACAACGAAACCTTGTCGCCCGCAGCCATTTTGGTACCGCTGAGCTCGAAATCCTGGGTCAGGGTGCGGCGCATGTAGACCACTGGCGAGGCCCAGCGCACAATTTCCTCGACCGCGGTGTGCTCCAACGCCGCATAATTCGCCCACCACTTCTCCCGCTGGTCGGGGTAGCGGGACAACGCCAGCACGCCGTGGCTGATCGCGTTACGGGTCGTCTCATTACCGGCGACCACCAACAGGATGAAGAACATGGCGATCTCCGACGACGACAATCGCTCGCCGCCCACCTCGGCTTCGACCAGCGCGGCGGTCAGATCGTCGTGGTGATCGGCGCTGGCACGGCGGTGATCGTCGGCCAGCTGGGTCGCGTAGTTGCCGATTTCCATTGACACCCGGATGAACTCGTCGTAGTCCGTGGTGAGGTCCGGGTCGCCGAAGCCCAGAATGACGTTGGTCCAGTGGAATACGCGTTGATGGTCTTCTTCGGGAATGCCCATCATGTCGCAGATGATCTGCAGGGGCAGCGGCCCGGCGAGTTCGCTGACCAAGTCGGCCCGCCCGTCGGGATGGGCGGTGATCATGGAGGTCACCAGCCGGTGCGCGCGGTCGCGCACCGACGCCTCGATGCGGGCCACCACCTTCGGCGTGAACGCCCGGCTCACGATTGAACGCAGCCGCTGATGGCGGGGGTCGTCCAGCACGATCATCGAACCGAAGTACTCCGCCAACTCCGGGGTCTGATCGTTGATGGTGATACTCGGACTCGAGCTGAACACCTCCGGGTGGCGGCTGGCGAAGAAGACATCGTCCAGCCTGGTCAGCGCCCAGTGCCCCGCACCGGCATCGAATCCTTCCATCTCGACCGCGGGCCAGAACGAGATCGGTGCCTGGCGGCGCAGGGTGGCGAAGGCGCCGTCGCGATAGTCGTCATTGCGCGCCCAGAAATCCAGTGACCCCAACTCGATATCGCAGAGGGGAATCTCCGGTGGCCGCGCCCCGTTGACCCGGGGCGCCAAACTCCTGGAAGCCGGCTTCGCCGCCGCTGCCGGCCTGGTCTTGAGGTCCATTCGATCCTCCTCTGTCCCGCTTCGCCGTTGAAGGGGCCACTCCCGCGAGCCTAGACCTCCGGACTGATCCAGCGTCTGTTTCAAGCCGCGGTGTCAGTGCGAGCAGATGGCCCGACCGGGCGTGCCGGTCGAATGCGCGTCGTTGACCACGTTGCCCGCGACCACGATCTTGCAGGCGATGGTGCCCTGGCCCTGCGCGCTGAGCACGAAGACCTGGCCGCCGAACGCCTGGAACTGGGTCGACCACGGCAACGGCACATTCGTCGCGCGCTGCTGGCCCGCCTCGGATTGCCACGAAATGTATTCGGCGACACCGGGGCCGCTCACCTCGTAGCGGACTTGGGGGAACTCGCCGGGTTTGGGGGTGGCGCTGGCTACGCCACAGGAGACCGCGAAGGCGGTCCCGACGGCGAAGACGATCGAAGCTGCACGACGACTGCTCATGGTTGTTCATGTTGTCATCACCGAGGGGTGATTACGAGACCCTTTTGACTCAGAAATTATGGTGAACCCGGGGCTGGCTGACTTGGAGGTGCTGATGTCGGAAGTGGGCGCGTTACGCGTTCCTAAGCGGGTCGTGGTGTGGGGCACCGGGTTCGTCGGTCGAATGGTGATCCCCGAGATCGTCAAGCACCCGCTGTTCGAATTGGTGGGTGTCGGAGTGAGCAGCCCGGACAAGGTCGGCCGCGACGTCGGCGACATCTGCGGATCGGCCGAACCGGTCGGCGTCATCGCCACCGACGACGTCGAGGCGTTGATCGCGCTCCAGCCCGACGCGCTGGTGCACTACGGACCCACCGCGATGCACGCCAAGGACAACATCTCGTTGATCACCCGCTTCTTGCGGGCGGGCATCGACGTGTGCTCGACGGCGATGACGCCGTGGATCTGGCCGACGATGCCGCAGAACCCGCCGAACTGGATCACGCCCATCACCGAGGCGTGCGAGTTGGGGGAGTCGTCCTGCTTCACCACCGGTATCGACCCCGGGTTCGCCAACGACCTGTTCCCGATGACGCTGATGGGTCTGTGTTCTGAGGTACGCAAGGTCCGCGCGTCCGAGTTGCTGGACTACACCAACTACGAGGGCGACTACGAACGCGAGATGGGCATCGGGCGCGAGCCCGAATACAGCCCCATGCTGGAGAACAGCGACGTGCTGATCTTCGCGTGGGGAGCGACCGTGCCGATGATCGCCCACGCCGCCGGAATCATGCTCGACGAGATGACCACCACCTGGGACAAGTGGGTGACGCCCACCGACCGCAAGTCCGCCAAGGGCGTCATCAAGGCAGGACACGTCGCGGCCGTCCGGTTCACCATCAACGGGCTGTACCAGGGCGAGACGCGCATCCAGCTCGAGCACGTCAACCGCATCGGTCTCGACGCGGCCCCGGACTGGCCGACGGGCCACGACAACGACGTCTATCGGGTGGACATCGAAGGCACCCCGAGCATCTTCCAGGAGACGGCCTTCCGGTTCACCGACGGCTCCGGCCGCGACGCCGCCGCGGCCGGCTGCCTGGCCACCGGCCTGCGGGCGCTGAACGCGGTGCCCGCGGTCAACACTCTGTCTCCGGGCTGGGTGACCGCGCTCGATCTGCCGCTGATCCCCGGGGCCGGCACCATCCGCTGACCGGTGCGGTGGTCGTACAGCCTGCGCATAGCCGACACACAGATTGGCTATAAGTCTTAGCGCAAAGGTTGCGGTTAGGTGAGAATGCAAAGCGTTCCACCGGACACGGGGATTGGACTAGATGGCAGACGGAGTTAGGCCTGCGTTGGGCCTGTCGATCGGTGCCACGAACTTTGCCGCCGTGACACCGGACCACGCCATCACCCGTAAACCCGTGCTGACCCTGTTTCGGCAGCGTGCACCCGAAGTCGGGGTGCCGTCAGAGAATCCCAGACTGGACCAGCCGGGGCTGGTCATCACCGACTTCGTGGACCGGGTCGGCGACCGGGTCGGGATCGTGGCGGCCGACGGCTCGATACACCGCAGCGAAGCGCTGGTGGCCGACGGGCTGCGTGCGCTGGCCTACTCGGTCACCGGCGGACGGCCGTTGCCCGACAATGTGGCGGTCACCTACCCGGCGCACTGGGGCGCGCCCGCGGTGGACGCGCTGGGAGCCGCGTTGAGCCGGGTCTCGGAATGGTCGCACTCCGGCAAGCCGCTGACGTTGATCCCCGACGCCGCCGCAGCCTTATTCGCCGTGCGCGCAAATCCCGGCATCCCGGCGCGTGGCATCGTCGCAATCTGCGACCTCGGCGGCAGCGGTACCAGCATCACGCTGGTCGACGCCGCCGGCGACTACCAGCCCGTTGCCCCGACGGTGCGCCACGACGATTTCTCCGGTGATCTGATCGATCAGTCGCTGCTGACCTACGTGATGTCTGAACTGCCTGCCACCGGTTCGTTCGATCCGACCGCCACCGCGGCGATCGGCTCGCTGAGCCGGTTGCGCGGCGAGTGCCGCAACGCCAAGGAGCGCCTGTCGGCCACTACAGTGACCACCCTTGCCCAGGACGCGCCGGGGATGCGCGGTGAGGTCCGGCTGACCCGCAACGAACTGGAGGAGACCATCCGCGGGCCGCTCGACGGATTCGTCCGTGCGGTCGAACAAACGTTGAGCCGCAACGCTATTCGCGAGTCGAGTGTGGTCGCGATCGCGACGGTCGGCGGTGGCGCCAACATCCCGGCAGTGACCACGACGCTGTCCGGGCGGTTCGGCGTCCCGGTGGTCACCACACCGCGCCCGCAACTGACCGCCGCGATCGGTGGCGCGCTGCGCGCCGCGCGTGGTCCTGCAGACACCAGCGCGACGGTGCTGACTCCGGCTGCGGCTGTTGCCGCGGCCCCGGCAGCGGCACCGGCCATACGACCGTTGACGCAGCAGGAGGCTCTCGACGGCGGCGCGGAGCTCAACTCCGACGCGCCGGTCTCGCTGATGCAACCGGCGCTGGCCTGGTCGGAGGCGGCCGACGACGCGTCGAGCGTGATGCCGGCCGCCGGCGATCGGCAGGGCTCGGGGCTGACGTCGGCTCGCCCGCAGTTGGCATTCGAGCAGGAAAGTCGACCGGCCGCCGAGCCCAAGAAACCACCGATCCCGTGGTACCGACTGCCGGCGGTGATCATCGTCAGCACCACGGTGGCGCTGCTGCTGGTGGGTACCGCCGTGGCGATCGGGCTGAGTTCACACAAGCAGGGCGGTACGCAGCCGTCGGTCAGCACGGCTCCCGTCACCTCCGCACCGTCGTCAGCACCGCCCCCATCCAGCACTGAAAGCCCCCCGCCGGAGACAACGACGCCGCCGTCGCCGACAGCCGAGCCACCTCCGCAGACGCGCCAGGCCCCACCGCCGTCGACTCGGCCGCCGGCCCCCACCACCGAAGCGCCGCCCCCACCACCGCCGACCACGCAACCGCCGGCACCCACACAGCCGCCGCAAACCACCCAGCCCCCGGCCACCCAGCCGCCTGCGCCCCAGCAGCCTACGGTCACCCCGCCCAGCCCGCCGCCGCTGCCGCAGCTGCCGCAGATTCCCGGCCTTCCGCAGATACCAGGAATCCCCGGCGCTTTGCCCGCGCCGGGGATCCGAATCGGCTGAACCGGGTCAGGTCTTCGCCGGTTCCTTTTCGCCTTTGTCCTGCTTGTCGTCCTGCTCCTGCTTGTCTTTCGCGTCTTGGTCAGCCTGGGAATCCTCATCGGAGGCCCGCTCGTCCTTGGCTTCCGCCGACGAGTCGTCGTCGTCATTCTGATCGTCGAACTGGCCTTCTTCCTTGGCCGTCTTGATGATCTCTTCGTTGAATTTCTTGTCCCGCTCGATATTTTCTTCGGCGGTCTTCTTGGCGTCCTCGTACAGCTCGTCGTCGGACTTGTCCGCCAGCTCGGCCGTTTGATCGGCGTTGGCACCCCGGTCGCTGGTGGCGTTCAGGTCCTTCTCCTTGGAACCGTCGTCGCCACCGGAATCCTCTGAGTCGCCGCTGTCGGACTTTGTGGCTTTGTCGCTCTCGGATTTCGCGGAGTCGTCTTGGCGCTGTCCTTCGTCGGAATCTGAATCTGAGTCGGAATCCGACTTCGATTTGTCCCGCTCGGCCTCAGCCTTGGCGGCCGGCGAATCGTCGTCGTCGGCATACTTGGCGTTACCGTCGTCGTCCAGCCACTCGTTGACGGCGGTGCCGGTGATGGTCCCGCCGGAGCCAGGCAGTACGAGGGTGGGCTGGTATTTGTAGGCCGACCGCATCTCCGCGGCCTTCTCTTTTGCCTCGTCGTCGGGCTTGGGCTTCCCGTCTTCGTCGGTCTCGACTTCGTCGCCGTCGCTGTCCTTGTCGGTCTCGCCCTTGGCCTCGCTGTCCTGGTCTCTTTCCTCGTTGGAGGCCTCGGCAGTGTCCACGCCGCCCCTATCGGTGGTGTCCTTGGTGGCCTTGTCCGCCGATTCGTCGTCGTGTTCGCTCATGCTGATACCCCTTAGAAGTTGCTGATGCGACCCATGCTGTGGGGGAGGTTACCCACTTGGGCATCGCGACGAAACGCGCGCTTCCGGCGCGCGCCTCTTGACCAGCACGATCGTGACGATCGGCTGCTCCCGCAAAACGCCGTGCCTAGATCAGCTAATAGCAACAGCGTGCATCGCTGCTACGCGGGATAGCTGACACCCGTGAGACGCTCGGAGGTCTCCCAAAGGCGTTGGCAATCATCGTCATTGGCTGCGCGGCTGGGGATCTTCGCCTCGGCGACACCGCCGCCGGCGGCTTCGTAAAGGCCGCGCGGCCCGTAGAACGCGCCACCTTCGGCCGCCGGATTGGCGGCCGCGTACAACGCCGGCAGTATCCCTTCGTCGATCTCCTGCCACAAGAACGGCGCAAAGCGCCATGACGTCGTATACAGACGTCCCATCAACGTCGGCTTGTCGCGGCCATGGGAGGGGCCGCTGATCTGCAAATTGGTTTTGGTCAAACCCGGGTGTGCCGCGTTGGAGACAATGCCCCAGCCGGCTGCGCGACTGCGCTTGTCCAACTCGCGGGCGAACATCAGAACCGCCAGCTTCGACTGGCTGTATGCGGCCATCGAGGCGTAGGACTTCTCGAACTGCAGGTCGTCGAAGTGGATGCGACCGCGGCGAGCGGCGATGCTGCTCAACGAGACCACCCGCGCGCCCGACGCTGCGCGCAGCAGCGGCAGAAGATGCCCGGTCAGCGCGAAGTGCCCCAGATGATTACTGCCGAACTGTAATTCGAACCCGTCTGAGGTGGTGTCGCGTTCCGGCGGCGTCATCACCCCGGCGTTGTTGATCAGGATGTCGATGGGCCGGCCCAGTGCGTTGAGGTGCTCACCTAACGCCGCGACCGACCCGAGCGACGACAGGTCCAGCGACTTGATGGTCAGCTTGGCATCGGGCACGACTGCGCGGATCTCCTTGATTGCCGCCTCGCCCTTGGCCTGGTTGCGGATGGCCATCAGCACCTCGGCGCCGGCCGCCGACAGGCGCTTGGTCAGGCCGAACCCCAGGCCGCTGTTGGCGCCGGTGACGACCGCTAACTTGCCGGACAGATCGGGCACGGTGGCTATCAGCTCATGAACCATGGGCGCGGCTCCTTCCCGCTGGTGGGTTTCGCGTGCCACCAGTGTCCCCTTCGTGGTGCCGATCCCGCGCGGGGACCCTGGCTCTGCTGGCCTCGCGGTGTCGATCGGGTGGCTGGCGCGCAGCCGACGGCTGTCGCCCCGAGTCGCCGCTATTCGGTCCCGCCCCCGCCAATTTCCTCCCGCCGGCGCCTTCGCGGCCGAGCGCCGACGGTGTCCGGGTCGAAAGGCCGAAAACACTTGCGGCACTGCGAGATCCGGGGGCACTGACCGAACCGAGCTCCGGGCGGAGAAACATCAATGTCCGCGGGCGACCCACTCCTCGTAATTGACGATCTCGTCGCCGATCGTCGTGTCGTCACCGTGACCGGTGTGCACCACGGTCTCGCCGGGTAGTGTGCCGAGCTGCTCGGAAATCGACTGCAGGATGGTGGGAAAACTCGAGTAGGAACGCCCGGTTGCGCCCGGTCCGCCGGAGAACAGCGTGTCGCCGCTGAACACCACGCCCAGATCGTGGGCGTACCAGCACACCGACCCGGGGGAGTGGCCGGGGGTGTGCAGGGCCCGCAGTTCCGTTCCGCTCACGGTCAACGTTTCGTCATCGGAGATGTCCCGAAATGCTTTGTCGGGGTGCGTCATTCGCCACAGCACTGCATCGGCTGGATGCAGCAGCACCGGTGCGTCGAGTGCTTCGCCGAGCTCTGGCGCCACAGTCACGTGGTCGTTGTGTCCGTGCGTGCACACCACCGCGATCACATGCCGGCCGTCGACCGCCTCCACGATCGGCGCTGCATCGTGCGCGGCGTCGAACACGATGACATTGGAGTTGTCGCCGACGAGCCAGATGTTGTTGTCGACTTCCCAGCTGCCGCCGTCGAGTTCGAAGGTGCCGTGGGTGACCACGCGATCGATGGAAACCACTACAGCACCACCACCGAGCGCAGAACCTTGCCACCATGCATCTTGTCGAAAGCCTCCTCGATGTCTTCTAACCCGATTCGTTCGGAGACAAACTTGTCCAGCGGCAGCCGGCCCTGCAGGAACAGATCGATCAGGGTGGGAAAGTCGCGCTCGGGCAGGCAGTCGCCGTACCACGACGACTTCAGCGACCCGCCGCGGGAGAAGAAGTCCACCAGCGGCATCTCCAGACGCATGTCGGGCGTCGGCACCCCCACCAGCACGACCGTGCCGGCCAGATCGCGCGCGTAGAAAGCCTGCTTCCACGTCTCGGGCCGGCCGACAGCGTCAATCACCACATTGACACCGAATCCGTCGGTCAGGTCTTGAATCGTCTCCACCACGTCCACCTCGCGGGCGTTCACGGTATGGGTGGCACCGAACTCGCGCGCCCAGTCCAATTTGGTGCTGTCGGTGTCCACCGCGATGATCGTTCGTGCACCGACCAGCGCGGCGCCGGCGATTGCCGCGTCTCCCACACCGCCGCAGCCGATCACCGCGACGGTGTCGTCGCGGGTCACCCCGCCGGTGTTGATCGCCGCGCCGATGCCGGCCATCACCCCGCAGCCCAACAGGCCGGCCACGGCAGGATCGGCGGCGGAGTCGACCTTGGTGCACTGGCCGGCGGCCACCAACGTCTTGTCGGCGAACGCCCCGATGCCGAGCGCGGGGGTCAGCTCGGTGCCGTCGGTGAGCGTCATCTTCTGCTCGGCGTTGAACGTGTCGAAGCACAGGTGCGGCCGCCCGCGCTTGCAAGCCCGGCACTGGCCGCACACCGCACGCCAATTCAGCACCACGAAGTCACCCGGCTCGACGGCGGTGACGCCGGGGCCGACTGCCTCGACCGTGCCCGCTGCCTCGTGGCCGAGCAGGAACGGATACTCGTCGTTGATGCCGCCCTCGCGGTAAGTCAGGTCGGTGTGGCACACGCCGCAGGCCGTGATATCGACGACGACCTCGCCGGGTCCGGGGTCCGGAATGACGATGTCGACCACCTCGACGGGCTGGCCCTTTGACCGCGAAATCACGCCGCGCACTGTCTGACTCATGCGTTCAAACTACTGTCAGCCACCGGGTGCGGAGTACCCGGTGTGCGCCCACGCTGAGGTGTAGCGTCGCTGTGCGTGACGACAGCCGAAACCACGCAGGAATTCACCGAGCGGATGGTTGAGGTGATCGACAGCGCGGGACTGGCGATCCTGCTCAGCGTCGGCCACCAGACCGGACTGCTCGACGTCATGGCCGATTTGCCGCCCTCGACCAGCGCTCAGATCGCCGAGGCCGCCGGTCTCAACGAACGCTACGTCCGGGAATGGCTCGCCGGGATGACCACCGGGCACGTCGTCGAGTACGACCCCGTCGCGGCGACTTATCTGCTACCCGCATCCCGCGCCGCGGCGTTGACCCGGGCTGCCGGCCTGAACAACATCGCCCGGGTCACCCAGTTCGTGTCGCTGCTCGGTGAGGTTGAACAGAAAGTCATCGACTGCTTCCGCTCCGGTGGCGGCGTGCCCTACCGCGAATATCCGCGGTTCCACAAGGTGATGGCCGAAATGAGTGGCGAGGTGTTCGACGGGGCCCTGATCGACGTGGTGCTCCCCATCGTCGAAGGCCTGCCGGAGCGGTTGCGCGCGGGCGCTGAGGTCGCCGACTTCGGCTGCGGCAGCGGCCACGCCGTCAATCTGATGGCGCAGGCATTCCCGGCCAGCCGCTGCACCGGAATCGACTTCTCCGAACAGGCCCTGGCCGCCGGCCGCGCCGAAGCCGAGCGGCTGGGCCTGGCCAACGCGAACTTCGAAAGCCATGACCTGACCCGGCTGGACAAGGTCGATGCCTACGACGTCATCACCGCCTTCGACACCATCCACGACCAGGCCCACCCGGCCCAGGTGCTGGCCAATATCTACCGGGCACTGCGCCCCGGCGGCGTCCTGCTGGTGGCCGACGTCAAAGCCTCCAGCCGACTGGAGGACAACGTGGGGGTACCGAGAAGCACGTACCTCTACACCGTTTCGACCATGCACTGCATGACTGTCTCACTGGCGCTCGACGGCGACGGGCTGGGCACTGCGTGGGGACATCAACTCGCCACGTCGATGTTGACCGATGCGGGATTCGGCGAGGTACAGGTGACCGAGATCGAGTCGGACCCGTTCAACATCTTCTACATCGCCCGTAAATGACCGCGGCCCTGGACGCGCTGGCCGACTGGCCCGTCCCGCACGCCGCCGCAGCGGTCGTCGGGCCGGACGGGGTGCTGGTGACGCACGGAGACACCGCGCGCGAGTTCGCGCTGGCGTCGGTGACCAAGCCGTTGGTGGCGCGCGCCGCGCAGATCGCTGTCGAGGAAGGCGTCGTCGACCTCGATACCGAAGCCGGACCGCCCGGGTCCACCGTGCGTCACCTACTCGCGCACGCATCGGGACTGGCCATGCTCACCGGCGATGTGCTGGCCAAACCCGGTGCCCGCCGGATCTACTCCAACTACGGGTTCGCGGTGCTGGCCGAGACGATCGAGCAGGAGTCGGGGATCGAGTTCACCCGTTACCTGACTGAGGCGGTGTGCGAACCGTTGGGCATGACCAGTACCCGGCTGGACGGTGGCGCGGCCGAGGCCGGGTTCGGGGCGGGTTCCACCGTCGATGATCTGGTGCTGTTCGCCGGCGACCTGCTGCGTCCGGCAACGGTGTCGGCGCAGATGCACGACGACGCGATCACCGTGCAGTTTCCCGGCCTCAACGGGGTGTTGCCCGGATACGGTTCCCAGCGCCCCAACGACTGGGGGTTGGGCTTCGAACTGCGGGACTCGAAGTCACCGCACTGGACGGGTGGGCGCAACTCGGCGCGCAGCTACGGCCACTTCGGTCAATCCGGCGGCTTCATCTGGGTGGATCCGGCGGCGGACGTAGCGCTGGTGGTGCTCACCGACCGGGACTTCGGGGACTGGGCGCTAGAGCTGTGGCCAGCGCTTTCCGACGCGGTACTGGCCGAGCGGGCCGCCGGGGAAAATGCACACTAGCGCAACATAGGCATCACAAGGCACAATAGACACGCAAGACACACGGATAATTGCTCTATCGAGTTCACCAGGTCGTTGGGGAAGACGTCCCTCGTGGAACCGAAGGAGCAAAACATGCGTGCGTCGAATCAGTTTGCCGACGTTACGGCCGGTGTGGTGTACGTGCACGCCTCGCCCGCGGCGGTATGCCCACACGTGGAGTGGGCGTTGTCGTCGACTCTGCAGGCCAAGGCGAACCTGGTGTGGACCCCGCAGCCGGCCATGCCCGGGCAGTTGCGCGCTGTCACCAACTGGGTGGGGCCGGTGGGGACGGGGGCCCGGTTGGCGAACGCATTGCGCTCGTGGTCGGTGTTGCGGTTCGAGGTGACCGAGGATCCCAGTCCCGGCGTCGACGGCCACCGGTTCAGCCATACCCCGCAGCTCGGTTTGTGGAGCGGGGCGATGAGCGCCAATGGCGACATCATGGTCGGGGAGATGCGACTGCGGACGATGATGGCCCAGGGCGCCGATACCCTTGCCGCTGAATTGGATTCGGTGCTGGGTACAGCCTGGGACGAAGCGCTCGAGGCGTATCGCGACGGCGGCGACAGCGGTGAAGTGACCTGGCTCAGCCGGGGCGTGGGCTAACAGCTCACCCTCATCCGACCGGCGTTTCAACGGGTTTCGCCGACACCGGGATGTCGACGTTGCCCGCGCATGCGCCGCTGGCGATGTCGGTATGGAACACACCGGTGAGGATGCCGTATTGCCCCGGCGTGTACACCGTGATCGACTTTGCGGGAGCGTATTCGACGCTGCCGTCGGGCAGGAGGCAGTCCCACTTCCACGTCATTTCGCGCACCCACTGGGCCCCGTTCCAGGTGAATTCGACGGTCTTCGGCATGAATTCGCTCTTCGGTGGCGACGGGTTGATGACGGTGGCCATGCAGACACCCGCCGAGCAACTCGAGGTCAGGGAGACGGTGCTGCGGTGTGCAGATTCGTTCTGTCCGGCCGCAATGCTGGTGCCGGACTTCGCGTTTGCGCTGAGTACCATGACGTATTCACCGTTCCAGGACGCCACTTCGCCCGCCTGAGCCGCAGGCGACAGGAACGGCGAGGCCAATACGGCTGCCGACCCGATCAGCGCGGTCCTACCGAAACTCGACATGCCAGAGACTTCGCGTGCGGTGACCCGCTCGTTACACCTGCTTGGGTCGCAGCACTTGCAGTGCGGCCGGCACCGCGCAGATCTCGGCGGGCAACGGGCAGGCGAAGTCCCCGTCGGCGTAGACGTTGATGCCGGGGCACTCGACTTCCACGGTCTTGGCCCGGGCCGTCGTCACGTCGTCAAGTTGCACGTGGGTGCCCTTGATGGCGGTCGGGAAGAAACGGATCAGCCTGGTGCGCGACTGCGATCTGACCATGGTCAGATCCAGCAGGCCGTCGCTGCGATCGGCGTTGGGGCAGATCAACATACCGCCGCCGTAGCTGCGGGTGTTGCCGAAGGCGGTCATGGTGAGGTCGGCCTCGATCTCCTGCTTGCCGTCGAGAACCAGCCGGAAAGGCAACAGGCGCAACTGGGACAGTTCGGCGAGCATCGCGAGGTAATACCGCATCCGGCCGTGCGGCCACGTCATCCGGTTGGCACGGTCGGTCACCAGCGAATCGAATCCCGTCGCCGCCACGGTACCGAACCACTTGACCGAGTCTCTACCGCCGCCACGACCTGTGATCCGGCCCAGGTCAACGGTTTCCGTGCACCCGGCTACCACGATGTCCGCCGCGGCCTCGGGATCCTTTGTCGGGATACCGAATTCGCGGGCATGGTCGTTGCCGGTGCCGGCCGGGACAATGCCCAACGGCACATCGCTCTCGGCGAGCACCTGCAGCGCATTGGTGATGACGCCGTCTCCACCGGTGACCACGACCGCATCGGTGCCCTTCTCGACGGCCGCGGCCAGCAGATACCGGGCGTCCTCGGCGTTCTCGCCGACGATCTCGATGACTTCCACACCGCGATGGTGTAACCGGGCGATCGCACGCTGCGACGCCTCGACGGCGGCGCCGTGCCCGGACAACGGATTGGTCAGCGCGGTGACCTTGTTGATCTCACGCGTACCCAACCGGCCGATGGCCGGCTTGTCTCGGGTCATGGAATCAGCTTGCCCGGATTGAGGATTCCGGCGGGATCCAGGGTCGCTTTGATCGCGCGCAACAGCTCGACACCCAGCTCACCTACCTCGTCGCGCATCCAGGCCCGGTGGTCGGCACCAACCGCATGATGGTGAGTGATGGTTCCGCCGGTGGCCATGATGGCATCGCAGGCGGCCTTCTTGGCGGCCCACCACTGCTCGATCGGGTTGCCACGTTGCCCCGCGACCACGGTGAAGTACAGCGACGCACCCGTCGGATAGACGTGCGACACGTGGCACATCACCAGTGCGGGGCTGCCCGAGTCGGCCAGTGAATTCGTAATCGCTTCGGTGACAGCGGTTTTCAGCGCCGGGATATTGGACCAGTCGGTGGCGGTCTCCAGCGTCTCACACAGCGCGCCGGCGGCCAGCAGCGAATCGCGCAGGTACGGCGCGCTGAACCGACCATGCTCCCAGGCCCGGGCGGGTTCGGCGCCCAGCGACGTGCCACCGTGGGCTTCCAGCAGAGCGCGGGTCTCGGCGTGCCGGCTTGCGGTATGTTCTTCGGTTCCTTCGAACAGGGTCAGTCCCAGGCAGCCGCCGGTGTTCTGGTTTTCGCCGATCGTTTCGTGGGTGGCCAGGCTAACACCCGTCTCGGCCTCGTCGGAGAGTCGCACGACGGTCGGTCCGGTGCCGGTCTGGGTGATGGCGCGCAACGCTGCGACGCCGGTGGCGAAGTCGGGGAACGACCAGGCCTCGTAGCGGGTGGTCTCGGGCACCCGGTGCACCCGCAACCGGACCTTGGTGATGACGCCCAGGGTGCCTTCCGAGCCGATCGCCAGCTGGCGCAGATCCGGCCCGGCCGCCGACGCCGCCACCCGGCCGAGATCCCAGGTGCCTACCGGTGTCACCATCCGCAAACCCAGGATCATGTCGTTGAACCGCCCGTAGCCGGCCGAATCCTGACCCGAAGACCGGGTCGCCGCGAAACCGCCGATGGTGGCGTACTCGAAACTCTGCGGAAAGTGTCCCAGTGAGAAGCCATGTTCACCCAGCAGGCGTTCGGCTTCCGGCCCCGTGACGCCGCCGCCCAGTTCGGCGATGCCCGACACTTCGTCGAGGGAGTGCAGCTCGTTGAACCGGCGCAGATCCAGCGAGATCACCGCGTTGAACCGACCGCGGGTGGGATCCAGCCCACCGGTGACGTTGGTGCCGCCGCCGAAGGGGACGACCGCGATGCCGTGGTCGGAGCAGTAGCGCAGTATTTCGGCGATCGAGTCGTCGTCGCCGGGCAGTAGCACCGCATCGGGCGCATCCTGGAGGCCCCGGTCTTTGCGGCGCAACATGTCGGGAGTGGACTTGCCGCCGGCCCGCAGCACCCGGTCGTGGTCCCCGGTGCGGAAATACTGGGCGCCGACGATCTTGGCCAGGCCGTCCTGGTCAGCTTGCGTCAAGGCCGACGGGCGCAACCGAACCTCGTCGAAGCCGAGTTCGGATTCTTGCGAATCCTCAAGTCCGACAACCTGTTTGAGCATAGACCGGATTCCGTCTGAGAGCGGTTTGGCCGCCGCGGGATCCCCCCACGCGTTCCATTTCATCGGCGGAAGGTATTCCTCAGCGTGCGTCATGCGTTACAGTATTACACATGCTGTCAATGAGTAACGACTCCTCGGTGGATGCGGGGGATCGCATACTGGCGGCGGCGGCGAGCTGTGTGGTCGATTACGGCGCCGATCGGGTGACTCTGGCCGAGATCGCCCGGCGCGCCGGGGTGAGCCGCCCGACCGTGTATCGCCGCTGGCCCGACACGCAGTCGATCATGTCGACCTTGTTGACCAACCACATCACCGACGTGATGCGGGACGTGCCGTTCGACGGCGACGATCGTCAGTCTCTGGTGAGGCAGGTTGTCGCAGTGACCGACCGGCTGCGTCGAGACGACCTGATCATGTCGGTGATGCACTCCGAATTGGCGCGCGTCTACATCACCGAGCGACTGGGCACCAGCCAGCAGTTCCTGATCGAGGGACTGACGAAGCGACTGGAAGCAGCGCAGCAGGAGGGCAGCGTCCGCCCGGGCGATCCGCGCCAGTTCGCGACCATGATCCTGCTGATCGCGCAATCGACCATCCAGTCCGCCGACATCGTCAAACCCATCCTGGACGACGCAGCGCTTGCCACCCAGCTCACCTACACACTGAACGGATACCTGTCCTGATGCAGAACCTGACCGCGCTCAACGCCGCCCGACGAACCGGCGACCTACAGGCCCTCGCCGATGGTGCCGGGATCGACGTCGTGGTCATCGGCGGCGGCATCACCGGGACGGGTATCGCGCTGGACGCCGCGTCCCGGGGGTTGCGCACGGTGCTGGTGGAAAAGCACGACCTGGCGTTCGGCACCAGCCGGTGGAGTTCAAAGTTGGTGCACGGTGGTCTGCGTTACCTGGCCAGCGGCAACGTGGGCATCGCCCGCCGCAGTGCGGTCGAGCGGGGAATCCTGATGGCGCGCAACGCTCCTCACCTCGTGCACGCGATGCCGCAACTCGTCCCGCTGCTGCCGGCGATGAAACACTCCAACCGGGCGCTGGTCCGCGTCGGCTTCCTGGCGGGTGACGCGCTGCGAATATTGGCCGGAACCTCGTCGTCGACGCTGCCCCGGTCGCGCCGAATCTCGGCACGGCGGGTCGTGGAGCTGGCGCCGACGGTGCAGCAGGACGGTTTGGCGGGTGGCTTCCTCAATTACGACGGGCAATTGATCGACGACGCCCGGCTGGTCACCGCCGTCGCGCGCACCGCAGCGCAACACGGGGCGCGCATCCTGACCCATGTCGCGGCATCGGAGGCGACGGCCAACACGGTGCGGCTGACCGATCGGCGCAGCGGACAGTCGTTCGAGGTGCGCGCCGGGGCAGTGATCAACGCGGCGGGGGTATGGGGTGGCGACATCGACCCGGCGCTGACATTACGGCCAAGTCGCGGAACGCATCTGGTTTTCGATGCGGCTTCGTTCGGCAATCCGACAGCGGCGCTGACCATTCCGATACCGGGTGAACTCAACAGATTTGTGTTCGCGATGCCCGAGCAACTCGGCCGCATCTACCTCGGACTGACTGACGAGGACGCGCCCGGCCCGATTCCCGATGTGCCACAACCTTCTTCGCAGGAGATTTCGTTCCTGCTGGACACGGTGAACACCGCACTGGGGACCAAGGTCGCGCCGTCCGACGTCATCGGGTCCTATGCCGGTCTGCGGCCGCTGATCGACACCGGCGGCGGCAGGACCGCAGATGTGTCGCGCGACCATGCCATTTTCGAGTCACCGAGCGGAGTGGTCAGCGTGGTTGGCGGCAAGCTGACCGAATACCGGTACATGGCAGAGGATGTGCTGAACCGGGCGATCAGCGTGCGAAACCTGCACGCCGGTCCGTGCCGCACGCGCAACTTGCCGCTGATCGGCGCCCCCACCAACCCGGGCCCGGCCGGACCCGGTGCTGGACTGCCGAAATCGCTGATGGCGCGCTACGGAGCCGAGGCGGCGAACGTCGTCGCGACCGCCACGTGTGAGCGGCCAACCGAACCGGTTGCCGAGGGCATCGACGTGACCCGGGCCGAGTTCGAGTACGCAGTGACGCACGAGGGTGCGCTGGGTGTCGACGACATCCTGGATCGGCGCACCCGGATCGGTCTGGTGCCACGCGACCGCGCCAAGGCACTGGCGGTTGCGCAGGAGTTCCTGGCAGCCGTGGACTAGCGGGTTCAATCCCGCGCGGTTCGGGTACGAAAGGTTTCGATGAAGACCTCCGGGAGCCGCCGATGGTTGCGCGACGAGATCACCGTCACCGATCCGGCTGCGATGAAGCAGGCCATCACGGGCACCGCGATCGGAAACGTGATGGAGTGGTACGACTTCGGGGTCTACGGCTATATAGCCACCACGATCGCGCAGGTGTTCTACCCCGGCAACAGTGTCAGCGCGGTGCACCTGCTGGCCACGTTCGGCACCTTGGCAGCAGCGTTCGTGGTACGTCCGATCGGCGGCATGATCTTTGGTCCGCTCGGCGACCGGATCGGGCGCAAGCGGGTGCTGGTGATCACGATCCTGATGATGACGGCCGGTACGACGATGAGCGGTCTACTTCCGGGTTACAGCGCGATCGGCATCTGGGCGCCGATATTGCTTATCGTCGCCCGGGTGTTTCAGGGGCTGTCCACCGGTGGCGAATTCGTCGGCGCGATGACCTATCTGGTGGAGCAGGCACCGGACCGCAAGCGCGGCATGCTGGTCGGTTTCCTGCCGTTGGGCAACTTGATCGGTTTCGTGTTCGCCGGATTCCTGGTGACCGGGCTGCAGGCCTGGCTGCCTGAGGACGACTGGCTGGCCTGGGGTTGGCGGGTTCCACTGCTGCTGGCCGCGCCGCTGGGTTTGATCGCGCTGTACATGCGGCTGCGGTTGGACGAATCCCCGGCATTCAAGCAACTGAACGAGCGCGCGGAAGCCACCGAAGAAGGCAGCCAGTTCCGGCGCACCGTGGTGGAGCAATGGCGGCCGATGCTGATCTGCGCCGCGCTGGTGCTGACGTCGCAGGTCGCCGATTTCATGGTGACCGGCTACCTGCCGACTTACCTGAAAACCGTTGTGCACGTTAGTGAAACAGCCGCACTGGCGATGATCGTGACTACCCTGGCGATTTTGATGGCGACCATCGTGTTGGTCGCCCGGTTGTCTGATCGGATCGGCGTCAAACCCATCATGCGGACAGGCTGCGTCCTGTTGATCGTGGCCTCGATCCCTGCGTTTCTGCTGATGCGCTCCGGCGGCATTTATCCGGTGATCTTCGGCGGCGTGCTGTTGGTCGGACTGATGGAACTGTGTTTCGACAGCACGACGCCGTCGGCTCTGCCCGCGCTGTTTCCCACCAAGGTGCGCTACGGCGCGCTGGCCATCTCCTACAACCTGTCGATATCCACCGTCGGTGGCATCACGCCGCTGATCGCCCAAGCGCTCATATCGAGCACCGGCGACACGATGGTGCCGGCCTACATGCTGATGGCCGCGGGGTTGGTGGGTGTGATCACTCTGCTGTTCACCCCGGAAGTCGCCGGCAAACCGCTGCCCGGCTCCGGTCCGTCGGTCGAGACCGAGGAAGAGGCCCGCGCGCTGGTGGGTTAGCCCCTTTTGGCGAGCAGACGCAGAATCGCACGACGCGGGTACCCCGCGCGCGATTCTGCGTCTGCTCGGCGAGGCTGGGGCCCCTTCAGCTGGCGATTTCTGCGCGTCTCAGGTGACTAGCGATGCGCTCGACCATGCGGCGCGGTTGGCGCCGGACGTCGGTGATCACGATCGGGACAATCGTCCACCCGACCTCCTGGATCCCCGCGGAGCGCACCTTGTCGTTGAGCATCTCGGTGCGCCCTGCATGCCAGTCGATACTCTCGTACTCGGCCGCGACCCGCGCTTGCGGCCAAGCGAAGTCGACTCGCCACAGTTCGCCGTCGCGACCGTAGATCGGATATTGAAGTTCGGGAACCGGCAGCCCGTTGTCGATCATGGCCAACCGAGCTTCACTTTCCATTGCCGATTCGGCGCGTCCATCGGTGAAGGGCAGTAGTTCGCGCACCGCGACGATGCCTCGGCGCCCGCGCTGTTCGGCGACGGCGATCTCAATTTCGTTGCGCGTGCACTGTTTTGAGTGCAATGCGGCATCCAGAGTCGCTAGAGCTCGCGGCCGGCGTAGTTGCCTTGCGACCTCGACGGCTGTCCAGGCGGGGGCGGTTGCCAGACGTCCTGCGACCGAATCCAATCGGGCGCCGTGGCGTTGATGAACCATCAGACCGACGGTGGGACGCATTCGCACGCCAGGATCGAGAACGTGTATAGCAACAGTGTTTTCGGTGTCGAACCCGTATAACGCGGCTGCTGTGCCCAAGCATGGGACAGCTTTCCGTCCCATAAACATGTCAAGTGCTGCCAGGCGGCCCAACAGATCTGGCTGCTGTGCTGCGTAGACGCCGTACCACAAGCGAACGAGTCCGCCATTCTTGACTTGCACATCAAGCTGTTGGCGAGTCATGACCGTCAGCAGTTGTTTAGTGGTGGCGAACCCGCCTGATCTTTCGAGCAGCGATATCGCCTCGGAGTGCACAGCGAAAGCCTGAGGCAGCCGTTTCGCGAGAGCCAGTCACCGCTGGGGATTACTGGTGAGCAGACGCAGAATCGCACGTTTTCACCGGAAAACGTGCGATTCTGCGTCTGCTCGCGGGAGAGGCGGGAGTGGCGGGAGTGGCGGGAGAGGCGGAGAGTTTACAGCGGGATGTTCTTGTGCCGACCGCGGCGAGCGGGGGCCTGGGCCAGCGCCTCAGTGAGCTTGCTGCGGGTGTGCGACGGGTCGATCTTCTCGTCCACCACACCGATGTCGATCGCGCTGTCCACCCCACCGGCGATGCGCTCGTGCTCGGCGGCCAGCTCGTTGTGCAGCGCCTCGCGCTCGTGCTCCGGCGCGGCGGCCAGCTTGCGCTTGTGCAGGATGCCGACGGCTGCCTTCGCCCCCATGACCGCAACCTCAGCGTCGGGCCAGGCGAACACCTTGGTGGCGTTCAGCGAGCGGGAGTTCATCGCGATGTAGGCCCCGCCGTAGATCTTTCGCGTGACCAGGGTGACCCGCGGCACGGTGCACTCACCGAACGCGTGCAGCAGCTTGGCGCCGCGGCGGACCACGCCACCCCACTCCTGGTCGACACCGGGCAGGTACCCCGGCACGTCCACGACAACCACCAGCGGAATGCCGAATGCATCGCACAACCGCACGAAACGCGCTGCCTTCTCGGCACTTTCGGAGTTCAGGCAGCCGCCCAGCCGCAGCGGATTGTTGGCGATCACACCCACCGTCCGGCCCGACAACCGGCCGAGCCCAACGACGATGGACGGTGCCCACTTGGCCTGGAACTCGGCGAACGGCGCGTTGTCGTCCAGGATCGCGGTGACGATCGGATGCACGTCGTAGGCGCGGCGGGCCGACTCCGGCAGCAGCGCTTTGATGTCGGTGTCGCCTGCTTCGGCCTTGCTGCGGTCGAAATGCCCTTGCTGGCAGAACAATCCGACCAGCTCGCGACCACGCTGATAAGCGTCGAGTTCGTCGTCGGCGACGATGTGGCACACGCCGGACTTCTTGTGGTGTGTCTCCGGACCGCCCAACGACGCCATGTCGACGTCCTCGCCGGTGACACTGCGCACCACGTCGGGGCCGGTGACGAACACCCGGCTCTCCGGAGCCATCACGATCACATCGGTCAGGGCCGGACCGTAGGCGGCACCGCCGGCGGCGAAGCCGACGACCACCGAGATCTGCGGAATGTAACCCGACGCCCGGATCATCGCCTCGAACACCGTGCCGACCGCGTGCAGCGCCCGCACACCCTCGGCCAGCCGGGCACCGCCGGAGTGCCAGATGCCCACGATCGGGCTTTGCTCTTCGATGGCGGTGTCATAGGCGTTGACGATGTGCTGGCAACCCTCGGTGCCCATGGCGCCACCCATCACGGTTCCGTCGGTGCAGAACGCGATGGTGCGGACACCGTTGACCGTCCCCGCCGCAGCGAGCAGACCGGACCGGTCCCGCTCGTGCAGCAGTTCCACGCTGCCGTCGTCGAAGAAGTTGTTCAGACGCAACAGCGGATCGCGAGGGTCGAGCGACTCGCCAACCGCCTCGGGGGCCATGATTGTCATCGCGGGTCTCCTAGTCTCCGGGTGATGCTCTGTTTATCCGACGAAGCTTGGCGTTTCCTTGAGGTGCCGATCAGTAGCGCCCGAAGGCGATCGCCACGTTGTGACCGCCGAATCCGAACGAGTTGTTGATCGCGTAGTTGAAGTTGCCCGACCGCGGCTTGCCGGCCACCACATCCAGATCGATCTCCGGATCCTGGTTGACCAGGTTCAACGTCGGCGGAATCACCTGGTCCCGCAACGCCAGCACGGTCAAGATGGACTCCACCGCGCCGACCGCGCCCACCGAGTGGCCGAGCGCACCCTTGGGTGCGAAGACCGCCGGCCGGTGGCTGCCGAGCGCGTTGTTGATGGCCTTGCCCTCCGCCACGTCACCGACTTGAGTGCCGGTGGCGTGCGCGTTGACGTGGCCGATGTCGGCCGGGGTGAGACCCGCCAGCTGGATCGCCCGCGAGATCGCATGCCCCGCGCGAACGCCGTTGGGGTCGGGCGCCACCATGTGGAAGCCGTCCGAGGTGATGCTGGCCCCCATGATGCGGGCCAGGATGTTCGCCCCGCGCGCCTTGGCGTGCTCCTCGGTCTCGATCACCATCAGCGCAGCCGCCTCGCCGAACACGAACCCGTTGCGGTCTTTGTCGAACGGCCGACACGCACCGGCCGGATCGTCGTTGTTGGTGGACAGCACGATGCGCATGTTGGCGAAGCCGGCGATCGGCACCGCCTCGATCTTGGTTTCCACGCCGCCGCAGATCGCCATGTCGGCTTCGCCGAGCACAATCTGCTGCCACGCGTGCGCGATGCCCTCGGCGCCGGACGCGCACGCCGAGATCGTCGTCATCACCCCGGCCTTGGCCTGCCGTTCCAGGCCCACCGCCGCGGCGGCCCCGTTGGGCATGTACTTCTGCACCGTCAACGGAGAGACCGCCCGGAAGCCGCGCGTGCGCATCTCGTCGTAACCGAAAACCAGCTCCTCGGCCGAGCCCAGGCCGGTGCCGATGGAGACCATCAACCGGTTGGTGTCGACTTCCGGCGAACCGGCGTTCTCCCACACCCGCCGGCCCATGATGGTGGACATCCGCTGCAGGTAACCCGTGCGACGCAACTCGATTCGCGTCAGTTGGTCGTCAAATGACTCCAACAGGTGTCCGCCGATCCGGACCGGCAGGTCGAACTCCTCGACGAACGAATCCTCGAGGGTGCGAATGCCACTTTGGCCGTCGAGCAAACACTTCCAGGTGTTCTCGGCGTCGGTTGCCAAGGCGGTCGTCATGGCAATGCCGGTAACGACCACATTCGGGAAGGATTTCCCGGTAACCAGCTCTGTCATGGCCTGTGCCACTGTTCCTTCCGTGCTAATGGTGATCGCGAGCCCGGCTGTGCCGGGACACGCGACTCACCACTATTCAGCTTCAGTAGCGCCCAAACGCGAGCGCCACGTTGTGACCGCCGAACCCGAACGAGTTGTTGATGGCGTAGCGGTACTCGCCGTAGCGAGGCTCACCCGCGACTACATCAAGGTCGATCTCCGGGTCGGGGGTCTCGTAATTGAGTGTCGGTGGGATGACACCGTCCCGAAGGGTCAGCACCGTGAGCGCCGATTCGAGCGCGCCGACGGCGCCGATCGAGTGCCCGAGCGCCGATTTCGGCGCATAAACTGCGGCCTTCTCGCAACCGGCTACCCGGATTGCGTTGGCCTCTGCCGCGTCACCGATCGGTGTCGCGGTTCCGTGCGCATTGACGTGGTCGATGTCGTCGGGGGACAAGCCCGCCAGCTCCATCGCACGCTGCATCGCCCGGCCGGCGCGTACACCGTCGGCAGCGGGCGCCACCATGTGGAAGGCGTCCGAGGTGATACCGGCACCCATCAATCGGGCCAGCGGCTTGGCGCCGCGAGCCTTGGCGTGCTCCTCGGTCTCGATGATCATCAGTGCCCCGGCCTCGCCGAACACGAAGCCGTCCCGGTCCTTATCGAACGGTCGCGACGCGCGCTCTGGCTCGTCGTTACGCGTCGACATGGCCCGCATCATCGAGAACGCCGCGATGGGCAGCGCCTCGATGGGCCCTTCGACCCCGCCGCAGACGGCGAAATCCGCATCGCCCATGACGATTTGGCGCCACGCGTGGGCGATGGCCTCCGAACCCGAGGAACAGGCTGACACCGGAGTGATCACCCCGCCACGCGCCCCGAGCTGCAGGCCCACCACCGCCGCGGCGCCGTTGGGCATGATCATCTGAACGGCGAGCGGCGACACCTTGCGGGGGCCGCCCTCGTTCATCAGGTCGTAGCTCTCCACGATCCGCTCGGCGCCACCCAGGCCGGTGCCGACCACGACGCTGAAGCGATCGGGATCGACCTCGGGTGCGCCCGCGGTCTCCCACAGCTGCCCGCTGAGCAATTTGGCCAGCCGCTGAACGTACGACATGCGCCGCAGGTCGAGACGTCCCATGTGGTTGTCGACGGGTTCCTTCAGGTGCCCACCGATTTTGGCCGGTAGGTCCCATTTAGTGACGAACTCGTCTTCGAGGACGTGGATGCCGCTCTCGCCGGCTAACAGACCCTTCCACGTGCTCTCGATGTCCGGCGCGACCGATGTCGTCGCCGCGACGGCGGTTACCACAACGCTGGGGTAACCGCCATTAGCAGTGGAAGGCTTGGTCACTTGCTGTCCGCTTCCAGCCTGGACTTGACGTTGGCGACCGCCTCGGGGTTCTCGGTCTCCAGCTTGGCGCGCAGCGCCTCGGCGGCCTCGGGGTTCTCTTCCTCGAGCTTCTGGATGTAGGCGACGACGTCACCGACGGTACGCAGACCGGCGAGGTCCTCGTCCGGGATCTTCACGCCGTACTTGTCCTCGGTCTGCACAGCGATCTCGACCATCGACAGCGAGTCGATGTCCAGGTCGTCGACGAACGACTTCTCCGGGGTGACCTCGGAGGGCTCGATGCCGGTGACCTCTTCGATGATCTCGGCGATACCGGCGATGATTTCTTCCTGACTGACGGCCACAGTTAGTTCCCTTCGTAATATGTTGTGTGTAAACCGATTTGACGTGCTGTTGATTCTTCTGGCGGGAGCGGGCGGCTAGAGATTCGCCAGCTCGTCCAGATCTGCGGGTGACTTGACGGCTCGCGTCGGAACCCCCCGAAGTTCGCGTTTGGCGATCCCGGTCAGAGTGCCCGCGGGCGGGAACTCCACGATCGCCGTGACTCCGTGCTGACCGAGAGTCGCGGTGCACAGATCCCAGCGCACCGGCCGGGTCAGTTGAGAAACCAGGGACGACATCGCCGCGGCGGCGTCGGCGACCGGCTTGCCGTCGTAGTTGGACAACAGCACGGTGGTGGGCTCGGCGGTGGCGATGCCGGCTGCGGCTGCGGCGTACCCGTCCAGGGCCGGAGCCATAAACTCGGTGTGGAAGGCGCCGGCGACACCCAGCGCGCGCACCCGGGCCTTGGCCGGCGGGTCCTCGGCGAGTTTCTCCAGTGCGGTCAACCGTCCGGCCGCGACAATCTGACCGGCGGCGTTGCGATTGGCCGGGACCAGGTCGAGTTGGTCGAGTCGGGTGAGCACCTCGGTCTCGTCGCCGCCGAGCACCGCGGACATCCCCGTCGGTTCGGCGGCACAGGCCTTGGCCATCTCCGCGCCACGGGTGGCGGCCAGCATGACGGCGTCATCGGCGGCCAGTACGCCGGCGATGGCGTAGGCGGCGATCTCTCCCACGGAGTGACCCGCCACGATGGTGTCCTGGCCGGCGAGCAGCCCGCGCCTGGTCAGCTCCTGGTGAGCGAGCAGCGTGGCCGCCACGATCAACGGTTGGGCGATCGCGGTGTCAGTGATTTCCTCGGTCGACGCGGTGGTACCCAGCCGTGCCAGGTCCAGGCCGCTGGCCTTCGACCAGGCGGCGATCTGGTCTGCGGCGCCGGGTAGTTCCAACCACGGCGACAGCATTCCCTCGCTCTGGGAGCCCTGTCCGGGCGCAAGCAATGCAATCACGTGTCTAAGAGAACACTGTGAAGACGCTTTTACGGGGTGTAACAGATTATGAACCTCGTCTTAGGTTTTTGTATACCTCCTACAAAATAGCTCCGTAAGCTACATGTTTGAGATACACCCGCGATCTGTTGGCTAAATCACTATCGGCTGGAAGGCGCGGCAATACCCGCTCTGACCGGGGACGGAAGCGGCGGGATGGAAATAGCGGTGGCGCCAGCGGGATGCGTTGGATAGTTCAGCTGGCCCACCGTCGCCGCCACGCGCAGCACGTACGCATCCCGTGGTTGGGTGGGATCGCGGCCGGTGAAGTCGGTGATCCGCTTCAATCGGTACCGCACCGTGTTTGGATGAACGAACAACTTCCTGGCACAGGCCTCAATCGCGCCGCCGGAATCTAAGAAAGCGTCCAAGGTTTCGACGAGGGTGGGTCCGGCGTCGGCCAGCGGGCGCATGACATCGGTGTGCAGGGCCACGATCGACGATGCGTCCCCCATCAAGGCCCGCTCAGGCAGCAGCTCACGGGCCAGAACGGGGCGCGGCGCACCACGCCAGCCGGCGACGGCGTTCATCCCGGAGATGGCCTCGCTGGCGCTGTGATAGGCCGCGGTCAGCATCGGTGCGGTCGGGCCGATCACCACCGGGCCGTCGGAGAACGCCTCCAGAAGTTCCTTCAAGAACTTGTCGGTGGGGGTCAACTGACCGGAGACGATGGCCACCAGCCAGGTGCCGTGCACGTCGGTGAGGGCCGCCCGGCCGTGTCGGGCGGCGATGTCGCGGACGTCCTGGCTGGCCCGCTCGCTGTCGCCGTCGACCCCGTCGCGGCCGGATCCCGGAGTGCCCACCACCACCGTGGCCGGTGCGGTGGTGTCCCAGTTCAGCGCGGCGGCTCTGGACAGCAGTTCGGGGCCGGTGTCCCCGCGCACAATGGCGTCGACGACGCTGGCCTCCATCCGGCTGTCCCAGGCGCCACGCGCCTCGGCGGCGTCGGCGTAGGCGGTGGCGGCGGTGAAGGCCAGATCGCGGCTGTACTTCAGGATGCCCACGGTCAGCGCGGTCAGCTGCTCTTCGGAGCGGGCCAGCAGCGGCACCACTTCTTCGAAGAACTCCATGGTGACCCGCACCATGTCCACGGTGTGGCGCAGCGCGATGCGCCTGGTCAGGTCCTGCGGGACCAGCTCGAAGGCCTGTGCGGTGTAGCTGACGTTGCTGTGCGGGTCCTGCATCCACTCGACGAAGTTGACCACCGCCGTCTGCACCACCAGCGCGACGCTGGCGCGCTGCGAGGCTTCCAGGTCGGCGAAGAACGGCAGCCGCTCGTGCATGGCCGAGACGGCCTCGGTGGACAGCCTTCCCGAATACTGCTTCAACCGCCGCAGCAGCGAGTCCGGCACGGCGTCCAACATCTCCAGTGGTGACTTCGGGCGCTCCCGCGGGGCGGACTGTTTGTCGTCCATCCCTAAAAGCTACGCCGCTTTTCTGGAAGGTTCCCCCAAAGGGCGGCGCGACGTTCCGGCGGGCTCAGGCCACGCCGGGATCGGAGGTCTGCTCCGGAGCGGCCAGGACGTCGTCGATCTTGTACTGCTTGGCGGCCTTCACCGCCACCGACTGGTCGATCTCGCCGTCGCGGGCCAGCGCTTCGAGCACCGCGACCACCTGCGATTCGGCGTCGGTGTTGTAGTAGCGGCGCGCCGCAGGCCGGGTGTCGGAGAACCCGAACCCGTCCGTGCCCAAGGTGACGTACGTGCCCGGCACCCAGGGCCGGATCTGTTCGGGGACCGCGCGCATCCAGTCCGACACCGCGATCACCGGGCCGCGGCAGTCGGCCAGCACCTTGGTCACATAGGCCTCGCCCGGCGGCTGGTCCGGATTACGTAGCCGGTGTTTCTCCACGGCGACGCCGTCGCGGTTCAGCTCGCCCCAGCTGGTCACCGACCACACGTCGGCGGCCACGTCCCACTCCTCGGCGAGCATCTCGGCCGCCTTCAGCGCGTCCGGCATCGCCACCCCGGACACCAGGATCTGCGCACTGCTGCCGAGTTCTTCCTTGGCGGCGCGGTAACGGTAGATGCCCCGCAGCAGGCCGTCGGGGTCGAAATTCTCCGGTTCTGGCGGCTGGACGTAGGGCTCGTTGTAGAGCGTGATGTAGAAGTACACGTTCTCCGGGTTCTTGCCGAACATCCGCTCCAGACCGCTCTCGACGATGTAGGCGATCTCGTAGGCGAACGCCGGGTCGTAGGACACCACCGCCGGGTTGGTGGCGGCCAGCAGCAACGAATGGCCGTCGGCGTGTTGCAGGCCCTCGCCCACCAGCGTGGTGCGTCCGGCGGTGGCGCCCAAGGCAAACCCGCGAGCCATCTGGTCGGCCGCCGCCCACAGACCGTCGCCGGTGCGCTGGAACCCGAACATCGAATAGAAGATGTAGACCGGGATCATCGGCTCGTTGTGCGTGGCGTACGACGTTCCGGCCGCGGTGAACGAGCCCACCGAGCCGGCTTCGTTGATGCCCTCGTGCAGGATCTGGCCGACTTCGCTTTCCTTATAGGCCAGCATCAATTCGGCGTCGACGGCGGTGTACAGCTGGCCGTTGCGGTTGTAGATCTTCAGCGACGGGAACCACGAGTCCATCCCGAAGGTGCGCGCCTCGTCCGGAATGATCGGGACGATACGCTTCCCGATTTCCTTGTCGCGCAACAGTTCTTTGAACGTCCGCACCAGCGCCATGGTGGTGGCGACTTCTTGTTTGCCCGACCCCTTCTTCAGCGCCTTATAGGTGTCGCGACCCGGCAGCGTCAGCACCTTGGCCTTGGTGCGGCGCTCGGGCACGAAGCCGCCGAGGGTGCGGCGACGGTCCAGCAGATAGCGGATCTCCGGGGCGTCCGGACCCGGGTGGTAGTACGGCGGCAGGTACGGGTCCTCTTCGAGTTTGTCGTCACTGATCGGGATGCGCATCGAGTCGCGGAACCGCTTGAGGTCTTCCAGCGCGAGTTTTTTCATCTGGTGGGTGGCGTTGCGGCCCTGGAAGTGGGCGCCCAGCGAATAACCCTTGATGGTCTTGGCCAGGATCACCGTGGGCTGGCCCTTATGGGTCAGAGCGGCGTGGTAGGCGGCATAGACCTTGCGGTAGTCGTGCCCGCCGCGCTTGAGGTTCCAGATCTCCGAGTCGCTCATATTCTCGACCAGCGCCTTGGTGCGCGGGTCGCGGCCGAAGAAGTGGTCGCGCACATAGGCGCCGTCGTTGGCCTTGTACGTCTGATAATCGCCGTCCGGGGTGCTGTTCATCAGATTCACCAGCGCACCGTCGCGGTCGGCGTGCAGCAGGGCATCCCACTCGCGGCCCCACACCACCTTGATCACATTCCAGCCGGCGCCGCGGAAGAACGATTCCAGCTCCTGGATGATCTTGCCGTTGCCGCGCACCGGACCGTCGAGGCGCTGCAGGTTGCAGTTGATGACGAACGTGAGGTTGTCCAGGCCCTCCAGCGCACCTACGTGGGCCAGGCCGCGGCTTTCCGGCTCGTCCATCTCCCCGTCGCCCAGGAAGCACCAGACGTGCTGATCGGAGGTGTCCTTGATGCCGCGGTCGTGCAGGTAGTGGTTGAACCGGGCCTGGTAGATGGCATTGAGCGGCCCGAGTCCCATCGACACCGTCGGAAACTCCCAGAAGTCGCTCATCAGCCGTGGGTGCGGATAGGACGGCAGCCCGCCGCCGGCGTGGCTGTGTTCCTGGCGGAAGCCGTCGAGCCGGTCTTCGCTGAGCCGGCCCTCGAGGTAGGCGCGGGCGTAGATGCCGGGGGAGGCGTGTCCCTGGATGAACACCTGGTCGCCGCCACCGAGGTGCGACTTGCCGCGGAAGAAATGGTTGAAACCGACCTCGTAGAGCGCGGCCGAGGACGCATACGTGGAAATGTGACCGCCGACG
This sequence comes from Mycobacterium sp. NGS29, assembly GCF_059812965.1. Taxonomy (NCBI): domain Bacteria; kingdom Bacillati; phylum Actinomycetota; class Actinomycetes; order Mycobacteriales; family Mycobacteriaceae; genus Mycobacterium; species Mycobacterium sp. NGS29. Next base: position 221,443 of record NZ_JCALDR010000001.1, read on the forward strand.
CCAACCCCCGGCCGTTGCGCGCGGTGCACCATGATCGCCGCGTTCCATCTGATCCAGGCCCGGTAGCGCCGTTCGACGTCCTCGTCGCCGGGAAACCACGGCTCCAGCTCGGTCGGGATCGTGTTGACGTAGTCGGTTGAGGTGAGCGCCGGGATGGAGACCCGCTGCTCGCCGGCCCGTTCCAACATTCGCAGCATCAGATAACGCGCCCGTGCCGGTCCCGAACGCACCAGCAATTCGTCGAAAGACTCCAGCCACTCCGACGTTTCCTCGGGATCGATGTCGGGCAGATAGGACGCCACCCCTTCGCGGATCACCCGAACGCGATCGGGTTCGCTTGTGCTGCTTGAGGTTTTGGCCAGATCGTTGCGGGCGAACTCGGTGGTCAACGCACTACTCCTGTAGGTGGCAGGGTCGCTACTTATCGATCGCCCCTCTATCGTGCCGCACTTCCGTCTCTGGCGGATACCCACCGGACGGCACAGCTAAGTCGGTAGGTATGGGCAGTTCGGTTTGTGACCCGGTAACGTCACGTTCCGTGCAAATGGGAAGGCGTGCCGCCCGTCGCGGCCACGTGGGGGAGTTCCCCAGGCGAGGCGCTCTTGCAGTGGGCTGTACCGCCCTGGTCGCGATCGGGATCGTCGGCTGTACGAAGGTCGCCGACGGCAACGGCGCTGCTGATACCAATGTGGCCCCGGCTTACCGGTCCTCGGTGTCGGCGTCGGTGTCGGCGTCGTCAGTGACGTCCAGCTCCCGGGAGTCCCAGCGCCAGCAATCTGTGACGACCAGCATGATCCGCGGCTCGTGCGGGGCGCTGGCAAATGCGGTGTCCGACACGATCGACAAGGTCAACGCCTACGTCGCCGCGTTGAACGCGGGAAAGAACACAGGTCCCACCGAAGGACCGGCCATCGACGCGCTCAACAGCGGCGCCAACGCGGTCACGGGCAGCCTCAACACTGCGCTCTCCCCGGAGCAGCGTGACGCGTTCAACGCCTACGCCGACGCGGCCCGGGCGGTGGCAAACGCCATCTCGACCCATGCCGGGCCCTCGGAGTTCAACAGGCGGGTGGAGGCGTTCAACAAGGCGAAATCCCGAGCGGTGGACTCCTGCCGGGGTTTCATTTAGCGCGCGGGTCTGTCCGATCGCTACCTACGCTGCAACGGCCGAGTTCATCGAATACGTCGACCGTTCAACAACGTCACGGCCACGGCGCAGAAACTGTGCGTGGGCTAGCCGTATCAACTCGGCGATGGCTGTGCGACGATAGCGTCCATCGCTTGTCGTGAGGTCGGTTGAAGGAGGTTCACGGTGGTCGCGGCGGATCACGCCCCGAGCTACGCTCGCAAACTGGGCATCCAACGAGACCAGGTCGTCCAGGAGTGGGGCTGGGACGAAGACACCGACGACGAAATCCGCGCTGACGTCGAGGATGCGTGCGGCAGCGAGTTGCTCGATGAGGACACCGACGAGGTCGTCGACGTCGTGTTGCTCTGGTACCGCGACGGTGACGGTGACCTGGTGGACATCCTGATGGACGCGATCAGCCCGCTCGCCGAAGACGGGGTGATCTGGGTGTTGACGCCCAAGACCGGCCGCTCTGGTCACGTGCTGCCCGCCGACATCGCCGAGGCGGCGCCCACCGCCGGCCTGATGCCGACGTCGTCGGTGAACCTGGGTAATTGGAGCGCTTCCCGACTGGTGCAACCGAAGTCGCGGGCCGGGAAGCGTTGATGCTGGACGTCGGAGCCACTGCCCCCGACTTCACGCTGCGCGACCAGAATCAGCAGCCCGTCGCCCTGAGCAGCTATCGCGGGCGCAAGAACGTGCTGCTGGTGTTCTTTCCGCTGGCGTTCACCGGGATCTGCCAGGGCGAGTTGGACGCGGTCCGCGACAACCTGCCGGAATTCGAGAACGACGACACCGCCGTGCTGGCCATCTCGGTGGGACCGCCGCCCACGCACAAGATCTGGGCGGTGCAGAGCGGGTTCACCTTTCCGGTGCTGTCGGACTTCTGGCCGCACGGTGCGGTCAGCCAGGCTTACGGGGTGTTCAACGACGCGGCCGGCATCTCCAACCGAGGCACGTTCGTAGTGGACCGCTCCGGGATGGTGCGGTTCGCCGAGATGAAGCAGCCGGGGGAGGCTCGTGATCGTGCTGTGTGGAGTTCGGCGCTGGCGGCCTTGCGGGGGTGAGTGGGTGGTTTGTCACGGTGGCCCCGCTGCACCTGGGCCGGGGCATGACTGCTCGTGAAAATCGGTATCGCCGGTGCCGTTTTGGGTCGTCAGCGGTTCGGCGTGTAGCCTGCGCCGGGGCATAAGGGCGCGTAGCTCAGTGGTAGAGCTCTGGTTTTACACACCAGCGGTCGGCGGTTCGATACCGTCCGCGCCCACTTACCGCGTTAGTTACCAGGGGGCTCTTTCAGCTTGCGCGGACGCCGCACCGGTGGCTGGGTCTGCCACGCGCCGCCGGCGCGGTACAGCTCAGGTGGTCGGCCACCGCGCGGGCTGGATTTGGCTCGCTGCCCCGTCGGCTCGATGTAGCTGTCCGATGTGGCGGCCCGGCCGGCCCCCGGTGTCGGCGTGGTGAGGCTGCGCCGGAAGTTGGCCGGGTCGATTTCGGCCTGCCAGAGCTCCTCGTAGACACTCTGAAGCTCCGACAGCGCGAAAGTTTCTCCGACAAAAGCCGTCGCGAGGTTTGTCTGTTCGAGCTGTTCAGCCGCTCGGTCTACGGCGTCGGACAGGATTCGGCGGTGGTCGAACGCCAGCTCGAGGTGCTGAACCGCGTCAGTGACCGGCCATAACCGGGCCGCTACGGCATCGGTGCCGGCCTGCAGGATGCCGGGATCGGGCGTCACCGCCAGATATGCCACCGTGACGACGTTGGTGCGCGGGTCGCGTCCCGGGTCGCCGTACGCACCGAATTGCGCCAAGTGCTTGGGTGCGGTCACCCCGGTCTCTTCACGCAGTTCGCGTCGGGCCGCATCGTCGAGTGTCTCGTCGGGCCGTTTGAATCCACCAGGCAACGCCCATGTGCCGGCATACGGTTCGCCGCCGCGCTGCACCAGCAGCACCTGCAGGCGGCCATCCCGCAAGGTCAGAATCACGATGTCGACGGTGACGGCGAAGTTCGGATAACGCGACGAGTCGTAGCCTGCCGCGGAGCGCTTTCTCGGGCTCGTCACGAGAGACATCGTAGGCGGATATTTGTCGAAAAGACAATTACCTGTTATGGTCTCACTGACAATTACTGAGGTTGATAAGGGGGGACTGCCATGGCGGATCAAGCGGAACGTGACGTGGCGCAACTCTTGGCACGGATCGCGAAGTTAGAGGCGTTGCTCGGTCGGCGATCCACCCCGGAGAGCTCTCGCGCAGACATCTGGTTCTTGCTGGACCGGTCCGGATCGATGAAGGTGATCGCCGAAGCCGTGGTAGAGGGTTTCGACGGGTTCATCGCCGAACAGCGCAGGGAGAAGGGACAGGCAACCCTGACGCTGGTCCAGTTCGACGGTGCGGACGTCCACGATGTGCTCGTCGACGCCAAGCCGCTGGATCGGGTCGGTTCGATCGCCGGTCGGTTCCTTCCGCGCGGGATGACGCCCCTGTACGACGCGATCGCAGAGATGCTGGACCGCGCCGAGGAATATACCGAGCGCTCCGGCGCTGACCCGGCGGATCAGTTGGTCGTCATCATGACCGATGGCCTGGAAAACGCCAGCCGGCGGTGGACGGCGCCAGCGATCTTCGATCGTATTGCGCGCCTGCGGAAGTCGGGATGGACCTTCGTTTTCATGGGTGCGAATCAGGACAGTTACGCCACCGGTTCGGAGATCGGTTTGACCGCTGGGAGCACTTCGAACTACACCGCCTCGCGGACGAGCGTGCTGGCCACCCACCGCGGGCTGACGCGGTCCGTACGCGATTGGCGGGGTAAGTCGCGCGACGTTCGGCGCGCCGACGCCGACAACTTCTGGGGCGGCATCAAGGAAGGCGAAGAACAGGGCGCCCGTCAGTGACGCCACGCGAAGGTGGCGAGAGCCGGCGCCTTCGCCGAAGCTGACATCGGCTATTCCGTTTCGCAGGTGCCTGGGCGGGTATCGCACGCCTCAACGGGAGGAGCCCGATGTGAATTCAGCAGTCAGACAGGTGCTGGAACCGGTGAAGAATGTGGTGCGCAAGGTGGCCGACGCGCAGTCTGGCCCAGCCACGGCGCAGACGGTCACCGTCGCGGTTCCCGTGCAGCGCGTCCAACAGTTCTGGACCGACCCCGACCAGTTGTCGGTCGTGCTCGGCGAGATCGCCGACATCGAGCACACCGACGACGACCGCTACCGGTGGCGCTTACAGCAGGGGCCTGATGCCGGCTGGGAGTCCACGCTGACCGTCGAGTCCGGTCGCATCAGGTACGTCGGTACCAGCGACGGCAACGAGATCGTGGTCAGCTATCAGGCCGCGCCGCGCGACCTGGGTACCGAGGTCACTCTCCGCGTCAAGTCGCCGGTGCCGGCATTGCTGACTGGTGGTGCGATCTACAAGATCCTCTACCGGACGCGTGCGCTGCTGCAGACCGGCGAGGTCCCCACGCTGCGCTCCAACCCGAGCGCGCGGAACTCCGCGCGGTAGAGGAGAGACTGACATGCGCGCACTGTGCTGGAACGGCGTCAACGACCTGTCGGTGGAGACCGTCGACGACCCGAAAATCCTCAATCCGCACGACGTGATCGTCGAAGTCCGGTTGACCACCACCTGCGGTTCGGATCTGCACTTCATCGACGGCTACCTGCCAGGCATGCGCGAAGGCGACGTCTTCGGCCACGAATTCATGGGAGTGGTGGTCGAGACAGGTAAGGAGGTACGCGACACCAAAGTTGGTGCGCGCGTTGTGGTTCCGTCGTTCATCGCATGCGACAACTGCTGGTACTGCGACCACGAGTTGTACGCCTGCTGCGATACCACCAATCCCAACGCCGAACTGCAACAGCCGCTGCTCGGCTATCCCTCGGGCGGGATCTACGGTTACACCCACCCATTCGGCGGCTATGCGGGCTCACACGCCCAATACGTTCGGGTGCCGTTCGGCGACGCGAACTGCTTTGCCATTCCCGACGACATCACCGACGAGCAGGCGCTGTTCTTGTCCGACGCGGTGCCCACCGGCTTCATGGGCGCCGACTTCTGCGATATCTCCGGTGGCGACACGGTTGCTGTCTGGGGAGCCGGGGGAGTCGGCTTGATGGCGGCCCGCAGCGCACTGCTGCTCGGCGCTGAGCGTGCCATCGTCATTGACCGATTCCCGGAGCGGTTAGCGCTGGCGCGCAACGGTTTCGAGTTGGAGACGATCGACTACACCGCGGTCGACAGCGTGCACGAAACGATCCGGGAAATGACCGGCGGCCGAGGTCCGGATGCGTGCATCGACGCGGTCGGCATGGAAGGTCACGGCACCGGGTTGCAGCAACTCTACGACAGGGCAAAACAGTTGCTGAGGCTGGAAACTGATCGCGCCAGTGCGCTGCGCCAAGCGATCTTGGCGTGCCGAAAGGGCGGCGTGGTCTCGGTGCTCGGGGTCTACGGGCTGACCGATAAGTTCCCGATGGGCGTGCTGACCAACAAAGGCCTGACCTTGAAGACGTCCCAGCAACACGGGCAGCGCTACGTCAAGCGGTTGTTCGACTACGTCCAGCAGGGCGACCTGGATCCCGCCAAGTTGATCACGCATGACTTGCCCCTGGAGAAGGGCGTGCTCGCCTACGACCTGTTCAAGAACAAGACCGACGGCTGCATCCGGGTGGCGTTGCGGCCCTGACCGGTCGCGTCCCGTTCGATTCGGTGGGTTGGTGCTTAGACTGCCGCGGAGCGGGCATAGCTGCTCCCAAGACGATCGACGCTGACGACGTCCGGCAATTGCTGGCCCACCAAGACGCAGACGCTGCACTGATTTTGCTTGAGGGCCGCATCGAAGTGAAGACTCCGGCCGAACTCGAGTCACCGAACTATCGCGGGGCCCTGCGGATCGTGACGCGCGCGGAACTCCAGGAGCGGGCCGGCGGCGTCGACTTCGCCGACCGCGAACTGGCAGAGCTGGCAGCAGACCTCGATACCGCCGTCCAGAACATGGGCGGTTGAGAACCCGCGCGATCCGCGCGGATTTCGTCCGGCGCCGTGCCGTGCTGGAATCAACGGCATGAGTCAGCACGAACCCCTGAACATGCCGCTCGAAGAGGCGATGCGCACGCAGCGCGCCATCCGTCGGCTCAAGAGCGACCCCGTCGACGATTCGCTCGTCTTGCATCTGCTCGAACTGGCGATGAAGGCGCCCACCGGTTCGAACGCGCAGAATTGGGAGTTCATCGTCCTCAAGGACCGCGAGGCCGTCGCGAAACTCGCCCGGCTGAACCGCCGAGCCATGAACGTGTTCGGCCCAATCTACAAGCGCGCCTTGGAAAAGCGGATGGACGAGAAGATGCTGCGCATCGAAAAGGCTGTCCGGTGGCAGGCCGATCACTTCGAGGAGATCCCCGTTGTGGTGGTGGCCTGCCTCAAAGGCGTCATCGCGCCGTATCCGACGATCGCAGCCAGCAGTGCCTACGGTTCCATTTATCCCGCAGTGCAGAACCTGCTGTTGGCGGCGCGGGCGGCCGAGTTGGGCGCGGCGTTGATCACCATGCCGCTGTGGAGCACGTTCGCGGCTAAGCGTGCTCTGGGTTTGCCCTGGAACGTCACGCCGGTCGCGGTGATTCCGATGGGCTGGCCCAAAGGCAAGTACGGCCCCACGTCGCGTCGACCGGTCGGCGAGTTCGTCTCGCTGGACCGGTACGGAAACCGGGCGTTCCGGCAGGCGCCCTGACCCGTCCCGGCACCGCACCGGTGTGGGGGTGGGACAACCCCTTGGACGTGTTTGCCCCGGTATGGCACGCTCGTGGGCGTGAGCGACTCATCTGGCTCTCAGAGCAACAGGCAGACGTCCGGACCGCCGGTGCGGCCACTGTCGTCCGATCAGCAGCCTGCGACCAAAGCCGACCTGTACGCGGCGGTCGACGCCATGCGTGCCGACATGCGCGAACTGCTCGAGCAGATCAGCACCCTGATCAAGGACGCGCAGAAATAGCGTGAAGCCGTTCCGCATCGATGTTCCCGACGACGTTCTCGACGATCTGCAGGCACGGTTGGCCCGCACCCGCTGGCCCGAGTCCGAATGCGTGGACGACTGGAGCCAGGGCATCCCGTTGCGTTACACCCGCGACCTGGCCGCGTACTGGGCCGGCGACTACGACTGGCGCGCCCGCGAGGCGGCGCTGAATCGCTTCGATCAGTTCATCGACCAATTCGACGGCCTGGACATCCATTTCATCCACCAGCGGTCGCCGCACGAGGATGCCTTCCCGCTGCTGATCACCCACGGATGGCCGGGCTCGATTGTGGAATTCCACAAGGTGATCGAGCCGCTGACCGACCCCACCGCCCACGGTGGCCGCGCCCAGGACGCCTTCCACGTGGTGTGCCCGTCGCTGCCCGGGTACGGCTTCTCCGGCAAACCGGGCCGCACCGGGTGGGGCGTGCCGAAGATCGCCCAGGTGTGGGACGAACTCATGCTGCGGCTGGGCTATGCGCGTTACGGCGCCCAGGGCGGCGACTGGGGTGCGGCCGTCACCACCCAGATCGGCCGCAACGGCGGGAACTGCGCGGCGATTCACCTCAATATGCCGCTGGGCACCCCGACCAAAGAATCGCTGACCAACCCCACCGCGGAGGAGCAGGCGGCGATGGCCGCACTCGCCGAGCACCGCAAGTCGGGCACCGGCTATTCCAAGCAGCAGTCCACCCGACCGCAGACGCTGGGCTACGGGCTGGTCGACTCGCCGGTGGGCCAACTGGCCTGGATCGTGGAGAAGTTCTGGGCGTGGACGGACTGCGACGGGCATCCCGAGAACGTGCTGACTCGAGACGAGTTGCTGGACAACGTGATGATGTACTGGGTGACCGGCACCGGTGCGTCCTCAGCGCGCCTGTACTGGGAGAGCTTCAAGGTGTGGGGAGACCACACCCGGGTCGAAATACCTACGGGCGTAGCGGCGTTCCCGAAAGAGGTGCTGCGCGCGCCGCGCTCCTGGTGTGAGCCGAACTTCAACATCACGCACTGGACCACCATGCCGCGCGGCGGGCACTTCGCCGCCTTCGAGCAGCCGGAGCTGTTCGTCGAGGACGTGCGGAAGTTCTTCGCGACCGTGCGCTGAACTGGCCGCGCCCACTGTGCATTTGACGACGCGACACGCCGGTCCGGCGTCGTGGATCGCACAGTCGGCGGGTGAACGGGCGGACGGGGCGAGCGGGCTGGCCGGTGGTCAGACGATCCGCCGGCCGCGGCGCGCGCGAGACCGCATGTCCCGCAGGTACAGCTCATAGCCGAGGATCCAGAGTCGGTGCGGTATCAGCCGGTCGGCAAGCCGCAGCGCGGCCAGCAGCCACTCGAATCGGCGTTGCTGGGACTGCGACCAGTCCAGGCGCATCATCGCCCGGAACTCCGGGGCCAGAAACCCCGTCGTCGCGAACAGATTGAACGGCCCGGCCAGCGCCCGCACCGGCCACGGCAGGAAAGCCATCGACGCCACCCCGTGCAGGTGCTCGCGCACCGGCGGGTCGATCTGCAGCTCGTCCAGCGAGCGCTTCCAGTACTCGTCGAAGGCGACCTGGTCGGCCGGCCACATGCGTTCGGGCACCTGCAGCGTGGTGGCCAGGCGTTTGGCGTCCTGATAGACCAGTTCGGCGGCGGTGTCGTCGAGCGGGCCGTGCAGATATTCGTGTTGTTCGACGAAGTAGCGGTACAGGCAGGCGGCCACCCACAGCTGCAACATCGGATCGAAGGCGTTGTAGGACACCGGGCTGGTTGCGGTGGAACGGACCTGCCGGTGCGCGGTGTCGACGGCCTCGCGGATCAGTTTTCGATCGGATTCGGTGCCGATGGTCGCCACCGCGAGGTAGGTGCCGGTGGTGCGGGCCCGCTTGAACGGGTGCTTGTAGACGTTGCCGCTGTCCACCGGGCTCTCCAGCACGCCGTAGCCGACGCCCGGCAAGGACAACTGCATGATGACATTCGCCGCCGGCATCAGCATTGCCGCCGGATTCAACAGGTCGGCGACCCTGGTCGCGGGCCGCTTCATTGCGGATCCTTGCCCATGGGATCGAGTACATCACGTATGAGACGCTGCCGGAATGCTTGCGTCGACCCGGCGGGCCCGGATGCTCGGTGTGTCGGCCGGATATCTGGCCGACCTGGTGTTCGCCGACCCGCGCCGGGGACATCCGGTGGCGTTGTTCGGAACGGCGGCCGCCCAGCTGGAACGGCTGACCTATCGCGACACGCGGGTTGCCGGCGCGGTGCACGTGGGCGTGCTGGTGGGCATGGCGGGTCTGACGGGTGTGATGTTGCAGCGCCGCGTCAGCTCGCCGACGGCCGTCGCGTTGGCGACCTGGGTCGCGCTGGGCGGAACGTCGTTGGCGCGCACCGGTTCCCGGATGGCCGGGTTGCTGGAGGACGGTGACATCGGAAGCGCGCGACGGTTGCTCCCGTCGTTGTGCGGACGCGACCCGGCGGTGCTGGACGAGCCGGGTTTGACGCGCGCGTCGCTGGAGTCGGTGGCCGAGAACACCTCCGACGCGGTGGTGGCGCCGTTGCTGTGGGCCGCCGTTGGCGGTACGCCGGCGGCGCTGGGGTATCGGGCGGTCAACACCTTGGATGCGATGGTCGGGCACCGCTCCCCGCGCTATCTCCGATTCGGTTGGGCCGCAGCACGATTGGATGATGCAGCCAACTACGTCGGGGCGCGGGTGACCGCGGGACTGGTGGCGCTCTGCGCGCCGCTGGTGGGCGGGTCCCCGACAGCCGCGGTGCGGGCCTGGCGTCGCGATGCGGCCCGGCATCCCAGCCCGAACGCCGGCGTCGTCGAGGCGGCGTTCGCCGGTGCGCTGGGGGTGCGGCTGGGCGGACCCACCCAATACCGCCACGAGTTGCAGATCCGCCCGACGCTGGGGGACGGGCATTCGCCGACCGTGATCGACTTGCGCCGCGCCGTGCTCCTGTCGAGGGCGGTGCAGGCCGGGGCCGTCGTGGTCGCCTCGGTGGTGGTCTGGCGACGGCCGGACGCCCGTCCACCCCGGTTACCCTCATCGGAGAACGGACGATCGGGGACTCGTTCAACTCCACTGGTGTGGCGAATCCTGACAGCGATGACCGCAGGGCAGTAATCATTCGGATGGAGGGAATGCGTGCGTCCGCGCAGCGACAGCAGGCCCGCGCAAGCGCCGGCAATCCTGAAATCCGCCCGGGTGACGCTGATCGCGTGCGGTTTGCTGGCCGCGGTCAGCTCGCTGGCCGGGATGGCCCCGCTGTTCGTCGTCGTGGAGGTCAGTCGTCGGCTACTCGTCGGCGACACCGATGTATGGCCCATCGTCATTGTGGCGATCGGTGCGCTGACAGCAAAGCAGTTGGGGGTATTCGCCGCCGGAGTGATGACGCACCTAGCCGATATTCGCGTGTCGTTTCAGATCCGGCGGGAATTGCTGGTCAAGCTCGGCCGGGTACCGCTGAGCTGGTTCGACGAGCGAAACTCCGGCGTGGTGAAGAAAGCGGTCGAAGATGATGTGGCTGCGCTGCACCGCCTTGTTGCGCATTCGATTGTCGAGCTGAGTGCGGCCGTGGTGCCACCACTGGTGGCATTGATCTATCTGTTCTACCTGGACTGGCGCATGGCCTTGGTGACATTGCTTCCGGTGTTCGCCGGGCTGGCCGCATACCAACGCGCGATGGCCAGCGCCGAAACCAAGTATCCAGAGTTCTTGCAATGGTTGGCACGTCTGAACGGCGCAGCGGTGGAATTCGTCAACGGCATCGGCGTCGTGAAATCGTTTGGCACGCCCGGAACAGCGAGCCGGCACTTCCAGGACGTATGTCGAGGATTCGCGCGTTTCTTCCTCGACTGGGCGAAAGCTACCAGCGTCGCGAGTGTGATTGCCGAAATCCTGCTCTCGCCGCCCAGCATCCTGCTGGGCGTCGCGGCGGCGGGCGGAATCCTCACGGCCAACGGCGATCTCTCGTTGCAGAACTTCATCGCCTTCCTGGTGTTCGGCACCGTCATCACGTCCGGTTGGATGTCGCTGTTGATGTCGGTGCAGCCCTTGGTCTCCGCGCTGAAGGTGTACGGGGAGATCCGCGACTTGCTGGCTACCCCGGACCTTCCCACCCCCGACTACCCGGCTGAAATCGACGCCGAGGCGCCCGGCCCGGTGGTGCAGATGCGGGGCGTGCGTGTCTCATACGGAGACACTGTCGCCCTCGACGGGATCGATTTGAGCCTGGCCCGCGGTACCCTCACCGCGCTGGTCGGACCGTCCGGTTCCGGGAAATCCACCCTGGCCAAGCTGCTTCCCCGGTTCAACGATCCGGGCGAGGGCTCGGTCGAACTCTACGGAGTCGACCTGCGTCGCATCGACCCGGCAGAGCTTTACCGGCAAGTCGCCTTTGTGTTCCAGGACGCACACCTGTTGGCGATGAGTGTCCGCGACAACATCCGCCTCGGCTGTCCCGACGCCGACGACGCGACGGTGCGGGAGGCCGCGCGTAAAGCTCAGATCTTGGGGAGAATCGAGCAATTGCCACGGGGGTTCGATTCGATGATCGGACAGGACGCGGCCTTTTCAGCGGGTGAACGCCAGCGGGTCTGCATTGCCCGCGCGATCCTGGCGGACCGCCCGATTCTGGTGCTGGATGAGGCGACCGCGAGCGCCGACCCCGAAAGCGAAGCACGCATCCAAGACGCGCTGACCGAGGTCACCCGCGGCCGCACGGTGTTGGTGATCGCGCACCGGCTCAGCACGATTCAAAGTGCCGACGCCATCGTCGTGCTGGACGGCGGCCGGATCGCCGAACAGGGTGCGCATCGCGACCTGCTGGGCAACGACGGCATTTACGCACGGTTGTGGAAGCACGAGAGAGAAGCCGAACACGTTGTTGCCCAACAACTGAAGGTCGACCGTTGATCACCATCATTCGGCATCTGCTCGAGCTGCTCGATGCCCGCGGGCGCCGCCACCTGCGCACCATGCTGGTACTGCAAGGTGCACAGGGAGTTCTCCAGGGCATCGGTTTCTTGTTGGTCGTACCGCTGCTCGGCACACTGTTCGAACGGCCAGTCGCATGGGCCCAGCTGTGGTCATGGATCGCGGCGATCGCGGTAACGGTCGGAGCCCACCACGCGTTGCTCGCGTGGAGCACATCACTGGGGTTCCTGGTCGGCACTGACGTGCTGACCAGTTTCCATACCCGAATCGGAAATCACCTGGCCACCTTGCCGATCGGCTGGTTCGGTGCGGACCGCACCGGTCCGGTCGGACGTCTGGTCAGCAAGGATGCGACCGACGTCGCGGACTTCCCGGCGCATATGCTGCGGCACATCATCGTCGGAGTGACCGCACCGGCCACGCTGATCATCGGCAGCTATCTGAGCGACTGGCGCATTGGCATCGCTCTGACCGTAGGTGCGGTGCTGTGCGCGCTGTCGCTGAAGATGTATATGGGCATCGTGCACCGCAACGACGCCCAGTACGAACACGACGTGGCAGCGACCGCGTCCCGCATCGTGGAGTTCGCCCGCCAGCAGCCGACTTTGCGAGCGTATGGGGTGCTGGACCGTCGATCGCTGGGCGCGCTCGAGGAATCCCTTGTCCAGCAACAACACTCGCAGTCGCGGTTGACTATCCGCGGTGCGTGGGGATTGATTGGATGCTTCGGGACGATGCAACTCGTCGTTACCACGATCATCGGGTTGACGGTCGCCCTGACCTTGCGCGGTGATCTTGCGGTGCCGACGCTGATCGGGCTGTTCATCATCACGTTGCGCATGATCGATCCGATCTCTCAGCTCGGCGACCTGGCCGGTCACGTACAAGTCAACGCCGACGCGATCGTTCGAGTGCGCGAGTTGCTGGCCGTGCCACCGCTGCCGGAGCCCGACCGAGCGGCGACGCCCGCCGGTGCGGACATCGAATTGCGTGGTGTGCGATTCGGGTACCATCACCGCGATTCGAGTGACGAGGTCATCAGCGGCGTCGACGCCACCATCCCGAGCGGCAGTCTTACCGCGATCGTCGGCCCGTCCGGCGCCGGGAAGACGACGTTGCTCAGACTGATTGCCCGCTTCTTCGACGTCGACGACGGCAGCATCCGCATCGGCGGCTACGACGTACGCGAACTCGGCACCAGCGCAGTCGCACACCTGACCGCGCAAGTATTCGACGACGCTTACCTTTTCGACGGCACCATCGCTGACAACCTGCGGATGGCCGATCCTGATGCCACAGAAGCCGAGCTGTCCCACGTTGCCGGCATCGCCCGGCTCGACGAAGTCATCAACCGGCTGCCCAACGGGTGGAACACACGCGTTGGCGAAGGGGGGTCGGCGCTCTCGGGCGGGGAAAGGCAGCGTGTCGCGATTGCCCGCGCGTTGCTCAAGAATGCGCCGGTCGTGCTCCTGGATGAAGCTACGGCCGCGCTCGATGCCGTCAACGAGGCCGCCGTGGCCGCAGCCATCCGCGAACTAGCTCACGAGCGCACGGTTATCGTTGTCGCACATCGACTTTCGACGGTGATAGACGCCGACCAGATTCTTGTCCTCGATGACGGTCGGATCAGCGCACGCGGACGTCATGAGCAGCTGGTCGCAAACCAGGGGACCTATACCAGGTTCTGGGAAGAGCGGTTGCGTGCCCGAGGCTGGCAACTTCGGCGCGATCAGCCGACCCCTGCTGCGTCCGGGTCGGCATAGCCTGCCCCAGCGGAAGATGCCGCGCCGTGTGGGCACCATTTCTACCGCTGAGGCAGGTGTTCGCCGAGAGTTTGCCTACATCTCGACTGGCAGGGGAGGCGGCTCCAAGCCGCCCCCGAATATCTGTCCGACGATGCTGAACAGATTCGCCGTCGCCGCGATCGGACCGACCGGGAGCGCGGGAATCGGCAGGATGCCTTGGAACTCGTTTTCAGTGAAAGTGAGCTCGACTCCGATCGAGTTCAACAGCGAACCGCCGACGCCGTTATAGATCGGTCCGGCGGCACCGTACACAACCTGCCCCGGACTGAAGAGGCCACCGAAACCAAGGCTCAAGCCGGTGACTTGTTCGGTGCCCCCGGTGGGACCGCTGATGAACTGGTTGACCAGCGGCGCAAGGGGATCCAGGTTCAACGTGGCCCCGTTGAAGAAACCGTCAACGACGTTGGCCGGTGTGTTCAACAGGCCGGTGAGCGCCCCCGTCACATTGCCGCCGGTGATATCGGCGAGGACGCCGCCGGCGCTGTTGAGCAGCGCGACGCCGGGGCTTGCGAATGGACCCACGGCACCCATGAGCAGGCCGCTCAAGGGTGAAGCTGCGAAGTTCAGGACTTCAGTGAGCACTACTCCCACCGGCCCGTCGGGGAGGAAACTCTCGATCAGCCCGGTATAGATTTCGTTGTGCGCGTTGGGCACGTACGTCACCGGGTCGGAGATCGTCTGGGTGATACCGCCAAGCGTGTGCTGGGTGACCGCGAGTGCGAGGTCTCTTGGGGCACCGACCAGGGGTATCGCCTGTGCAGCGGCCTGCAGCTTGGCAAAGAAGCCCGCGGGGTTGGTGACGAGGTGGTTGATGCCACCGGTGAACGTGTTCAGGCCGACCCGCGAGGCTCCGAACACCGTCTCGGCGTTCTGCGCCGTCGTCGCGACGACCTGCTCCCACCGGGTGATCGGGTCGACGGCAGTCGCGGCGGCGGGTGCATGGGATGAGCCCAGTGCGCCGAGCAGGTTCTGCTGCGCGTTGGCGACCTCGGCACTTGTGTAGGCCCCGACGCTGGAATTCATCGAGCTGACGAACTCGGTATGAAACGCCAGCGCGTGTGAGTTGACCGACTGGAACTGCCGGCCGAAGTTCTCGAACAACGACGAGATCGCGATGGAGATCTCGTCCTCGGCTGCGGCCGCGATTCCCGTGGTGGGTCCCGAAACCGTCGCGGCGGCATCGGCGAGCGCTCGGCGGATACCCGACAGATCTTGTGCTGCGCTCTGCATCAGATCCGCGCTTGCGGTCACAAACGACATGCTTGCTCTCCCTTATTCGTTCGCCAGTACGGTGACCGCCGGTCGGAAATTTGCACAGGCGTCGTACGGCCAACCGCACAGGAGGTGGCAAAGGACGCGCAGCATCTGAGGTGGCGGCTTTCTCCGGGGTGCTCCGCCCCGGGTTAGCAGGATGCGATGACACGAGTCTCCTGGCTCTCGGATCGCCGCTCGCCTCGCCTTCCAGCCAAATGGCCGTGGCATGTGAGGGTCGCTCCCCGATGACAGTGGCGGCACCGCGCCGGATTCGCACCGGCTTCCTGCGTCGTCATCGCCGTACGGGCGACATTGTTACACGCCGGGGACCCCCAATGGAACAGGCAGGCCCGCCCCGGCTGCCACGGCGGTGACCTCGTCGGAGCGATGGCATCGCAGCGGCACGGTGTGAGTCCGTCCGTCGCGATTACCGCGCCACCCCTAATTGCCCTCGTTGCAACTAGTTCGCTCGATGGTCGGCGTTCTGAATGGCGGCCATATCGTCGAAAGAATCGGCGGTTTCGGTGAGGTCTTCGCTCCAATCGCCGAACGGATCTGGATAGCGGTCCCAGGCAGCGGGGGAGCAGAGCTCGTCGTCGGTGAGCAGAGCACGGCCGAGACCATCGAGGATTTCGCCGGAGTCCGCGCTGTAGACCAGGATCGTCATTGCCGTGTGCCGGTCGCCGTGCAGGGGGTCCCACCTCAACTGGGCGAGGGCACGGCGTTCGTCGTCGACGCCGGCCAACTCCGCGTCGGTCATGGCAGTGAGCCACTTGCCTGCTGAACCGACCCGCCATCCACCTCCCGCCGATTCCAGCCACATCGCCTGCTGGTCCTGACCGGCTAGCCACAAGCGACCTCGAGTTCGGATCACTCCCTCCAGCAACAGCTCCATGCGGTCGTACAGACGCTGGGGGTGAAACGGACGCTGGGCGCTGAACTCGACAAGTTGGACGGTGCCGGTGGGCTCGAGGGGAGGTTGCCCGGATAGCAACGGGCCGTGCGGATCATCGTCTCGCCCCCGGCGCGCACGACTGTCAAGGCCGGCGAGCACCTGCTCAATTCTGTTCGCTCCGTAGCTGATCCGTGCGCGGGGGGCCAAGCGTCGCAGCACCGTGGCCAGGATTGGCTCCACATCGCTGAGAACGATGACATCCGCGAATTCTGCCTGTCCGACCACCACCTGCGCCTCGGTACGTCCGTCGTCTAATTCGCCCTCACCCAGAACCTGGCGCAGCCACCGCGACGAGTCGACGCACGTCACGACCGCCGCGATCCGAACATCAAGGGCCGCAGGGCCGTCGATGTAGCCGGGCGCCACCCTGATCCGGACATTGTTGATCGCCCAGCAGATTGGTTCCGGTTCCAGCCAGGGTGCGAGGTGGACCACGATACGGTCCACATCATCGCGGCGGCTCAGCTGACGCAGCAGCACGAGAAGGTCGGTGCGGATGGTGCAGGAAACACATCCGTGTGCGAGCTCGATGCCGATCTCTGCGGTCGTCAACACGCCGTGTTGCAGATTGACCGTTGTGCGGCGCACCGTGTATCCGTCGAAACGATGCTCGACCACGAGCGTTCCACAGGTGCGCAGCAAGGTGCCGACGACCGGATCGGTGTTCTGCTGGCCGGCGACCAAGACAACAGGTTTCCGCATCAGCACCTCTTATCGACAATCATTTTCATTTAGACCGTTCCCAGGGTACCGTCACGGGCAGAGGCTTGTCGAAAACGATTTTCAATAAGCTGGACTGTCAGGAGGTTGTGGGGTGTCTGCTCGGTGTCAGGTCACAGGACGGGAACCCGGATTCGGTAACGCGGTCTCGCATTCACATCGCAGGACGAGTCGGCGCTGGTCGCCGAACATCCAGAGCAAGACGTACTACCTGCCCTCGGAAGGCCGCCGAGTTCGGTTGCGAGTCAGCGCCAAGGGCATCAAGATCATCGACCGCGACGGTATCGAGGCCGTGGTGTCCCGGTTACGCCGCGAAGGGCAGCGAATCTGATGGCGCGCAACGAGATTCGGCTGATCATCAAGCTGCGTTCCACGGCCGGTACGGGTTACACATACATCACCCGCAAGAACCGCCGCAACGACCCGGACCGGCTGGTCCTGCGCAAGTACGACCCCGTGGTCCGGCGCCACGTCGACTTTCGAGAGGACCGCTGACCGAATTGGGCCGTCAGCCCCGAGACGCCAGTGCCGTACGGGTCCGAAACCGCGACGCCGTCGGCCGTCCCCCGCGGGCATCTGCGCAAGTTCGGCTTGTCCAGAGTCCGGCTGCGCCAATTGGCGCACACAGGCCAACTACCCGCGAATGGCAGTTGGTGAAACCCGGACGCCGCGGCGGGCAGGCGTGGGCCCGCATCCGGATATCAAACGCACCAGGAAAACTATGTCAGGTCTGCGCTGCTCGACACCAGGACGACCGGGGTTGAGAATGCGCCGCTTCCTGCGCAACTCGACCGGTATCGGCGATGTGCCGGTCGGGCCGTCCGGCACAACTGATCGGCACAGCAACGGATCTGGGCTCAGGTGACTCTCGGTCACCGCGGCTGCATCAGGCCGATCAGCGGGTGGAGTTCTTGGAAAGTCATGTCGTGTTCTGCGGCCTCGTGGGCAAGCTCTGCGAGACCCACGGTGCGCCAGGTGTAGTTCGTGGTGAATTCCCGAATCACCAGCTGATCCTCGCGCACCACGTAGTGCATGGTCCAGAGTTCTGCATCGGCGCCCGCCGGCTGGCCGGATATGCGAACTTCGTTGTCGCGGCTGCCAATTCGCTGCTGCGCTATCGTCATTTCCGGTATGGCCATGGGCTGGTCGAGCGCCATCACCTCTACGACAACCGGCGCTTGCGGCGTCAGTCGCGAGCGCAGCTGGTCCCAGAATCGATGGCGGGATTGCTTGTCGAGGAATCCGACCACGCCGAAAAGCACTGCGGCGCCCACGCGTTCGGGAAGCTGAAAGTCCTCGACGAAATCGGAATGGACGGTCACGCGGTCAATCAGATCGCTGCGGCCGAGCACGCGTGACACCAGTGCGGCGCGCATGGCAGCGGATGGTTCAACTGCGTGAATAGCTGCGTGCGGAATGGTGTCGGCGATCGTGATCGTCGACAAGCCGGTTCCGGCTCCGATGTCAAGCACGGGCTCGGTCACCTGCCCGCCGCTCTGCAGCGCAGACACCAAGACATCGCGTTTCATCGCCCAGTGGGGCAACGCCATGACTTCGTAGAATTCCGCCGATCGCGCGTACGGATCGACGTCGACAGAGTTGGTCATCTATGCAACAGTCCCAGTCTTCTTGTGCGGCGATGTATTTGCACTGTAGCGCGTGCAATGTCAAAACGAAAATCGTTTTCGATAGCTGTGTGGTAGCGCGAAGTGAGGTGCCGATTGGCAGACGGACAGGTCACACCTCGGGGGAAAGTCATTGCCCGAACGCTCAATTCAGTCCTCGGGCGCTCCCGCCGGGGGTGCAGACTAGCCTGCCCCGAACGGCGGGATCGGAAGCGCGCGTAACAACGAACCAGCGACGGTGGTCACTGCGGACACCCCGGTGATGCTGGGCTGGCCCACATTGATCGTCAACCCGGGATCCAGCGACGGCACAAAGGGATACGCGTTCGGCATGGCCGATGCCGGGAGCAACCCGGCCAGCACCAGATTGGCCTGTATTCCTTGGCCGACTCCTTCGATCAGGTAGCCGCCGACGTTGATCGGGTTGATGAGTGGGAACAGACTGGCCGGTGTGGGCAGGTTTGCATATTCGGTGTTGGGCCCGCCGATATCGCCGTAACCCATGTCGATGAGCACCCGCAACGGCGGCTGGACCATGTTGAGCAGAGGTTGCGGTAGGTTCAACGGCCGGAGCAAGGGCAGGTCCTGCGTCGGGATCATGTAGTAGGTGGTGTTGCCGGATCCCGGAGACACCGGCGCGACGACCGCCGACCCGATCTGCTCGGGCGTGAGACTCATATAAGTGGGCGTCGGCGCCAGGTGGTCGTAGTACAAACCGGCAACGGCGTTCGCTACCGACAGCAAATTGGTGGGGTAGCGGGGAAAGTGCGCGAAGCCGTCGTACTGAATGGTGTAGATGTCGGTCTGGTAGGCCAAGTCGGGTGTTGCACCGCCGAGCGTCTCGTTGAAGCCGGGGATGTAGAGCCCGACGAAGCGTTCGAAGAGGCCGCCGTTGGGATTGTTGGGATTGCCGATGAGGGTGAATCTCAAGTCGGCCGGGTTGGGCGGGTTCGCTATGGCACCGGTGGCGATTTCATTCAGATAGTTGGTGACGACGGTGGCGCTCTGTGAGAAGCCGAACACCGCAGTCTTTGTGCCAGCGGGTTGAGCCGCGATCGCCTGCTTGAGGATCTCCACGCCTCGAGCAACCGAGGTGTCGAACGTCAGACTATTGAGGCCGGTCAGCGGCCAGCCCTGCTGGGGGGTGGTCAGGCCGGTCGGCGTGCCGGTCAGCGGGGCAATCCGAGGAGCGATGTAGGTGTCGTAGACGTAGTTGAGGTAGCCGGAGCCCGGGGTCGGGTTTCCGGTGCCGCCCATGATCAGCGTGGCGTAGTCCGCTGCCGCGAGAGTGGCTGTCGTGCCGGTTGCGGTCGTGCCGATCATCGGGCGACCGAACAACGCCAGGCGGGGCGCGTCGAGCGCGGCGGCCACCTCACGCTGGACCATCTCCAGCGTTGACGAATTGAACGCCTCCGCGGCGCTGTAGGTTGCGGCTGCTGCCCTCAGCGTTTGAACAAGCTGCTGATGATAAGCGCCGACTCGCGCTTCAACGGCGTGAAACTCGGCGCCGAATTCGGCGAACAGCGCCGAGATCGCTGATGACACTTCGTCCGCGCCGGCAGCCATCTGGCCGGTGGTCGACGCCGCAGCTGCCAGCCGCGCGGCATCCAGCTCCGAACGGATTCGCGCCAAAGTCGTTGTCGCCGAACCCAACGCCTCGGGCGTCACCGCAAAAGGCGACACGCCACCCCCCTTGTCGATGTGTCGGGCAGTTGCCGTCGGCCGGTGTAGCCGCGCATGGTCATGTGTATCGCTCGTCGGTGGGCTGCGCAGCAGCGGGCCCGCCGGGTGTCCGCGGCTCCTCGCCGGGCTCACTGCCCCAGGTTTGCGGGAGCATCGGCGCGCGCGCACCGTTGCCGAAGTCCCCGGCAACGGTAGCCAACCCCCCGGGACGGACGTCTTCTGCCCTGGACACCGCGCCGGTGAAGCCCAAGGGTGCGGCGCCCCGCTCGGAGGCACCCGTCGCAGCGCCGACAGGGTCAGGCCCAACGTCCGCACCGTTCATGTCCGCATACTCGTCCCCGTAATCCCTCAGCACGACACGTCGACGGCGCCGTGCGCGCTGCTGCGCGGACCCCCGGGCCGGCGCTGCTGCCGCCGCGGCGATGTCCGCGGCCGGCGCTTTCGCTGTGCCGCCTTCGGTCAAGGATGGGCCTGCCCCCTCGTCAGGTCCGCCGCTGTAGACCATATAACCGAATCCGGGTGCGCCCGGTGCCGGTGCGGGGCTCGGCGCCGGCGCCGGCGGCGCGGTGGATGCTGGCGACGAAGCGGTGATCCCGCCCGGCGCGGGTGACGGCACCGTCCCGGGTGCCGCGACCGCCGGCAGCGGTCCGAGGGCCGAACCCGGCAGCGCCGCAACAGGTTCCGGAAAATCGAAATCGAGCGGAGGCAGCTGCAGCAGTCGATTCAACACGCCCAATCCGCCCAGGCCCGCCAGGCTCAGACCAGCGAATCCCAGCACCGGAGTCGTCAGCAGCGCTGCGGGCAGTCCGAAAGTCACCCCGTCGATGGACAATCCGACAACCATCGCAAAGACGAATGCATTGAGAGTCTCCAGGGACGGAGCCGCCAGAAAGGCTTCCAGGGCCGGAAGTTGATAGGGCACCTCGTTTCCCGGGATTCCGAACAGGCGCAACACCAGGCCCTGGATGAATTGCTGGTAGGCCGTGTAGATGCTCTCCGGGGAGAAGTCGACGGCAGCCGGCGCGGCGTCAGACTTCAGCACCGGCGGTGCCGCATCGGTGACCGGCACCGCAGCCAGGGAGGCCGCGGAAACGTCCTGGTATGTGCTCATGGTGGTGGCGGCCTGAATCCACATTCGCACGTAGTCGGCCTCGTTGAGAGCTATCGGGACAGTATTGATGCCGAAGAAGTTCGTTGCCAACAGCACTGCATGGGTGGCATGGTTGGCAGCTAACTCGGCCAGGGTAGGCATGGTCGTCACAGCGACGGTGTAGGCGGCGGCTTCGGTCTCGTGCTGCAGCGCCGTGGCTGCCGAGTCGGCGGCCTGTTGGGCCAGCCAAGCTACATACGGGGCATTGGCGGCGGCATAGGACTCCGCACTGGGGCCCTGCCATGTTCCGGCCTGCACCGCGCCGACGACCGCGGCGAGTTCCGCAGCCACATCGGCGTATTCGGCGCTCAACGCATTCCAGGCGGCTGCGGCAGCCAGCAACGGCCCAGAGCCCGGTCCGCTGCTCAAGAGTGCTGAATGCACCTCCGGCGGCAGGGCCATCCAGATCGGCGCGGTCACCTCGTGCCCGCCGGCCGTGCCGTTGTTGCGCGGTTGCGGTGAAGCGTGCGGACAACGCGGTCCGTCGGGACGCACCAGCGACAGCTGCCGTCACCACAGAAGTGGGGGACAGACACCGCGGGCTCCTCGGTCGCATAACGGGGCAGAGTCAGACGCGAAACACGTTTATCGTCCTTGCCAAGCTACCCGCTGACGACGCTTAATGAAAGTGGTTTTCATTTGGGGTAACGGCCCGGGTTGTCAAATAATAAGCCAGTGTCAGCCCGTCGGTCGGGAAAATCGGCAGTCCACCGGTGTGTTCGGCACGGCGAATCAAGAATCGACGGATTCACCGCATGCCGGCGCAATGCAGGAGCGAATGTGCGACAAGCACACAACCGGCGCTCAGGCACAACGCGCGTATGACGAGCGGGCCGAAGCGGGTGACGGTTCGTAGGATCCGACGTTGAATACGCCGTGCCCGCGCTGTTCGCCTGCTCCCGAGGAAAAGCACCAGTAGCGAAGGCCATAGCTCGATCGCGCAATAGGCGATCACGACTACCGGCCAGACCGAAATCGGAAGCCGATAAGTACTGAGCATCGCGAGGGCGCCCAGATACATGACGTCGGTCGCGGATTGGCCAAAGCCCAGCACGACACCGAAGACGGCAAGCAGCAACGGATTTCGTCGCATAGCCGGGAACGTCCAGCGCGGCGCGGCGGAACGCACTCTGGATGGATAGCACGCCACAAAAATGAGTAGCATCCCCAGGGTCAGCTCGCCCGTGTATCGCATCCACGGCGTCAGTCGGATGGTGGTCGGTTCGGTGAAGATTGCCAGACCGACCACGACGGTGATACCGACGGCAGCGGTCGCGGAGAACAACCCGCCTAGGAAGCTCAGTCCGCCGGGCAACGGTGAACGACGTTGCAGCCGACTGTCATACACGATCGCCGAGGTGACGGCTAGATTGAGGACATTGAGAGATTCGACAAGCGCGAACCCCGCCATCGTCAGCAATAGTGCTAGCACGCTTCCGCCCGGGCAATGCGGATGCCAGCCGGCCGGCAACCCGGCCGAGGATGTGGTATCAGTGTGCCGGCGCAGCTCTGAACAGATTGAACTTGTACGTGTTCACCATCCCAGGTGCGAATCTGGCCAGCACCGGCATGCCGTAACGGCGTTGCCACGGCCAGCTTTTGGCGATTTCTGGTTGCGGTGTCGCCAGTGTTCGGCTGTCGAGCAGATCGAGACCGCAGTCCTGGAGTTCGTGCGGGTCGTCGCATACCCATTGCAGACGGGCGCGCACCTGTGCCAGCGATCGGTTGCGGTCCTGGCCGGAGACCATCTTTTCACCCGCCGTGTCGAAGGCGATCAGTGAACCCGGAAAGCGTTGTGCGAGATTGGTTAACGCACTTCGCACCTGATCGCCATTGAGATAGATCAGGACGGCTTCGCTGAGGAACAGGTACGGGGCGGGGGAGTCGGCGATGACGTCGAACCAGTCGTTGTCCAAAACCGAGCCGGCCAGCATCCGGTAACGCTCTCTGTCACTGAAGAATTGGCGGCGCAGCGCGATGCTGTCAGGAAGGTCGAGGTCGATCCAGTGCAGTGTCCCGTTGTCGAGTCGATCGAATCTGGTGTTCAACCCGGTGCCGAGTTCGACTACGGTGCCAGCGGGATTCTCGCGCAGAAAGCGCGCTGCCCAGCCGTCGAAAATCGAGGAACGGTATACCGATCCGGACAGCGAGGGGCCGCGGAAACCGCTGAAGTCGTAGTCGATGGCGTCGACGAGTTCGCGTGCCCGGCGATCGCCGAGCACCGGGCGACTCGACGCGGCGTCGCACGCCCGCGCGTAGAGCGGAATCAGCAAAGTCTCCTGTACATCGCCCAGCTCGGGCGCAGTTCTGCTCATCGATCCGCCTCTCGTCACTCTCGGTTCTAGTAGTCAACCACTGGCACTGCTGCATCCGAGGGCCGGGCGCATGCGTTGGAGCAGTCAGCGTCGGCTCACATCTCGACCGCCGGCGGGGGCGGCAGACCGGGGCCGAGTGCCTGCCCGACGATGCTGAAAAGATTCGCGGCGGCGGCAATCGGACCCACCGGCAGGGCGGGAACCGGCAGAGTTCCGACGAAGTCGTCCGATTCGACGGCAAGCTGCAGGCCCAGGCTGTTGAGCAGCGAACCGCCGACACCGTCGTACCTCGGACCGGCGGCACCGTAGACCACCTGTCCTGGGCTGAACAGGCCGCCGAAGCCGAAGCTCATACCGACGACCTGCTCCTCGGCGCCCGGGCCTGCGAAAAGCTGATTGACCACGGGCGCCAGCGGGTCCAGATTCAGCACAGCGCCGTTGAAGAAGCCGTCGACAACGTTGGCCGGGGTGTTGATCAGACCGTGGAATGCGCCCGTCGCATTGCCACCGGTGATATCGGCGAAGACGCCGTTGACGCTATTGAGCAGTGCCACCCCCGGGCTGATGAACGGCCCCACCGCACCCACGAGCAGCCCACTCAACGGCGAGGCGGCGAAGTTCAAGGCGCCGGCGAATAATGCGCCCTCCGAGCCGTTTTCGAGGAAACCCTCCATGAGCCCCTGGTACAGCTGGACGTGAACGTTGGAGACGTCGACGGTTTCGCTGCCGCTCGACTGCGTAATGCCGCCCAGGGTGTGCTGAACTACCGCGGCGGAGAGCTCATGCGGCGCGCCAACCAAGTGCACCGATTGAACTACGGCCGGCAGCTTGCCGAAGAACCCGGTGGGATTGGTGAGAAGTTGGTTGAACCCGGTGGACACGCCACTGACGAGTGTGGTCACTCCGGCATCCCAGGCGCCGAACACCCGCTGGGCATTCTGGGTGGTGCCGTCTAGTACCTGCTGGACACGGGTGACCGGATCGAGACCGCTTGCGGCGGCGGCGTTGGCGATCTCGGCGCGTGAGTAGGCACCTGCGCTGCTGTTCAACAGGTTGACGAACTCGGTGTGAAACGCCTGCGCCTGCGTGCTGACCACTTGAAACTGCCGGCCGAAACTGCCGAACAACGACGAGATCGCGATTGAGATCTCATCCTCAGCTGCGGCCGCGATGCCGGTTGTCGGTCCGGAAACGCTCGCCGCGGCCTCGGTCAACGCCGTGCCGATACCGGACAGATCCTGGGCCGCGCCCCGAACCAGCTCCGTCGTGGCTGCAACAAACGACATCTAGATCTCCTCGGGTGTGGCTGCTGGGAACAAGGCAGTGGTCAGCGCTGAATTGATACCGATTTACTGGTGGTACGGATGCGTGCAGGGTCATTACCGCGGGACAGCGCCGATTCGTGCCTCAGCGTGCCAGCTTCGTCTTCAGGGCCGTTTGCAGAGAGCCGTTGTTGAAAATGATTTTCATGTTATAGGTTGGACCCTGAATGCGTCGCCGTCAACCCTGGAATGCAGGCGGTCCCCGGTGGGAGCCCCAGTCGGCCACCTGACCGGGGCCGCCCGGCGCCGATCAAGTCAAGGAGCAGATGCATGTCCACGGCGACCGGGCAGCGGAATTCGGATCACCATTGCGGTCGGTCCGAGACCGACTTCGCCACGGCGCCAACGGCTCAGCGAGGTATCCACCAGGTCGTTGCCGAGTGGGTGCGCCGACGCCCGGAGTCTGTCGCGCTCCGCATGGTCGGGTCTGCCGGAACAGACGTCTGGACCTACCGGCGGTTCTGGGACCGGGTCTGCCACATCCGCGATGGCGCGTTCAGTGGCTTCCCGTCGGGTTCCCGCGTGGTGATGGCCCGCATCGGCGACGCCGACTACGTAGCCGGATTCGTCGCCGCGATGGAGGCCGGCCTGATCCCGGTCCCGTTGTATCTGCCCTCGGCCGACGCGCCCGAACGGTTTCTCCGACGCGCGGATTACGTGCTGCGGGACTGTGCGCCGGCTGCCGTCTACACCAGTTCCGATCTCGTGGAAGCCCTGGGCCGTGATCCGTTGCTGGACGGGCTCGCCCTGCTCACCCCGGACTCCGTTGCCGCCGGGTCGCGGCAACTGCCGGCCACGGCGGCGATCACGCCCGAACAAGTGGCGTTCCTGCAATACACCTCGGGCTCCACCGGACAACCGAAAGGAATTGTCAACACTCACGAAACGATGCTCTGCCAGCTCGGCATCGGCGCTGCGCTGTGGAATCGTCCTGAGGACATCCACACCGTCAGCTGGCTGCCGCTGTATCACGACCTGGGGATCTTCTGGGGTGTGATGCTGGCGCTGACCACCGGCGGGACCGCGACACTCATCCCACCGTTCGACTTCGTGAAGAGCCCACGCATCTGGCTGGAAACCATCCACGCAGTGCGAGGCAACTGGACCGCGGGGCCAGATTTCGCCTACCGCCTCTGCCTCGACGCGTTCGACGAGGCTGCCCTCGCGTCGCTCGACCTGTCCTGCCTGCACTTGGCGATCAATGGTGCCGAACCGGTCCGCGCCGCCACGCTGCGCGAGTTCACGGCGAAGTTCGCGCCGGCAGGTCTCAGGGCGGACGTCATGGCTCCGCAGTACGGGCTCGCCGAGGCAGGTCTGGCAGTCTCCGGCACGGCCCGGCCGCGCCCGTGGGTACAGGCCACCTTCGATGCCGAGCAACTCAACCGCGGCCGCGCGGCCGAGATCGTCGGACCGGTCCCGGCCGGCCACCGGGTGCGCACCCTGATCAGTTGCGGTGACAGCACTTTCGGTTGGGATGTGCGCATCGTCGATCCGGAGTCGCGCGTTGTCCTGTCCGACGGCGATGTCGGCGAAATCTGGGTCGGCGGAGCGGGCCTGCCGAACGGCTACTGGCGACAACCCGAGCTGACCGCCGAAACCTTCGGCGCCACCACCGCCGACGGCATGGGGCCCTATCTGCGTACCGGCGATGCCGGCTTCCGCAGCGACGGCGAACTCTACATCTGCGGACGTTTCCGCGATCTGATCATCGTCGGCGGTGGCAACTATTTCCCCAACGACATCGAGTTGACCGTCGAAGAGGCACCCTGCGGGGTCGACAGCGGCGGCGCGTGCGCGGTGCAACCACAGGATTCCCACGCGTGGTGGCTGGTCGCGGAAACCGCGGCCCCAGCCGAGGACCTCGATGACCTGAGTCGGGTGCTGCGCCGCAGGATTCTCGCGGTGCACCAGACCGCTCCAGAGCGCATTGTCTGGGTCCGCCCCCGCGTGCTACCCAGGACCACGTCCGGCAAGATCCGGCGGCGTAAGACACTCGACATGCTCGACTCGGCGAAATTCGATGTCGTGCACGAGGTTTCGATATCGGCTGGCGGGGCGAGACACGAGCGGCCGACGACCGAGCCGGCCCGATTCGTCGCGGGGTTGCTCGGCGTCGACGTTCACGACCTCGAACTCGACTCCGATCTGACCACACTGGGTTTGACCTCGATGATGACCGCGCAGGTTGTCCAATGGTTTGCGACGATGTCGCGCCAGGTCAACTTCGCCGATCTGTACGCCGACCCGACACTGCGCACGTGGCAGCGTCTCTTCGACTCTGCGCCAACGATTCCGGCGCGGGACCCCGGCACGGCCGGATCCGATGTACCAACGACCGCGCTACAACGCGCGTACTGGATAGGTCGCGATCCGGCGCAGCCCCTGGGCGGGGTGGGCTGCCAAACCTATTTCGAACTCAGCGGCGCCACCATCGACCCGGATCGGCTCGATGCTGCCCTCGGCGAGCTGGTGCGCCGGCACCCGATGCTGCGCAGCAGTTTTCCGGACGCCGGTCGATGTCAGATCGGATCTGAAGCTGTTCACGCCCCGCTTCGGGTCCACGATCTGACCGAGGTCGCCGGCACTGCGCATCGGCCGCACCTCGATGAGGTCCGGAACAGACTGCGCCACCACCGATTCGGTATCGAAACCGGCGATACCTGGCGGGTGGAACTGACCCGTCTGCCCGACCGCTGCATCCTGCACTTCGCGATCGACCTCATCATCGCCGACCTGAGCAGCATCGATCTTCTGCTGCATGATCTCGCCGCGCTATACCGCGGCGACCGACTCCCCGCCGTGGGTGCGGGTTGTAGCGATCTGGTCCGTGCGCCCACTGCGCCGTCGTCGACCGACAACGTCGAACGGCTGCCGGAATGCCCGCCGTTGCCCTTGGCGGAAGAATGCGCCATCGCGTTCGCTCGCGAACAACACACGTTGAGTGCCCACCTGTTGGCCGCTCTCGACGAGATGTGCCGCGCCCACGGAGTCACCCGCGCGGCGGTGTTCCTCGCCGCCTACACCGCGGTATTGCACCGCTGGAGCAACAGCGACGAGTTCTTAGTCAACGTCACGACTTTCGGTCGCCCGCCGGACGCCGCGGAAGTGATCGGAGATTTCACCGCGACTCATCTCTACCGGGCGGGCATGGACACCGAGGGCGGATTTGCCGACCTGGTGCGCTGCGTTCAGGAGGGACTGCGCGCCGCGTTGACCGCTCCGGAATCCACCGATCTGCTTGCGGCACAGCTGCAGGCCGGCACCGGACACAGCGGGATCGCACCGGTGGTGTTCACCTACGCCGCTGCGACGACCGCCCAGCGGCAACGCGACATCGACACCCTTGGAGCGTTGGGCGAAGTATCCTCGATGACCCCACAGGTGCTCATCGACAATCAGATTGGTACCGTACCCGATGCCTCAGGCGGTCTGATCGTGTCGTGGGATTACCGGGCCAGCTGCTTTTCTCCCGGCGTCGTCACAGACATGTTCGGCGCCTACGTCGGGCTCCTGGAACATCTCGGCAACCGCGAGTGGTCCACGGCGGTCCCCATCGAACTTCCGCAACGTTCGCGACTGATTCGCCGGCAACGCAACGCCACTGCAGCTCCGCGCGCCGACGGGTTACTCCACGACGCGTTTCGGCGACAGGTGCAGGCCGATCCCGGCCGGGTCGCTTTACGTTGGGCAGCGGACGAATTCAACAGCCAGGGTGACGGTGACCCGATCGCCGCGACATACCCGCACCTGTCCTACGTCCACCTCGACGAGCTCGCGCGCCGGGTGGCGGGAGTGCTCGCCGAACGACATGCGCCGGGCTCGGTGATCGGCATTCGACTGGCCAAGGGCCCCGCCCAGGTCGTCGCGGTGCTCGGGGTGATGATGGCCGGTTGCAGCTACCTCCCGATCGGGGTGGACCAACCGGCCGAACGGTTCGAGCGCATCTGCAGCTTGTCGGGAATGGCCGGGTTGATCGGTTCACCTGAGTTGCTGCACAGTCTGACCGCAGCCCTGGTGCTTCATGACCTCGAATCGCTACTCCAGGGTGTGCCGAGGGATCCGATCCGGGTGGACCCGGACGACACCGCCTACGTCGTCTACACCTCCGGATCCACCGGCCAGCCCAAGGGCGTGCTGATTTCGCACGCAGCGGCGCTCAACACGGTTCATGATGTCAACCAGCGCAACGGGATTGGCTGTGCCGATGCACTGCTGGCGATTTCGGCCCTGGACTTCGACCTCAGTGTCTACGACATTTTCGGCCCGCTCAGCTGTGGTGCCAGCCTGGTGATCATTTCCGAGCAGTCTCGCCGCGATGCGTTCCGCTGGCGCGCGCTGATCACCGAATTCAAGGTCACGGTGTGGGATTCGGTGCCAGCTCTGCTGGACATGCTGCTGATTGCGGCGGGTGACAATGAGGAGACGCTGCCGAGTTTGCAGTCGGTGTTCCTGTCCGGTGACTGGATTCCGTTGACCATGCCCAGCCGCCTGCACCGTGCCGCGCCGAATGCGCGGCTGGTCGCGATGGGTGGCGCCACCGAGGCCGCGATCTGGTCGAACGAGTTCGTCTTGCCGGCGACAGGTGAAGTCGATCCCGCATGGGTATCGGTGCCCTACGGATACCCGTTGTCCAATCAGAGGTTTCGCGTTGTCGACAACCGGGGTAGGGACTGTCCCGATTACGTCGCGGGAGAGATGTGGATCGGTGGCGCAGGTGTCGCCCAGGGCTACCTGAACGCGCCGGATATGACCGCTGAGCGCTTCGTCGTGGATGAGATCGGCGACCGCTGGTATCGCAGCGGCGACCTCGGTTGTTACTGGCGCGACGGCACTTTGCAGTTTCTGGGCCGGATCGATTCTCAGGTCAAGATCGGTGGTCACCGCGTGGAGTGCGGTGAGGTCGAGCACGCCCTGCGTGGGCATGCCCTGATCGACAGCGCGGCGGTGGTGCCGATCCACGGCAACGCCGCTCTGGGGGCGGTCGTAGTGTGCAGCGGGAGCGCCGGATTGACCGATGCGATCTCGGCCGAACTGCGCGCATATCTCGCAACTCGCCTACCCCACTACATGGTGCCCAGACATTTCGTCCGCGCCGCGGAACTGCCGCTCACCGGTAACGGCAAGGTCGACCGGCGCCGTGCCGTCCGAGAGGTGGAATCCGCGATACGGACGGCGGCGACCGAGCATCCGGGCGCCGAGTTGAGCACGGTGGAGCAGCTGATCGCCGACACCTGGTCAGTGGTGCTGGGACAACCTGTCGCACGCCGAGACGACAACTTCTTCGCTCACGGCGGCGACAGCCTGCGCGCGACGCAGGTGGCCGCGGATCTGAAGCGCCGCGGAGTGCTCGGGGCGGAGGTCGGACAACTGTTGCGCCGCCCCACGCTCGGCGAGTTCGCCGCCGGGTGTGTCATCGGTGCGGTGACGCGGCACCCGGCTGAACATGTCGCCGGGCCGGCAATGAGGGATACCGAGTTTCCGCTGACCCGACTGCAGCAGGCCTATGTGCTCGGCAGTGCCGGCCTGAACGGAAGCACCCGTGCGCCAACGCACTTCGCGATCGTTCTGGGTGTCGATGCGACCGACGGCCGGATCGACCTGAACCGGTTCGTTGCGGTAGTGACCTCGTGTGTCGAGGAATTCGCGGTCCTGCGCTGCGGATTGGAGTCCGACACCGGCCAGCGCGTGCACCGCCACACCCCGGACGTGAGAGTCGAGCTCGTGGACGCCGGTGATCCGGATACCCTGCTGTTGCGCATCACCGACGGGGACTTCGATCCACGCGAGGTTCCGGTGATCACCTGTTTCGCGCCGTCGGGCTCGGCGCGTTATGTGGGTCTGTTGATCAACTATCTCAGTCTGGACGCCCGTAGCCTGGCCACCGTGATCGCCACGATCATCGCCGATTACCAGCAGACACCCCGGCCGCGGCGGGTAGACCCCAGCGCCGACGTGTTCGTCCGCTTCGCCAGCGAAAAAGTAAGCGGCGAAAGCGATTTCGATGTTGCGTGCCCGCCGCCGACGCTGCCGCTGCGTGACCAGCGACCCGACTGGGCCACCCGGGTCGGCTTCCAGCGCTGCAGCTTCACCCTGAGTGCGGGCGAGTTCACCGGCCTGCGGGATCGGGCAGCTCAACTGCGGGTCACACCGACCGCGCTGATCTTCGAGGCCTTCACGGCGGCGTTGCATGCGGGCGGTGCCGGTGACCGCTTCGCCGTCGTCGTACCAATGTCACACCGACCCGGGTACGCACCCGCTGACCGCGAAGTGCTGGGGAACTTCACCCGGTTAGCGCTGTGCGAGGCCGACTACGGTGCCGCGGGACCGGGCTCGCCGGAGGCAGTGGCCGCCGCGCAGCAGCAACTGTGGCGTGCGGTCGGCAGCGGTACTGATGCAACTGGGCACCTCGCCGCCCTGCGCGCGCGCGGTTCTGCCGGCTATCCGGTGGTGTTCACCAGCACGCTCGGCCTCGTGCCGCAGAGCCCGGCGCAGTTGTCCAGTATCCGCACGATGACGCAGACCCCCGGGGTCTGGTTGGACTGCCAGATCGAGGACGACCGCGGCGGAGCCCGGATCAGCTGGGACACAGCCACCAACCTGATTGCCGAAGATCATCTGGCAGCGGTCTTTTCGTGTTTTCGCCGCGCAGTGCACAACCATGCCGAAGCGCCGGCGGGTGAGCCTGATGTGGCCGGGGCGCAGCAGCCGCCGTTAGACGAATCCGATTGGGCCGCAGCGGTCATCGCCGCCGCGGGCGGTCTCTGCGCACCCGGGCACGTCAGACCGGAATATGCCGAAGTAGTGCGGCGGTGGCAGCAACTTCCGCTGTCGACCGGCCACGACACCGCCCGTGCCGCTCGGCGATTGGCCGATATCGTCAGCGGAGCGGCGTCGGCGCAGACCTTGATCGGAGACCCACGACTTGCCCCCGAGGCGATGCTGCTGGCCGAAGGGCGGCTGCAGTGGGCGCTCGACGATCTCACCGAACGCATCTTCGGACATGCCCGCGCTGTCGGTCGTCGGCTGCGGATCCTGGAAGTCGGTTCGCGGACCGGATTGGTCACCCAACGGCTTACCGACATGATCGGTGCGGTCGTGGCGGACTATCTGTGCTTCGAGCCCAATTCCGTCCTGGCCGACATCGCGGCCGGCAGGAAGCTGCCCTCCGCCGTGCGGCATATCGTCTCGCCGCACCAAATCCCTTCTGTGGCAGCGGATGTCGTGATCTGTTGCGGATCGCTGCACCAGCTGCCGGACGCGGGGGCCGTGCTCGACGCGCTGACGGTGACCGATACCGGCTGGCTGTGGGCGGCCGAAATTTGTGAGATCACTGCGGCGACGTTGGCCAGCGCGGCTGTTCTCAATCCCGGTGTCCTGTTGCCCGGAGCGTTGCGAACGCCGGACCAGTGGTGGCGGTTCATCGCGCAACACGGCTGGCAGCCGGGACAGATGACGCAGGACGGTGCGGGCCTGACGATCGTGGCGCAACCGCGGCAGCGGATTTCGCCGCGGCGAGCAGCGCTGCGCTCGAGCGCCGCGACACCCGCGGCGGTCCCTGCGCAAACCTCCGTCGCCGACCAATCGGTCCAGGCCACAATCGCCGAAATATGGCGACGGCACCTGAATCTCGCGGATCACATCCTGCCGAGCGCCTCCGACGACTTCTTCCTGCTCGGCGGCGACAGCCTGGTGGCGACCCGGGTCTACGCCGATCTACGGACCGCCGGTTTCGGACGGCTGGCCCTGGTCGACTTGTTCAACTACCCGCTGTTGGGTGAACTTGCCGCGCACGCCGGCGCGCCCGGGACACCGCCGCCTACTCCGGCGCCACCGCCGCTGCACAGCGAGAGCGAAGTGCCGCTGACCGTCGTCCAGCACGCGTACCTGGCCGGCCGCGAAGGTGGATTCATGCTGAGCGGGGTCGCCGCACACTGCTATTTCGAGTTCGAGGTGCGCGACTTCGACCGGTCCAGGTTCGAAGCCGCTGCCCGCCGGCTCGTCGAGCACCATCCAGGACTGCGCACCACCGTGACAACCAAGACGGACGGTGCCGGGTCGCGGTTGTGCGCCACCGTTCACCCGGTGCCGATCGAACCGGTGGTGTGTGATCACCCCGATGTGCGGGGACGGATGCGGGACCAGGTGATCGACCTCACCACCCGTCCCGGAATCGACTTCGGCGTCCAGGCAGGCGTTGGTGACGCCGTCATCGGCATCAGCATGGACAACGTCATGCTCGACGGGACCAGCATGATGATCGCTCTGGCGCAGCTGGATTATCTGTACAGCGGTGGCGATCCCGCCCAATTGCCGACGCTGCAAACCACATTCGCCCAATACGTGCGCGACCACCCCGAGTTGTGGCCGGGTGCAGACGAATCGGTATTGCCGCACCTGGCCGCGGGCCGTGACTATTGGCGCGCGCGCCTGCCATCGTTGCCGCCCGCTCCGCGGCTGGCCCCGACACAGGTGATCCTCGACATCGGAAAACCAGTCTTCGATCGCGTCGAAGCCGTTGTCGCGCGGGATGTCTGGACGAAGATCAGCCAGGCGTGCCGGACCGAAAGGGTCACCGCGGCATCCTTCCTGCTGGCCAACTACGCGCGGGTGCTGGCCGGCTGGGCCGGAACGACGCAGTTCTGCATCAATGTCACGTTGTTCGACCGCGATCCCGGGGTGGCCGGAATCCAGGACGTGATCGGGGATTTCACGTCGCTGCTGCTACTGGAATGTCGAGTCGACGCCGACCTGCCGATCTGGGAGCAGGCGCGCCGGCTGCAGCGGCAGCTGCTCACCGACCTGCCGCACCGCACCGCGGACGCCGTGTGGCTACAGCGGGAACTGCTGCGTCACCACGGTCAACCCGCGAACGCCGTCTTCCCAGTGGTGTTCACCAGCGGGCTCGGGCTGATCGATACGTCGCGCGGATCATCCTTCGAGTTGGGGTCGTTGGTGTACGGGCTCTCCCAGACGCCGCAGACGGTGCTGGACTTCCAGATGTGGGAGAACGCCGGCTCGCTGGCGCTGTCCTGGGATTTCGTCACGCAGGCCATCTCTGCGGATGTCGCGCGAACCAACCTCGACGCGCTGGTCCAAGCCATGGTGTCCGCCGTCGCCACGTCCCCCGCGCCGAACGGAGACGACAGCGGAGCTG
Organism: Mycobacterium sp. NGS29; assembly: GCF_059812965.1. Lineage (NCBI taxonomy): Bacteria > Bacillati > Actinomycetota > Actinomycetes > Mycobacteriales > Mycobacteriaceae > Mycobacterium > Mycobacterium sp. NGS29. Next base: position 255,483 of record NZ_JCALDR010000001.1, read on the forward strand.
AACTCCTCGAACGGGTCTTGCAGATCTGCGCGGTGGCGCTGAACCTGCCCCGCGTGCAACCGGGCCAGAACTTCTTCCAACTCGGCGGCGACTCGGTGACCGCGACCAGGGTCGTCGAGCAGATCAGCCGCGAGATAGCGCCCGGGGCCAGTATGCGGCTGCTGTTCGAGAATCCGGTGATCGGGGAGTTCGCCGCGCGACTGAAGGCGGTCGATCACGAGCCGGCAGGCCAGGATTCGGACATCGAAGAAGGAGTGCTGTGAGTGCCGCCGAGCTGATCGACCAAGCGCGCCGTGTCGGTGTGCAGCTGTGGGTCGACGGTGCGAACCTCCGCTTCCGGGCGCCGCAAGGCGTGCTGAGCGCAGATCTGAAAGCGCAACTGTCCGCGGCGAAACCGGACATCATCGCGGTGTTGAACCGCGAGGCGGAGGTGCTGCGAGCGCCGCAGGACAGGTTCGAACCGTTTCCGCTCACCGACGTGCAGGCGGCGTACTCGGTCGGCCGCACCTCGGCGTTCCGATGGGGCGGGGTCGGTTGCCACGGGTACGCCGAGTTCGTCGTCGACTACACCGTTGCGAAACCGAGCGCCGAAACGTACCGGTCGGCGTGGCGCAAAGTCGTCGACGCGCACGACATGTTGCGCTGTGTGGTCCAGCCGGATGGCTATCAGGTCATCTGCCCGGATATCGCGGACGGCATCACCGTCCACGAGAGCGCCGACAACATCGAGGGTGAGCGTGCCCGGATCGGCGAGGAACTGCGCAACCGCAGCTACGCGCTGGGCGCGGGGCCCATGTATGACATCGTGGTCACGATCGGTCCGGACGATGCCGTGCTGCACGTGTCGGTCGACCTGCTGATCGCCGATTTCGTCAGCATCTTCATCCTGATGACCGACTTCGGCCACTGTCTGCTCGATCCCGAACATCGCCTGCCTGCACCCGAATTCAGCTTCCGTGAGTACCTGCTCAACCTCGCCCGCTATCGCGACTCGGTGGCCGGATCGCGTCGGAGACAGCGCGATCTTGACTATTGGCAGGGCCGCCTCGAACAGCTGCCGCCGCCGATTTCGCTGCCCCTGTTGCCGACCGGGCCGGCCGAAACGGCGCCGACCTTTTCCCGACGGTCGATGCGGTTGCCCGCCAACGAGTTCGCGGCGTTCACCGGACGCGCGACCGAATGCGGTGCCACGCCCAGTGTGGCGATCGCGGCGGCGTTCGCCACCGTCCTGGGCCGATACGGCGACCGCGACCACTTCCTGTTGACGCTGACGACGATGGCCCGCCACCCGTTCACCCCCGAGGTCGCCCGGCTGGTCGGGGATTTCACCGGCACCAGCCTGCTGGAAGCAGACCTGCGGGGGCAGCCCCCTTTTGGCGAACTGCTGCGGGTGATGGGCGCGCGTCTGTTCGACGACATGGACCACGCCACCCTCAGCGGCGTCGACGTAGCCCGGATGCTGGCGCGCAGCGACGAGAACCGCGGCGAGCACTCACCGGTGGTGCTCACGTCGACGCTGGGTTACGCCACGCAGCACACCGCCGCCGACTCCGCTTTGCTACGCCCGATACCGGGTCGCGGTCTGAGCCAGACCCCGCAGGTACTGCTGGATTGCCAGGTCTTCGAGATCGACGGGGCGTGTGAAATCAACTGGGACACCCGTGACGGGGTGATCAGCGCCGACGCGCTCGACCGTGCGTTCGGCGATTTCCGCGCCGCCCTGCAGACATTGAGCACCGACCCGCCGGCCTGGGAGCGCCCGTTGTTGCCGGCGATCGCGCCGGAACCCGCCGCGGTGCGGAAGATGCCGGAGGCGTTGCTGCACTCGGGGTTTCTGATCAACGTCGCGCAGACTCCAGCAGCGGTCGCGATCCGGCAGGGCGACCTGTCCACCACCTACGCCGAGTTGTTCGCCGCTGCGCGTGCGGTGGCCACGGAGTTGTCGGCCAGTGGCGTCGGTGTCGGTGACTACGTCGGAATCCGCCTGCCGCACGGCCGGAGCCAGGTCGCAGCGATTTTAGGTACCGTACTGGCCGGCGCTGCGTATGTGCCGCTGGACGTGCAGTGGCCGGATCATCGGATAGCTCAGATCGTTTCGCAGTGTTCGCCGGCTGCCGTGTTCGAACAGCGGGGGCGGGTTGATCAGCTGCTCGCCGACGCGGCGACCTGGCTGCCCGACGGGGCGGCGACACCGGCGGTTGCGCCGGCGCGGCCCGACGACACGGCGTACGTGATCTTCACCTCGGGATCCACCGGAATCCCCAAGGGAGTCATGATGAGTCACCGCGCCGCACTGAACACCGTCGAGGATGTCAACGAGCGACTGGGCATCCGCGCGACCGATTCGGTGCTCGCGGTATCGCAACACACTTTCGATCTGTCGGTGTACAACATCTTCGGTATGCTCGCTGCGGGCGGCGCCATCGTGTTCGCCGACGGAGACGGGCGCAATGATCCACACGCGTGGTTCCGAGATATCTCGAAACATCGTGTCACCGTGTGGAATTCCGTTCCGGCGCAGATGCAACTGCTGCTGGAGTACGCCGACCGGGCGACGCTGCCGACACTGCGGCAGGTCATGCTGTCAGGTGACTGGATCCCGGTCTCGCAGCCCGAACAGATCGCCGCGTTGGCGCCGGCAGCCGCGATGCTCAGCCTCGGCGGTGCGACCGAAGCCGCGATCTGGTCCATCTGCCAACCCATGGCGGCGCGTCAGTATGCGCGCAGCATCCCGTATGGCACCGCGATGCGCAACCAGTGCGTTCAGGTGCTGACCCACCGTGGTGAGCCCGCGGCTCCGTGGCAGGTGGGCGAGATACATATCGGCGGAGTGGGACTCGCGCAGGGATACCTCGGTGATCCCGACCGCACGGCGGCTGCTTTCCTCACTCATCCGGTCAGCGGAGAGCGACTGTACCGAACCGGTGACTACGGCCGGGTCACCGACGACGGTGTGATCGAATTGCTCGGCCGCCGAGACAACCAGGTCAAGATCCGCGGGCACCGAATCGAATTGGCGGAGGTGGAGGCCGCGTTGAGCGGCCTGCCGGGGGTGCGGACCGCGCTGGCCACCGTCCTCGGCCGGGCATCGCAGGACCGGGTGATCGCGGCCGCGGTAGTCCCAGGGCCGGCCGGCGACGCCGAACTCTCCGAACGCCGCACCAGCACAACGGATACCACCGACGCCATCGACGCCGCACATCAGCGCCGCACCGCCGATCTCGACGTGGAGAGATTGTTACTGTTCGCTACCGCCGCGAAGTCGGCCGCACTGCGAAGTATGTGCGCGGCGCTGGCGACCGCGGCGCTCCCGGGCGAACAGCTCACCGTCGACGAACTGGCCCGCCGGTTGTCGCTGCCGGACCGGTTGCAGCGCCTGCTGTGCCGCTGGCTGGACGTGCTCGCCGACGAAAGGTTGGTAAAGGCGTCTTCGGACGCGGTGGAACTGGTTGCGCACCATGAACTTTCCGCGTGCGTAGCGCAGTGGCAGCAGGTACGCACGCTGGGTGCGGCCGTCGGCTACGGTGATGACTTGCTGGCCTATGTCGGCGAATGCATCCAGAACCTACCGGGCCTGCTGGCCGGTACCGTCGATCCGCTCGCGCTGCTGTTTCCGGAGGCGACCGTTGACATCGCGACGGCCGCTTACCGCGAGAACCTGCTCAGCAGATACGTCAATCAACTGGTGGTGGCCGGTGTGACAGCGCGGGTGACCCGGGCGACGGCGGCGCGGCCGTTGCGGATCTTGGAAGTCGGGGCGGGTGTCGGCGGCACCACCGCGGACCTGCTCGCCGCGCTGGCCTCCAGTCAGGTGCGCTACACGTTCACCGATGTATCGAATTTCTTTCTCGTTCAGGCCCGTCAGAAGCTCGCCGACTACAGCTTCGTCGATTATCGCCTCTTCGATATCAACCTGCCGCCTGCGGAGCAGGGCTTCTCCTCCTGCTCGTTCGACGTCGTCGTCTGCGCCAACGTGCTGCACAACGCGATCAACATCGACGACACGCTCGCCGCGCTGAATCGGCTGCTGACACCCGGCGGGTCACTGGTCTTCATCGACGCGACAGCCGTCAACCATCCGTTGATGATCTCGATGGAGTTCAAAGAGGGGCTGCACGGTTTCACCGATGCTCGGGCGGGGACGAACTCGGCTTTCCTCACCTACGCGCAATGGCATGTCGCGCTCGAACGGTCGCCCTTCGGCGAAGTGTGCAGTTTCCCGCCGGCTGAGCATCCGCTGGGGCGACTGGGCCAGCACGTGTTCTGGTGTGATTCGGCTTCCACCGCGTACGCGCTACGGCCCGAGGAGCTGACCGCGCAGGCCCGGGACGTCCTGCCGAGTTACATGGTCCCGCAACACATCATCTGCCTACCGTCGCTGCCGTTGACGACCAACGGCAAGATCGACCGCGCGGCAGTGACCGCCGAACTCGAGTCGCTGCGCTGCGCGGCTCGTGCCGGCGACAACCGTACGGCAGGAATGTCCGGCCCCCTTGACGACCTGCAGGCCCGAATCGGGGAGATATGGGTTGGTGTGCTGGGCCTGGAGTCGATCGACACCCTGTCACCCGGCGCCGACTTCTTCGCGCTCGGCGGCGATTCGCTGCTGATGGCACAGGCAATCGGCCGCATCCGCCGTGAGATCGCCGAAGCCGCCGGGCTGGCGTGGGACGATCTGCTTCGCGCGATGGTTACCCATCCCACCCTGGCCGCAGCCGCCGAGGTGGTGCGCGCACCCCGGTCGCGACCGGTGTCGGCCGAGGCGGAAGTTGCCGGGATCGGCTCACCGCTGGTGTACCTGGGCCCCGGACCGGGTTTCACGCGGGCCGCCGAGATTGCAGTATGTGTGCACGACGGCAGCGGGGGAGTGGCTCCCTACGACGAGTTGATCCCGTACCTGCGCGCCGCCGGCATTACTGAACTCTATGGACTGCAACGGATTCCGAGTGACGGGTATGCTCAGATCGCGCCCGCCGAGTTGTTCACCACCCTGGCAGCCCGTTATTGCTCCGCGCTTGTCGCCCTGGCGCCGGCCAAGGTTCACCTGCTCGGCTACTGCATGGGTGGTCTGCTCTCGGCTGAGATCGCGAAATGCCTGGAGGAGGCCGGCATCGAGGTCGGCACCGTTACGGTGGTGAGTTCCTACCGCGTCCCGATGGACGTCGAAGACGACGACGTTCTCGACTACTGCTTCGCCCAGATCCTCGGTGTGTCACCGGAAGTTCTCGGCATGCAGGTGGACGACGACGCGGTCCGCGGCGCGTTCACGCGCGCGCGGGCGCGCTACGCCGACGTGATACCGGCCGGTGCGCTGCGCGGCGTAGCCGAACCTGTGCTTGCGGCTTGCCTGGAGCGCAGTGCCGAGGCCGGCGAGGCACGCCTTACATTGTTGGCCGAATCCGGTGTGCTGGGCGAGTCCTGGGACGTCGAAACGCTCGGCGAGTTGCGGTCGATCTTCGTGCATAGCCTGCGTGCGGTGGTGCACGGCGCGACCGAGCCGTACCTCGGTGACATCCACTTCCTTCGCCAACGCGGCGATATTCATTTCCTGCCGACGCTGCAGGAGGACATGACCGCGTTCTGGGCGGACTACTGTCTGGGGGAGTTGACCATCACCGACATCGACGGCACCCATTTCGACTGTCTGACTGGCGAAAACGCGCAGTCCGTCGCCAAGCTGCTGGCGAATTCCTGGACCGCCGAGGCATAGGTCCGGTGCGGAATGCATTGCTGCTCGGCAGTACCGGCGCGGTGGGCCGAAGTTGCCTTGCCGTGCTGGCACACCGCGACGACCTGGCTGTGGTGGTCGCCGGTCGCGACGAAACCCGCCTGCGCGAGGCGGCCTCAGCCGTGGTGGGGGACATCGAGACAACGCGACTCGACGTGACCGATCGGGCCGCACTCGACGCTGCCCTGACCCGTTGCGATGTCATCATCAACTGCGCCGGTCCGTCCCAACAGCTCAGCGCACAGGTCGCCGGGGCCGCCATCGAAGCGGGGGTGCCCTATATCGACCCGGGCGGCGACCAGGCACTGCTCGACCGGTATGCGACGGCGCCAGTCCCCGTCGTCCTGCAAACAGGTGTGCAGCCCGGCCTGTCCGGATTGCTGCTCCGGGTGCTTGCCGAGCAGCAGACCGACGACATCACCGTGTGGTGCGGCGGACTGCAGCGGTTGACGCCCGCGTCGGTGCTGGAATACCTCGCCAGCCTGCACGACACACACGGCTACCCGGGTGCCGCCTGGCGCGGCGGGACGGTGCGACGGATCAGCCGTGCTGAGTGCAAACCCGCTCCGGCGCAGTATTTTCCGGGATCGGTCAGCGTGCACCCATACCTGGACGCCGAAACCGTCGCGGTCGCAGCCCGGCTGGGCACCGGCAATGTCCAGTGGCTGAACGTGTTCGACGGTGAACGCACCACGCGTGCGATGCAGCTGTTGGCGGTGGACGACAAGAGGTCGCAAGACCTGAATGCGGTGCTCGAGGCGGCCAAATTGGACCTCTTCGGCCGCCGACCCTACTTCGCGATAGTCGCCGCCGCCGGCGCCGGTCCCGTTCCCAGAACCCTCGCTTTCACCTGCACGGACAGCTACCGCGTCACCGGAGCCGTGACCGCCTACGCGGCCCAGCATTATTCGGACGCGCGGACCGGCGCCCAGCCGTTCTGGAGCATCGAAACGCCGCGGCACGCATTGGACTTCGTCGTCGAGGCCGTGCCAGGCACCGCGGTATCTGTGATCGACGACTCGACGATCGAGGAAGGTGCCCTGTGACCGCGAGCCGCCGGGAACGACCCACGGCCGTCGTGGTCGGAGCGACATTCGGCGCGGTCTACGCCGAAGGTTTGGCCGCGCCCGAATCGCCCGTGGAGTTGGTCGGACTGGTCTCCACCGGATCTGCGGCGTCGGCACACCTGGCGGATCGGCTCGGCATAGCGCTCTACCCGAACCTGGCCGCCCTGCCGGCTGTCGACATCGCCTTCGTGGTGGTGCGCTCTGCAGTGGTGGGGGGCGAAGGCGCCCAGATCTGCGAACAATTGCTTGCGCGCGGCATACACGTGCTGCAGGAGCAACCCGTTCATGCCGACGAGGTCTTGAAGCTACTGCGGGTGGCCAAAGCGAACTCGAAACTCTACGCCGTCAACGACTTCTACAGCCGGGTTGCGCCGATGCGCCAATTCATCACGGCGGCAAGAGCTCTCGATAAGATTGCGCCGATACGCTACGTTCACGCCCGCTCGTCGATCCACGTGTCCTATCCGCTGTTCACCGTTCTCAGTGCCGTCATCGGCCCGCTGACGCCGGCTCGCATCGTGGTGCCGCCCCGTACCGAGGGCCCGCCGAGTTCCTTTGTCGCCGGCCGGATGATCCTGGGCGATGTGACCGTCGACCTGTTGATCCAGAACGAACTGTGCCCTGACGACCCCGATAACTATGCGCGCCTGATGCATACCATCACGGCCGGATCCGAGGCCGGTGAGTTGGTTCTCGCCCATACCCACGGATCCACCTGGTGGCACCGACGTCCTGACACCCGCGCTGCGACAACAGATGTGCCGATCTCCGAACGCGTCGGCATTGCATACGAACCCGGCACGGCGCAGGTTCGCAACCAAATATGGCCCCAGGCAGTTCGGTTGGCGGCCACCGAGTTCATCGGCGCGATCGGCAGTAACCGCACGGTGGTCTCGCAACGGTTCGTGCGTGCGACTCGCTTGTGGTCGGAGTTCACCTCGGCCCTGGGGCCGGCCACTCCCGTGGGGCCGACACCACCGGTGGCAGTGTGCGCTTCGGATCTGGCGACCTGATGACCGTCCCTGCGTCGACGTTCGACCGCTACCGCCGCACGCCACTCGAGGGGCACTCAACCTTCACGATCACAAGGCGCGCTCCCGCACGATCCGTGCCAGATCGATGCCGTAAATCCTTCGCACCACCGGAATCTGCGCCAGCACAGCGGCAAGCAGAATCGCCGATGCGACGATTAGCGGTGTCGCGGTATGCATCTCGAGGCGCACATGGTAGCCGTGGCTGGTATAGGTCGACAACAACAGCTCCGCGTCGAGGATCCCGCCGACAATCCCGAACGGGACCGCGGCTGCGGCAATACTGAAGTTCTCGGTCGCGATCAGACGGGCGAGCATGCCGGCGCTCATACCTTCGGCGTGCAGTGCGCCGAGTTCGCCCAACCGTTCGGATATGTTGGCCGACATCGCGTTGTACAACATCGCGGCCGCCATCACGGCCGCGAGGACGAGCATGATGTTGACGAGCGTGTTGTAGAGGCTGAAGGCCTGCCGCATGGTGGATGCCAGCGCTGTCGTCGACCGGTACGCGACCACGCCCGGGACGGCGGCGATCCGGTCTCCTGCCGAGCGCGCGTCGGTGCCCGGCTTGAGTTTGATCCGCACGCCATTCGGCGGCAGCGAAGCCGCTTGTGCCCGAAGCTGGTTCAGTGAGATGTACACGACGGGCGAGAACGGTTCGTCGACGAATCCGGCCACCCGTTCGGTGAACCGGAGTTTCGACTGCGGCACTGCGATGTCGACGCGGTCACCCAGCGAGACCGACAGGGTGTCGCGCAGACCTACCCCGAGCAGGACTCCGTCGCCGGTCAGTCGGTCGGCTCCCGATTCAGCCGGAAACGCGTGCATCTGGGTCTGGGGTGACAGCCCGATCATCATTGTGTCGTACCGGTGGGCGGCAGCAGAAAGGGTGACGCCGTAGGAACTGAAGGCTTCGGCAGCGGCGACGTCAGGGTCCGCGCGGAGCCTGTCCGCAACGGCCTCGACCGGACCGGATACCACCGCGTCGCCATCCTGGCGCTCGATCTGCCCGAACTGGCGGTCGACCATGCTGGGGACCGTGTCGCGCATGCCGGCGAACACCATCACCAGGATCACCGAAACCGCCACTCCCACCGCGGTGAACGCCGTTCGCCGACGATTGCGCAGGATGGACCGCAGCATCATGCGCCACCGGGCCGGGGCGCGCTCGAGCGCCGGCACCAGGCGTTCGACCAGGCTGCGACGACCCCGCACGCTCGGCGGGGCCACCCGCATGGCTTCTGCGGGTTGCATTCTGGCCGCGGCAGTCGCCGGCGCCACCGCAGCAACCAGTGCGACCGAGAATGCGGCGGCGGCGGCCAACAGGTATGTCAGCACATGCATCTGGGTCAGGTGCATCGGCAGCGCGATGGCCTCGGTGTACCTGGTGGTGATGAATTGCCCCAACAGGTAACCACCGAGCAACCCGGGCGGTGTCCCCACCGCGGCGCAGGCGAGACCGTAACCCAGGTAATGTCGGCGCACCGTGTTCGGCGAAAGCCCGTTGGCGATCAGGGTTCCGACAACGGCCCGCTGCGCCCACACGATCCGGGACAGGAGCACATACGTCCCCAGCACCACGGCGGCGAGAAACAGCCACGGCAGGATGCCGGCGAGGCTACCGAACTGCTTCACGTCGTCGCGCAGCGTCTGATACGACCCCTGCTGGTCGCGAGGAACGAACTGCAGCCCCGTATTCCGGGCGATGTCGCCGGTGGCGGCGATCAGAGCGCTCGCCTCGGAGCGATCGCGCGCGAACACGGCGATCTGCTCGCCGGCGCGCGGCAGCACACGCCGCAATTCGTCATCGGGCAGGAACACCACACCGAAGTCCTCGGGCGTGGTGAGGATCTCCTGCGCGGAGCGCGCCGGCCACAGGTACTCGGTGGACAGCGCCGAGCCGGCGACCGAAAAGTGTTGCCAGCCTTGCGCTCCCAATATTTCTATGGTGTCGCCGCGGTCAAGGTGATAATGGTCGGCGAGGTGCTGCTCGAGCACCACCTGCCCCCGGCCCGGCAGGGCCCCGGTTTGCATGTCGAGCAACGACACATCGGGCTGGCGGGCCTCCGGTATGCCGATAGCACGTCCGTAGATGGCGTGCCGGTTCAGCCGCAATCCGACGTCGGCGTGATGGCGCACCTCGACGAGTGGCCGGCCCGGTAACGTGGCGACGGCGTCTGTGAGCCCGACCGCACCGGGTCCGGACACGATCGCGTCCGGCAGCCGTTGGGTGGCGTAGGACCGGTCCAGGGAGTCGTCGAGATTTCGGTAGCCGTCGGTGGCGGCGACGAACACGGCAACGCCGATGCCGATGATTGCGGCGATAGCCGCGAAGCGCCACCGCTCCCGCCAGACATCCCGACGGACTTTGCGCCGCAGCGAGCGACTCACCAGTTCAAATCCGTTGCTGCTACTGGATTTTCGACTACTTCGGACTTGCTGATCGCGCCCGCGTGTAACCAGAGGACGCGATCGGCCATCCGGGCGATCTCGGCGTTGTGGGTGACCACGACGAGGGTGTGCTGCTTATCTCGCGTCAGATCGCGCAATGTGGCCAAGACCTGTCGGCCGGTGACCAGGTCAAGGCTGCCGGTCGGTTCGTCGCACAAGAGCAGCGGCGGCTGCTTCACGATTGCCCGGGCGATCGCCACCCGTTGTTGCTGGCCGCCGGACAGTTGCGCGGGAAAGCGGTTCGCAACCGCACCGAGACCCACCTGGTCCAGAGCTGCACGACTTCGGCGCGCCGCGTCCGGGCCGGTCAGTTCGGCGAGTACTTCGACGTTCTCGAGTGCGGTCAAGGTGGGCACGAGGTTGAAGAATTGGAAGACGAACCCGACTTGGTCGCGGCGATACTGGGTGCGCAGCTTGCGATTCAGCAGTTCGACCTGGCGTCCGTACACCTCGATCGTCCCTTCGGACGGTTGATCGATTCCGCCGATGACGTTGAGCAGTGTGGTTTTTCCCGATCCGGACGGTCCGAGAAGTACGACGAATTCGCCGGACCGGACTTCCAGGTTCACCGCGCGCAGGGCCACGACCTGGGTAGGGGGGGTGCCGTAGGTCCTGCCGACGCCGTTCAATCGCAATGCCGGCGATGCACCGGGTTGCGGTCCTTCGACGGTGTCGTCGCCGACATCGGACCGAGTCCTCATGCGTTCACTATTTCATTTCGATCGCAGCCCGCCCGGCGGCCCTGGGCTGGCCGGTCCCGCCCGCGGCCACCGGTCAAGCGGCCCAACCCAGGTCACCGAGTCGGCAGCATCGCGATCGAGCTCACGGGGAGTGGCGCTTTATCCTGCGGACTGGGTGGGGTCGCTGATGCCGAGGCGCCGGTGTTCGCTGTGGTAGATAGCTTGGTCGAGCAGTTCCGCCACGTGATTGTCGTAGAGGCTGTAGACGATGCTGCGGCCGCTGCGGTTACCCACCACCAGTCCGAGATGACGGAGCAATCGCAGCTGATGCGATACGGCTGACTGTTCCATCCCGATCGCGTCGGCCAGGTCGGTGACGGGACGCGGTCCCTGACGCAGTTCGGTCAGGATCAGCAAGCGGGACGGTGTGGCCAGCGCCTGCAGCGTGGCAGCCACATGGGCTACCGCTTCGGCGTCGAGGCGCGTCGTGGGTCGCTCGCGGCCGCCGACACCATGTCCCATACCTGGGCAGTTTATCCCACCACTATATATATGAAGACATGTTCATATCTTCTGGTATCGTCGGCCTGGTTCCGGATGCGGTCTTGGAGGTATCGGTGTCCATCTCGACATTCGCCGCTGCGCGACCCGAGCGGACACCGGTCCTGCCGGTGCGGCGCACGCCGCTGCTGGCGCTATCGGAGATGCGCTGGGCGGCACTGTCATTGGTGTTCTTCGTCGCCGGTCTGACGGCGCAGCTGCTCGGCGGACCAGGTGAGGTGTGGTGGGCCATGTATCTGGCCTGCTGCGTGGCCGGCGGCTGGCAGCCAGGGTTGGCCGGGTTGCAGGCGCTGCACCGCCGCACCCTGGATGTCGACCTGCTCATGGTGGTGGCTGCCATGGGCGCCGCCGCTATCGGTCAGATCACCGACGCCTCCCTGCTGATCGTCATCTTCGCCACATCGGGTGCGCTGGAGGCTCTGGCCACCGCTCGCACCGAGGATTCGGTGCGCGGACTGCTCGAGCTGGCACCCGATACCGCCACCCGTGTCCGCGCCGACGGCGGCGAAGAGGTAGTGACAGCCGCGGACCTGGACGTCGGCGACGTCATCGTGGTTCGTCCGGGCGAACGCGTCGCCGCGGACGCCGTCGTGATTGCCGGGAGCAGCGACGTGGATCAAGCGACCATCACCGGTGAGCCGTTGCCGGTGGCCAAGAGCGCGGGCGACAAGGTGTTCGCCGGCACCCTCAATGGCACTGGGGCGCTGCGTATCCGGGTCGATCGCCGCTCGGCGGACTCCATCGTCGCGCGTATCGCGGCCTTGGTTGCGCAAGCAAGTGGAACCAAGGCTCGCACGCAGTTGTTCATCGAGAAGGTCGAGCAGCGGTACTCGTTCGCCATGGTGGTGCTGACCTTGGCCGTGTTCGCGATACCGATGCTGGCCGGCGAATCGGTGCAGCGAGCGTTGCTCCGCGCCATGACATTCATGATCGTCGCGTCACCGTGCGCGATCGTGCTGGCGACCATGCCGCCCCTGCTGGCCGCCATCGCCAACGCCGGCCGCCACGGGGTGCTCGCGAAATCCGCGGTCGTGATGGAACAGCTCGGCACCACTTCCCGGGTCGCCTTCGACAAGACCGGCACGCTGACCCGCGGGATTCCCGAACTCAACGAAATACGCTGCCTCGAAACGAGATTCAGCGCCGATGAACTGCTGCGGCTGGCAGCAGGAGCCGAGTACCCCAGTGAGCACCCGCTGGCCGCGGCCGTCGTGACCGCAGCCCGCGAGCGTGGCCTGGACCTGCCCGCGGCCGAAGCTTTCGCCGCCTGCCCGGGACGGGGTGTCACGGCCGTCATCGAGGGGCGTTCGATCGGTGTCGCCTCGCCGGCGTCGCTGTCCCGAGCCACCGGCACCCGCGAGGCGTCAGCGCTGGCCGCCGCTGTGGAGGCGCTGCACCGCAGCGGCTACACCGCCATCGCGGTGACATGCCAGCAGCGTCCGGTCGGCGTCTTCGGCCTCGCCGACCAGCTCCGCCCCGAAGCGGCCGCCGCAGTCGATGCTGTGCGGCAATTGACCGGCAGTGCACCGATATTGCTGACCGGCGATAATCCCGCTCCCGCCAACCAGCTCGCCGCCCGGGTCGGCATCACCGACGTCCGCGCGGCGCTATTGCCCGAGGACAAGGTCACCGCGGTCCAGCAACTTCAAGCCGACGGTCACAGCGTCGCGGTGGTCGGGGACGGCATCAATGACGCCCCAGCGCTGGCCGCCGCCGACGTCGGTATCGCCATGGGCGGCGCGGGATCCGACCTCACCCTGCAGACTGCCGATGCCGTGATAGTCCGCGATGACCTCACCACCGTCCCGGCCGTCATCGCGCTGGCCCGGCAAGCGCGCCGTGTCGTAATCGCCAATCTCACGATTGCCGCTGCCTTCATCACCGCGCTGGTGATCTGGAACCTGGTCGGAGCGCTGCCATTGCCGCTCGGCGTCGCCGGACACGAGGGCTCCACCGTGATCGTCGGACTGAACGGGCTGCGGTTGCTCCGCCCGGCCGCCTGGCAGCGCGCCGCCCGAACCGCGTGAAGACAATCCGCCTCAGCGCCGGCGACCGTACCGGTCGGCCAGTTTCTCCTCGACGGTCATCGGCATGTCAGCCGCCGGCGCCACCGGCTCCACCGACGGCTGCAGCGCCTTCTCCCGTCGCCGCGCCCGGACCTCGGCGTAGACGAAATACCCCAGCGCGGCGGGAGCCACGACGCCGAACAGAATCCATTGGATGCCGTAGGACAGGAACGGCCCGGCATCCAGGTGCGGCACCCCGATCACGCCGAGGCCTCCGGGCTGGTCCTCGACCAACTGCAGATACGACCCGGCCAGCGGCACGCCGGTCAGCGCCGCGACCTGACCGGTGTTGATCGAATACACCTGTTGATAGCCGTCTCTGGTGAGCGGTTCCTTGCCGGACACCAGCGCCTCGGAATCGCGCAGGCGTGCAGTGAGGGTCACGGTGTGCTCCGGTGGACGCGGGATCGGCGGCACGTGCGACCCGGTCTCGGGCCGTACGTAGCCACGGTCGACCAGCACCGTCGGCCCGCCGTCGACGACGAACGGCGCCAGCACCTCGAACGCCTGGTCGCCCTCGACGACCCGCAGTCTGGCCAGCACCCGCACGTCCGGCAGGTAATGTCCGGTCGCGGTCACCTGGCGCCACTGCGCCTCGGGCGCAGACGAATCCTGTTGCGGCAACAATGTTTTGAGCGCGACCGGGGGTGTGCTCAGGGAATCGGTGATCTGCTGGTTCTCCCGCGACGTCCTGGTGTTCTTGCCCAGCTGCCACGGCGCCAGCACGGTGAAACACAGGTAGGTGAACGCGATGCACACCAGCCACAGCGCCACCCAGCCCGGCCGCAGCAGGAACGTAAGACTCGGGACTCTGCGGGCCATCAACCGGTCCCGTTCTGCGCGAGCCTCTCGTCGACCCAGTCGTGCAGGCCCGGCAGGGCGGCCTCGATGACGACGAAGGCCTCCTCGAAGTCGCCGTGGTCGCCGTAGTAGGGGTCCTCCACGTCGAGGGCGTGCGCTCCTGAGCGGGGGTCGAACGAGCGCAGCATCCGCAGCCGCTGGTGCTCGACGCCGAGTTCGCGCAGCATCCGTTCGTGGTTGCGGCCCAGAGCCACTACCAGGTCTGCTGCCAGATGCTCGTCGTTCAGTTGGGCCGCGCGGTGCTCGGTGGGGTAGCCGTGGTCGCGCAGCACCTGTCTGGCCCGCCGGTCGGCGCCCTCGCCGACGTGCCAGCTGCCGGTGCCGGCGCTGGTCACCCGCACCACGTCGTCCAGGCCGCGTTGCTGAATCTGGTGGGCGAACATCTTCTCGGCCATCGGCGAGCGGCAGATGTTGCCGCTGCACACGAACGTCACATGCAGCTTCTCCGAATCAGACACCCAGGATCCTCCGCAATTCGTCGACGGTCGCGACGTGCGTCACGCGGTCCGGCGGCTCTCGGTCGGCGAAGTCGGCCTGGCCGTATCCCCAACCGACCACCACCGTGTCGATGCCGTGCGCGGTCGCACCGTCGACGTCGTGGCTGCGGTCGCCGACCATCAGTACCCGCTCGGGCAGCGGCTGCAGCTGTGCGAGCGCGTGGGCCAGCACCTCGGTCTTGGACTTGCGCGAACCGTCCGGGCAGGCGCCGGCGATCACCTCGAAGTGCTGGACCAGCCCGAAATGATCCAGGATGCGCACCGCCGTCGGCTCCAGCTTGGAGGTGGCCACCGCCAGCCGCACCCCGGCGGCCTGCAGATCGGCCAGCAGCGGCGCAATCCCGTCGAACAGGCTGTTCATCGCCCATCCGCGAGTCCCGTACTCGGCCCGGAACGCGGTGAAAGCCTCGTCGGCACGCCCATCGAGCCCCAGCGCGCGGAACGTCTCGTCCATCGGCGGGCCGACGATCCGGGCGGCCAGGTCACCGTCCGGAATCGGCGCGCCGACCAGGGTAAGCGCGTTCCGGAAGCACGCCACGATACCGACGGCGGAATCGGTGAGAGTGCCGTCGAGATCGAAAATCACCAGCTGCGGCGTCACGTCCGGGAGGGAACCTGTCACGGCCCCCATTGTGGTCGATGCCCATGTCGGGCCGCGCTGGGATGCGCCGGATGTCTGACACCCACGATCGCGCACTAATGTTCCAGTGATGGCAGTTGCGGACCAGAGCGCGTCAACTCGCCTTGCGCTGGCGCGCCATCACGGCGATCAGGACGTCATGCCCGGCATGCTCGATTTCGCCGTCAACGTCCGGCACAGCCAACCGCCGCCGTGGCTGTTGCAACAACTCGGCGGGCGCTTGACCGACCTGGCCCACTACCCGGGCGCCGCTGACCTGCAGGCCGCCCGACACGCCGTCGCCGCGCGTCACGGCCGGGACATCGACGACGTGTTGCCGCTGGCCGGCGCCGCTGAGGGATTCGCGCTGCTGAGCAACCTGCGCCCGCGCCGGGCGGCGCTGATCGCGCCGTCGTTCACCGAGCCGGAGGCGGCGCTGACCGCGGCCGGCGTCCCGGTGCACCACGTCGTGCTGCGGCCGCCGTTCACCCTGGACACCGCGCAGGTTCCTGAGGACGCCGACCTGGTGGTGGTCGGGAACCCGACCAACCCGACCTCGGTGCTGCACACTCGCGAGCACCTGCTGGCGCTGCGCCGGCCCGGGCGGATCCTGGTGATCGACGAAGCATTCGCGGATGCGATTCCCGGGGAACCGGAGTCGCTGGCCGGCGACGCGCTGCCCGACGTGCTGGTGGTGCGCAGTCTGACCAAGACCTGGGCGCTGGCCGGGCTTCGGGTGGGTTACGCACTGGGGGCACCGGACGTGCTGGCCCGGTTGACCGTCACCCGCCCGCACTGGCCGGTGGGCACGCTGCAGCTGGCCGCGATCGCGGCGTGCTGCGCGCCGCAGGCCGTGGCCGAGGCGGCGGCCGACGCCGCGCGGTTGGCGGCGGTCCGCACGGCGATGGTGGCCGGTCTGGAGTCGGCGGGATTCGCGGTGGTCGACGGGTCGGCGCCATTTCTGCTGTGCCGCAGCCCCGATGCGGAGCGAATACGAAATTATCTGCACAACAACGGAATTGCGGTTCGCCGGGGTGATACCTTCGTCGGCCTGGACGCGACTTATCTGCGGGTCGCGGTGCGTGCCGAGTGGCCCGTATTGGTGGCACGGCTGATCGAGATGTCCGCCTGCGCGCCCAGCGGGGGGCACCGGTGAGCGCGCGGCTGGCCGATGTCATCGACGTGCTGGAGGAGGCTTACCCGGCTCGGCTGGCCGAGTCGTGGGACTCCGTCGGGCTGGTGTGCGGCGACCCCGCCGACGTGCTTGAGTCGGTGACGATCGCGATCGACGCGACGGCCGCCGTCGTCGACGAGGTGCCCGACGCGGGATTGCTGCTGGCTCACCATCCACTGCTGCTGCGCGGGGTCGACACGGTCGCGGCCAACACACCCAAGGGTGCGTTGATTCACCGGCTGATCCGCTCGGGACGCTCGCTGTTCACCGCGCACACCAACGCCGACTCCGCGGCACCGGGGGTGTCCGACGCGCTCGCGGATGCACTGGGCCTGACGGTGGAGGCGGTGCTGGACCGCTCGCCGGTCCCGTGCGACATGGACAAATGGGTCATCTACGTGCCGAAAGAGGACGCGGACGCGGTGCGCAACGCGATCTTCGCGGCCGGGGCCGGGCACATCGGCGACTATTCGCACTGCAGCTGGAGTGTCACCGGTATCGGCCAGTTCCTGCCCCACGAGGGGGCCACGCCGGCGATCGGCGACATCGGCACCATCGAACAGGTGGCTGAGGACCGGATCGAGGCCATCGCACCGGCGGCCATTCGCGGCGGCGTCCTGGCGGCGATGCGCGCCGCCCACCCCTACGAGGAGCCGGCGTTCGACATCCTTGCCCTGGCGCCACCACCGGCCGATACCGGGTTGGGTCGCATCGGGGTGCTGCCGCAGCCTGAGCCGTTGCGCGACTTCGTGTCCCGCGTCGGTGCGGCGCTGCCGCAGACCTCCTGGGGCGTGCGGGCCTCCGGTGATCCCGAGCTGCCGGTGTCGCGGGTCGCGGTCTGCGGGGGAGCGGGGGATTCGCTGCTCGGTGCGGTGGCCGGTGCGGGTGTGCAGGCCTACGTCACCGCCGACCTGCGCCACCATCCCGCCGACGAGCACCACCGGAAATCGCAGGTCGCCCTGATCGACGTCGCGCACTGGGCCAGTGAATTCCCCTGGTGTGCGCAGGCGGCCGCGGTGCTGCGGGCGCGATTCGGGTCGTCCTTGCCGGTGCGGGTATCCACCCTGCGCACCGATCCGTGGAACCTGGCATCGGGTGGGGACCGGTGCTGAGACCGAGAGCTGGAGATCACGCATGAAAGCCGAAGTAGCACAACAGCGTTCGCTACTCGAACTGGCCACCTTGGATGCCGAGCTGTCCCGGCTGGCGCATCGCGCCGACCACCTGCCACAACGACAGGACTACGAGCGGGTACACGGCGAACACGCCGCCGCCAGTGACCGGTTGGCCGCGGTGCGGATCGCCATCGAGGACTTGGACGCCCAGGTGGCGCGTTTCGAGTCCGAGATCGACGGGGTGCGCAAACGCGAAGACCGCGACCGCTCGCTGCTTTCCTCAGGGACCACCGATGCCAAGCAACAGGCTGACCTGCAGCACGAGCTGGAGACCTTGCAGCGCCGCCAGGCCAGCCTGGAAGATTCGCTGCTCGAAGTGATGGAACGACGCGAAGAGTTGCAGGCGCAGCACGACATCGAGTCCGGTGCCATCGAGGCCTTGCAGAGTGACCTGGCCGCCGCCCAGCAGGCCCTGGACGCCGCCCTCGCCGAACTCGAGCAGACCCGCGGCGAACACCGCGCCCGCCGCGAGGAGCTGGCCGCGGGGCTGGACGCCGAGCTATCGGCGCTCTACGAACGCCAGCGGGCCGGGGGAGGCCCGGGGGCCGGGCCGCTGCAAGGACACCGGTGCGGAGCCTGCCGGATCGAGATCGGCCGAGGCGAACTCGCCCGCATCACCGCGGCCGCCGAGGACGAGGTACTGCGGTGCCCGGAATGCGGCGCTATTTTGTTGCGAGTCAAAGGTTTTCAGCAGTGAAGGTGGTCATCGAAGCCGACGGCGGATCGCGCGGCAACCCCGGACCCGCCGGGTACGGCGCGGTGGTGTGGTCCGCCGATCACCAGACCGTGCTGGCCGAGTCCAAGCACGCCATCGGCCGCGCGACCAACAACGTCGCCGAATACCGTGGCCTGATCGCCGGCCTGGACGACGCCGTGAAGATGGGCGCCACCGAGGTATCGGTCCTGATGGACTCCAAGCTGGTGGTCGAGCAGATGGCGGGCCGGTGGAAGGTCAAGCACCCGGACCTGGTGGAACTGCACGCCCAGGCGCAGGCGCTGGCGGCGCAGTTCCGTCGGATCAGCTACTCGTGGATTCCGCGGGAACAGAACGCCTACGCCGACCGGCTGGCCAACGATGCGATGGACGCCGCAGCCCAGACGGATCGCCGGGTCGACAAGGTCGTCGTGCCGGTCACCGAATCCGCCCGCAAGGGCGTCAGCGAAGCCTCCACCCTGTCCACCGTCGGGCCGGGGTGGACCGGCGCCCGCGGCATCCCCACCCGACTGCTGCTGCTGCGGCACGGGCAGACCGAACTGTCGGTGCAACGCCGCTACTCCGGGCGGGGTAATCCGCCACTGAACGAAGTCGGTTGGCGGCAGGCAGGTTTGGCGGCCCGGTACCTCAATCAGCGGCGCGGGATCGCCGCCGTCGTCTCCTCGCCGCTGCAGCGCGCCTACGACACCGCGACCACGGCGGCCCGGGCGCTGGGCCTGGACGTGACCGTCGACCAGGACCTGATCGAAACCGACTTCGGGGCGTGGGAAGGGCTGACGTTCGCCGAGGCCGCCGCCCGCGATCCCGACTTGCACCGACGGTGGCTTTACGACACCGGCACGGTCCCGCCCGGTGGGGAGAGCTTCGACGACGTGCTGCGCCGCGTTCGTCGTGCGCGGGACCGGATCATCGCCGCCCACGAAGGCGAGAACGTGCTGGTGGTCTCGCACGTCACGCCGATCAAGTTGCTGCTGCGCATGGCGCTGGACGCCGGGTCGGGCCTGCTGTACCGGATGCACCTCGATCTGGCGTCGCTGAGCATCGCCGAGTTCTACCCGGACGGCGCCTCCTCAGTGCGCCTGGTCAACCAGACCGCATACCTGTAGCCGCTGGCCTCTGGCCGTGGCTGAGCTCAGCGAGTACCGTGTTCGTCGCGGACGAGTTGGCTGGGCGACCGCGGCACGGGCTCGGGCAGCGCTGTGTCGAGGAAAGTCCGGACTTCACAGAGCAGGGTGATTGCTAACGGCAATCCGAGGTGACTCGCGGGAAAGTGCCACAGAGAACAGACCGCCACCCTCGCGGTGGTAAGGGTGAAACGGTGCGGTAAGAGCGCACCAGCATCCCGGGTGACCGGGGTGGCTAGGCAAACCCCACCCGAAGCAAGGCCAAGAAGGTCGCACCGACCGTGCGGCTGCGCAGACGTTCGAGGGCTGCTCGCCCGAGTCTGCGGGTAGGCCGCTCGAGGCACCCGGCAACGGTGTGTCCAGATGGATGGTCGCCGCTCTGCCGCCGTTGGTCACCGCCACGGCGGTGGGGAACAGAATCCGGCTTACAGGCCAACTCGTCCGCTCCGCGCCGGCCCACCTGACCCGTCCGACATGATGGTGACTATGACAGCGAGCGTCACCAGAACCTCCGTCGTGAAACGGTCCGCAGGTCAGTCCATCGCCGTCGCGGTGACGCTCGGTCTACTGGCGGCACTGGTGATGTGGACCCCCGGTGCCGGACGCGCATCCGGCGCCGATGCGGCGCCGGCCGGGGACATCCTGTCGATCGGCGACCCGGCGGCGCCGGGCCAGATCGAGTTGTATCTGGATCCGCTGTGCCCCTACAGCGGGAAGATGGTGCGCGAGCAGGGCACCGAGATCGGTCGCCGCATCGAGACCGGTCGCCTCCACATCGAGCTGCGACTCGTCAACTTCCTCGAAAAGTATTCGGCCAGCGGCACTTACGACAGCCGTGCCAGCTACGCGGCCTTCATCGTCGCCGATCACTCGCAGTCGAGTGACGTCACCTGGCGATTCATCGAGCAGATCTTCTCCGCCGATCAGCAACCGAAGGAAGAAGGTCCGACGGATCTGAGCAACGAGCAACTCGCCGGTCTAGCCGACCATGTCGGGGCGCCGCCGTCAGCGCAGGAATTGATCAAGCTCGGCCTGCCCATCCCGTACGACGCGCGCGTCATCGCCGCGCACAATCTCGCGTTGCTGCGCGCCCTGCCCGATCCCGGTGTGCCCAAGGTCGTCATCGGCGGTGAATCCGTCGACGGCAACTCTGATTGGCTGAACCGTCTCCCGCATTGATCTGACTTAGTCTGACTAGACTAAGTCAGTTAGCCTGGTCGTTATGGCGACCGTAAATATTCACGAGGCCAAGACCCATCTGTCGCAGCTGCTGGCCCGCGTCGAAAACGGTGAGAAGATCACGATCGCGCGGGCCGGCAAACCGGTGGCCGATCTGGTGCCGCATTTGCGCACCGACATCGCCTTCGGCGGGCTCGCCGGCCAATTCGGTTATGACACCGAACGCTTCGATGACACCGATAGCGACGTCAACGCATTGTTCGGCATCGAATGAACGGGGTGTTGCTGGACACCCACGTCCTGATCTGGCTCCTGGAAGACAACCCGCGGCTGGGGACAACGGCGCGCGCTCACATCACGGCGAGCCCCGCCGTATTCGTC
The DNA here is from genome assembly GCF_059812965.1 of Mycobacterium sp. NGS29. Lineage (NCBI taxonomy): Bacteria > Bacillati > Actinomycetota > Actinomycetes > Mycobacteriales > Mycobacteriaceae > Mycobacterium > Mycobacterium sp. NGS29. The sequence continues at coordinate 276,792 of NZ_JCALDR010000001.1, forward strand.
TCGGCCGCCAGCACCTGGGAGCTTGCCATCAAGGCGGCAATCGGCAAGCTCACGCTGCCGGACGACCTCGACCGGTCAGTTAGCCGATCCGGACTGCAGGACCTTTCGATCACCCGTCGCCATACCCTCGCGTTCGAGCTCACCTCGCTACCGCATAAGGATCCATTCGACGCGATCCTGGTCGCCCAGGCGGCCGTGGAGCGGCTCGCCCTGCTCACTGCGGACGCAAAGCTCCTGGCGGCAGTTCCTGATGCCCTCGACGCCAGGCTCTGAACGTCCGCGCGCTTCGACTCAGCGCCGGGCGCGCCGCACCGCCTTGTCCAGGTCGCGCAGCGCCGAGTCCAGCTGTGCGGTGCTGGTTTCCGCGATCTCGGTCTCACGTTGGTAGAGCAGACCGTAGGTGAAGGTGTCTTCACCCGCGGCGTGCGCCGCATCGGCCTGGGTGAGCAGGTGTTCCCGGCTGACCGCGCTGTCCTGATGGTCGCCGAGCAGACTCTGAATGACCTTGGCCTGCTGAGCGACCTGATCGTCGCCGGTGGCCGCCGCGGTGTACCGCAATCTCTTGGCGCGCTTGCGGATCACGTGCAGGGCTTCATCGGCGTCCACAATCTCGTCCGCGGCGGCTTCGTCGCTGTCAGCCGCCTGTCTGGCGGCCTCCGCTTTCTGCACGGCCTTGCGCACCCGTTTGTAGGCGGCATCGATGGTCACCGGCGCCGGTTCCGCACCGGCGGCGGGCACCGGGCGCTCAGCCACCACTTCGTCCAGCGCGTCGAGCAGGCGGAAGTACCGCTTGGATCGCATCGCGACCAGCGAGCGCCGCAGCCCGACCTGGTAGCGCCGTTGCGCGCCCTCGACCAGCCGGTCCCACACCGGCCCGCGCACCAGCGCAGGATCAAGTGCGTTCAGTTCCCGCTCGTAGCGTTCGCCGAGCACCTCGGCGTCGCGGGCCAGGCCCAGCACCCCGGCGAGTTCGCGCAGTTCGTCGAGAATCCAAGCGCCGTCGGCCAATCCGAAGGAATCCTGCGAGTCCTTGAGCAGGCTGCGGATCTTGCGGGTGATCACCCGCAGCTGGTGCACGGAGTCGTAGACGTCGGCGCGCACCGCGCGATCCCAGGCGACCAGCTCCTCGACATGCTTGGCCACCGCCCGATGGACCGGGTCCGTTGCGGTCGGGGCGTCAGCCGGCTTCGCTTCGCGATCGAGCACCCGGGCCAGCTTGGAACCGTGTCCGGCCGGGGCCGCCCCGGCATCCAGCAGCCGATTGCTGAGCCGGTCCAGCAGCTCCTGGTTCGCTCCCTGCCCATCGTCGGTGCCGGCAAGCTCGAGCTCCCACTCGTGCCACTGCTGCTCCTCGGAGTCGGCGGCCGACCAGGCGGTCACGTGGTCATCGCAGAACTCCGCCAGCGCCGCACCCTGCCCGTCGTACAGCACCTGACGCTCGCGCCGCGTGGTGATGCGGGCCACCGGTTTGACCGGCCGGTCCCGCACGATGGCCAGCACCACATCCAGCAACTCGGCCGGAACGGTGTCGCTGTCGGACGCCTCCAGCGAGGCGTGGATCTCGGTACGGGAGTCCGGTCCGGCGGGCAACTTCAGATGCCAACCGGCATCGGACCCACCGGTGCGGCGGCGCAGGGTGATCCGGTTGCGGGCCAGGTCCTGCCCGGCGGTGTCGTAGTACACCGCATCGAGTTCCTGCACCGGCGGCTTCTCGACGCGGGCCACTGCCGCGATGCCTTCGAAGGACGGCGACACGGTCGAGTCGATCACGTCGAACTTGCGCTCGACTTCCAGATGTCGCGCCGACTTCGACGCTTTAGCAGGCATTTGATCTCCAGGGAGAGGACCGGGAGCCGTCCGCTGTTCGTGCGGGGCCAGGGACGGCATCCATAGATTGCCACATCAGGGTTAACGAGCCGACTAGCGTGGGTGCCATGACTGAGCAGTCGTGGAACGTCGTGATCGGTGAAGCGGACGAGCAGAGCACGGGAGTGCCGCCCGTGCCGACCACCGTGTACCAGGGCGACGAGGCCGGTGCCCGAGCCGCCTACGACGAGTTCAGCGCCAAGGCGGACGCGTCCGGATACCGCTACGTCATGTTGCGCGACATCGGCGAAGTGATCGAGCTCTGGGGTACCCCACCGGCCGTCGGCTGAGCGAACCGCTAGAAGCAGTGCTCTTCGGCCGGAAACGTTCCGCTGGCCACTTCTTGCGCGTATTGCGTTGCAGCACGGCGCAATTCACCGCCTACGTCGGCGAACCGTTTGACGAAGCGAGCGGCTTTGCCGCCACTCATCCCGGCCATGTCCTGCCACACCAGCACCTGACCGTCGCAGTTCGGCCCGGCACCGATGCCCACGGTCGGAATGGTCAGCTTGCCGGTGATCTGGGTGGCCAACTCCGCGGGAACCATCTCCATCACCACGGCGAACGCACCTGCTTCGGCAACGGCGATCGCGTCGGCGACGGTCTGTTCGGCGGCGTCACCGCGGCCCTGAACCTTGAACCCGCCCAATGTGTTGACGCTCTGCGGGGTGAACCCGATGTGCGCCATCACCGGGATGCCCGCGGCGGTCAGACAGGCAATCTGCTCGGCGACCCGCTCACCACCTTCGAGCTTGACGGCGTGGGCGCCGCCTTCCTTCATGAACCGGGTGGCTGAGGCGAGCGCAGCCGCCGGTCCGCCCTCGTAGCTGCCGAACGGCAGATCGGCGACGACCAGCGCGTGCGGGGCACCCCGCACCACCCCGCGAACCAGCGGGATCAACTCGTCGATCGAGATCGGCACCGTGGTGTCGTAGCCGTAGACGACGTTGGCGGCGGAATCACCGACCAGCAGCACCGGGATGCCGGCCTCTTCGAAGACCCGTGCCGTCGAGTAGTCGTATGCCGTCAGCATCCCCCACTTGTGGCCTTCGGCCTTCCATTTCTGCAGGTGGTGGGTGCGGATCTTGGGTCGCGGCGCCGAAACTGCAGCAGAATTCGAACCGTAGACGTTCTCAGACATCGTTGTCCTAATGTGGTGGTCGGGTCGATCCTCGTGGCCCTGCACAGGGTCCCCGGGTTCGTCTGACCCCCACAGTCTGCCATCTGGGCGATCCCGACGCATCGTGGTGTTCGCCACGGACCTGCCCGTTGAAGAAGGCAACGGCCGCCCGCGCGGGACTGGTCTCAGTGGGGTAGTGGCCGGGGTGCGAACCCAGCCCGCCCCGAAAATCGGCCGCTGACCAGGTCCGTGCAGGTCCTCTGGCACCATGGTGAGCCATGTGCCTGACTCGCCGCGCCGAGATCGCGCGCCAGCTGCTGGTCTGGGCCGTCCTGGCCACCGTGGTGTCGACCGTGGCGGGCTGCGTTCACGTGGTGGCCGGGCGCGCCCGCATGGCGGAGCCGCGGCTGGGCGCGCCGGTGGTGTGGACACCGTGCCGCAGCTCCAATCCCGCCGCGAAGATCCCCGGCAACGCGATGTGCGGCAAGCTCGCCGTGCCTGTCGACTATGACCATCCCGACGGTGACGTGGCTGCGCTCGGGTTGATCCGTTTTCCGGCGAGCGGGGACAAGATCGGCTCGCTGGTGATCAACCCTGGCGGTCCGGGTGAGTCCGGCATCGAGGCCGCGCTCGGCATCTTCTCGACGCTGCCCAAGCGGGTGCATGAACGATTCGATCTGGTGGGCTTCGATCCGCGCGGGGTGGCGGGCTCGCGGCCCGCGATCTGGTGCAATTCCGACGCCGACAACGACCGGTTGCGAGCCGAGCCGCAGGTCGACTACAGCCAGGCCGGCGTGGACCGCATGGAAAACGAGACCAAGCAGTTCGTGCAGCGTTGCGTGGACAAGATGGGCAAGAACTTCCTGGCGAACGTCGGGACCGTCAACGTCGCCAGAGATCTGGACGCCATCCGCAAGGCGCTGGGTGACGCCAAGCTGACCTACCTCGGCTACTCGTACGGCACCCGAATCGGTGCGGCCTACGCCGAGGCCTTCCCGCAGAACGTGCGGGCGCTGATCCTGGACGGCGCCGTGGATCCCAACGCGGACCCGATCGAGGCAGATCTGCGCCAGGCCAAAGGATTTCAAGACGCGTTCAACGATTACGCGGCCGACTGTGCCAAGGATTCGGGCTGCCCGCTGGGTGACGACCCGGCCAAGGCCGTGCAGGTCTACCACGACCTGGTGGACCCGCTGGTCGACCCCGACAACCTCACCGTGGGCCGGCCCGCGAAGACCAAAGACCCGCGGGGCCTGAGCTACAGCGACGCCATCGTGGGCACCATCATGGCGCTGTACTCGCCGAACCTGTGGCGGCACCTGACCGACGGTCTCAAGGAACTCGCCGACGAACACCGCGGCGACACCATGCTCGCGCTGGCCGACATGTACATGCGCCGCGACTCACACGGCCACTACAACAACTCCACCGACGCGCGGGTGGCCATCAACTGCGTAGACCAGCCCCCGATCACCGACCGCGCCAAAGTCGTCGACGAAGACCGCCGCGCCCGCGAGGTCGCACCGTTCATGAGTTACGGCTCGTTCACCGGCTTTGCGCCACTGGGCACCTGCGCGTTCTGGCCGGTACCGCCGACCAGCCGCCCGCACGCCGTCAGCGCTCCCGGCCTACCGCCGACGATCGTCGTGTCGACCACGCACGATCCGGCCACGCCGTACAAGGCCGGCGTCGACCTGGCCGCCCAACTGAAAGGGTCGTTGCTCACGTTCAACGGAACCCAGCACACCGTGGTGTTCCAAGGGGACGGCTGCATCGACGACCACATCACCGACTATCTGATCAACGGCACCACACCGCCGGTCGGGGCCACCTGCTGACGCGCTTGCGCCGTCGACTGTGAACCTCGCGACGCCGCGACGGAGTGTCGCGTCGTGAGACGCACGCTCGGCGACGCACCGCGCGCTGCGCAATAGCGACCAAGGCGTAACCATTTCGCGTCCTGTTGCGGTATTCGACAATGAGACGATTTCGGCCATGTTGCGCCTGAGAACGGTGAGCTCGGCGCTGTTGTCGTGTGGTCTGGTGTTCTGCGGGCAGCCGTTGCCGGTCGCCGGGGCCACGCCCGAACCCGATACCGGGCAGACCCAGATGCCGGCAGCACCCGCCGCGGCACCACAACAGAGCTGGGGACCCTGCCGCGAATTCATCAGCGACACCACCAACATCCCCACCGCGCAGTGCGCCACCGTCGCCGTTCCCGTCGACTACGACAAGCCCACGGGGCAACAGGCAAAGTTGGCGGTGATCCGGGTTCCCGCCACCGGTCAGCGGATCGGCTCGCTGTTGGTCAACCCGGGTGGCCCCGGCGCGTCGGCGGTGGACATGGTCGCCGGCATGGCACCCCAGCTCAAGGACACCGACATCACCCGGCACTTCGACCTGGTCGGGTTCGACCCGCGCGGCGTCGGCCACTCCACCCCCGAGTTGCGTTGCCGCAGCGACGCGGAATTCGACGCCTACCGGCGTGACCCGATGGTGGACTACAGCCCGGCCGGGGTCGCGCACATCGAGCAGGTCTACCGGGAACTGGCCCAGCATTGCGTCGACCGGATGGGCCAGGCGTTCCTGGCCAACATCGGCACCGCGTCAGCCGCCCGCGATATGGACCTGGTGCGGCAGGCGCTGGGCGACGAACAGATCAACTACCTCGGCTACAGCTACGGCACCGAGCTCGGGACCGCCTACATCGAGCGGTTCGCCCCGCACGTGCGGGCGATGGTGCTCGACGGCGCCATCGACCCGACCATCGGGCCCATCGAGCAGACCATCAACCAGATGGCGGGCTTCCAGACCGCGTTCGACGACTACGCCGCCGACTGCGCAAAGTCCACCGCGTGCCCGCTGGGCACCGACCCGGCCCAGTGGGTCACCCGCTACCACGCGCTGGTGGACCCGTTGGTCACCACCCCGGGCAAGACCTCCGACCCGCGCGGGCTGGGCTACGCCGACGCCACCACCGGCACCATCAACGCGCTGTACACCCCGCAGCACTGGAAGTACCTGACCAGCGGCCTGCTGGGGTTGCAGCGCGGCACCGATGCCGGGGACCTGCTGTTGCTGGCCGACGACTACAACGGCCGGGGCAAGCAGGGCCACTACGACAACGGCCAGGACGCGTTCAACGCGATCCGATGTGTCGACGCGCCGACCCCCACCGATCCGGCGTCCTGGGTGACCGCCGACCGGCGCCTGCGCGAAGTGGCGCCGTTCCTCAGCTACGGACAGTTCACCGGATCCGCCCCGAGAGACATCTGCGCGCTGTGGCCCGAGCCGGCGACCTCGACACCGCACGCCGCGGCACCGGCCCCGCCCGGCAAAGTCGTCGTCGTGTCCACCACCCACGATCCGGCCACCCCGTACCAGGCCGGGGTCGACCTGGCCCGTCAGCTCGGCGGGCCGCTGATCACCTTCGACGGCACCCAGCACACCGTCGTCTTCGACGGCAACAACTGCGTGGACGCCGCCGTGGCGCGATACCTGCTCGATCTGACGCTGCCGCTGCCCAATCTGCGGTGTCAGGCGTGAGTGCCGCAACGCGCCTGGCGTGGCGTGCGTAACACGGAATTAACAGAGCGTGCCTAGTGTGCGGGATATGGATCGACAGAAGGAATTCGTCCTGCGCACGCTGGAAGAGCGCGACATCCGCTTCGTCCGGCTCTGGTTCACCGACGTGCTCGGGTACCTCAAGTCGGTCGCGATCGCCCCAGCCGAACTAGAGGGCGCTTTCGAAGAGGGCATCGGCTTCGACGGGTCCTCGATCGAAGGCTTCGCGCGGGTCTCGGAATCCGACACCGTCGCGCACCCCGACCCGTCGACTTTCCAGGTACTGCCCTGGGCCACCAAAGCCGGCCACCACCACTCCGCGCGGATGTTCTGCGACATCACCATGCCGGACGGCTCGCCGTCCTGGGCAGACCCGCGCCATGTGCTGCGCCGCCAGCTGCAGAAGGCCAACGATCTCGGCTTCTCCTGCTACGTGCACCCCGAAATCGAATTCTTCCTCCTCAAACCCGGTCCCGAGGACGGCACCGAGCCGGTGCCCATCGACAACGCCGGCTACTTCGACCAGGCCGTCCACGAATCCGCGTCGAAGTTCCGCCGCCACGCCATCGACGCCCTGGAGTTCATGGGCATCTCGGTGGAATTCAGCCACCACGAAGGCGCCCCCGGCCAGCAGGAGATCGACCTGCGTTTCGCCGACGCGCTGTCGATGGCCGACAACGTGATGACCTTCCGCTACATCATGAAAGAAGTCGCGCTGGACGAAGGTGTCCGCGCGACCTTCATGCCCAAGCCCTTCGGCCAGCACGCCGGCTCGGCCATGCACACCCACATGAGCCTGTTCGAGGGCGACGTCAACGCCTTCCACAGCGACGACGACCCGCTGCAGCTCTCCGAGGTCGGCAAGTCCTTCATCGCCGGGATCCTCGAGCACGCCTCGGAGATCAGCGCCGTCACCAACCAGTGGGTGAACTCCTACAAGCGTCTGGTGCACGGCGGCGAGGCACCCACCGCGGCCTCCTGGGGGGCCGCCAACCGCTCCGCCCTGGTGCGGGTACCGATGTACACCCCGCACAAGACGTCGTCGCGACGCGTGGAGGTGCGCAGTCCCGATTCGGCGTGCAATCCCTACCTGGCGTTCGCAGTGCTGCTGGCCGCCGGACTGCGCGGCGTGGAGAAGGGGTATGTGCTCGGACCGCAGGCCGAGGACAACGTCTGGGACCTCACCCCGGAGGAACGCCGCACCATGGGGTACCGGGAGCTGCCGACCAGCCTGGACAACGCGCTGCGCGCCATGGAGTCCTCCGAGCTGGTAGCGGAGGCGTTGGGAGAGCACGTTTTTGACTTCTTTCTACGCAACAAGCGCACCGAGTGGGCGAACTACCGCAGCCACGTCACGCCGTTCGAGCTGCGTTCCTATCTGTCGCTGTAGCTGATCTCCGACCGGCGCGGCGGAACCGCGGCGCGGTTGCGCTACCGTCAGTGGCGTGGGCGCCCATCTTCTGTACCGCTTGGCTTGGCATCGTCGGCGGCGCGGGTCGTGACCAAGCCCGCCACGCAGCGACCGAAGTTGCCCAGCGTCGGCCGGCTCGGACTGATGGACCCCCGGGCCGGCGCCCGGCTGACGGAACTGGGCTGGGATCAGCACGACGATCAGGCGCACGTCGACCTGCTCTGGTCGCTGTCGCGCGCTCCGGATGCCGACGCCGCGCTACGCGCCCTGATCAGGCTGGCCGAGGCGCTGGACTCCGGTTGGAACGAACTGAACGCGGCACTGCTCGCCGAACGCAGTCTGCGTGGCCGGCTGTTCGCCGTCCTGGGTTCCTCCCTGGCGCTGGGGGACCACCTGATCGCCAACCCGCAGTCCTGGAAACTGTTGCGGGGCAAGGTCAAACTGCCGTCCGCCGCCGAGCTGCGCGCGTCGTTCTTCGAGTGCGTCGAGGAATCCTCGAATTCGATCGAGCTGCGCCTGCGCGTCCGCTACCGCGACCACCTGCTGGTGCTGGCCGCCCTCGACCTGGCGCCGACGGTGGAAGACGAGCCGGTGCTGCCGTTCACCACCGTGGGTGCGCAACTGGCCGACACCGCCGACGCCGCGCTGGCCGCCGCCCTGCGCGTGGCCGAGGAGACCGTGTGCGCCGACCAGACGCCGCCGCGCCTGGCCGTGATCGCGATGGGCAAATGCGGTGCGCGGGAACTGAACTACGTCAGCGACGTCGACGTGATCTTCGTCGGCGAGCGCGCCGACCCGATCACCACCCGGGTTGCCGGCGAGATGATGCGGGTGGCGTCGGCAGCGTTCTTCGAAGTGGACGCCGGGCTGCGCCCAGAGGGCCGGCACGGGGAACTGGTTCGCACCGTGGAATCCCACGTCGCCTACTACCAGCGCTGGGCCAAGACCTGGGAATTCCAGGCGCTGATGAAGGCCAGGGCCGCAGTCGGTGACGCCGAACTGGCCCAGCGCTACCTCGAAGCATTGACGCCGATGGTCTGGACCGCCTGCGAGCGTGAGGATTTCGTGCCCGAAGTGCAGGCCATGCGGCGCCGGGTCGAAAAACTGGTGCCCGCCGACATCCGGGGCCGCGAGCTCAAACTCGGCAGCGGGGGACTGCGCGACGTGGAGTTCGCCGCGCAGCTGCTGCAGTTGGTGCACGGTCGCAGCGACGATTCGCTGCACGTCGCTTCCACCGTGGACGCGCTGACCGCGCTGGGCGAAGGCGGCTACATCGGCCGCGAGGACGCGGCGAACATGATCGCCTCCTACGAGTTCCTGCGACTGCTCGAGCATCGCCTTCAGCTGCAGCGCCTCAAGCGCACCCACCTGCTGCCCGAGGCCGACGACGAGGAGGCGGTCCGCTGGCTGGCCCGGGCAGCGCACATCCGTCCCGACGGCCGCCACGACGCGGCCGGGGTCCTGCGCGAGGAACTCAAGCACCAGAACGTCCGGGTGTCGCGGTTGCACGCCAAGTTGTTCTATCAGCCGCTGCTGGAGTCGATCGGCCCGCCCGGGCTGGAACTGGTCGGCGGACGCATGACGTCCGAGGCCGCGATACGACAGCTGGCCGCGCTGGGCTACGAGGCCCCGCAGATCGCGTTGAAACACATGTCGGCGCTGGTCAACCAGAGTGGCCGGCGCGGGCGGGTGCAGTCGGTGCTGATGCCCCGCCTGCTGGACTGGCTGTCCTACGCCCCCGACCCCGACACCGGGCTGCTGGCGTACCGCAAACTCAGCGAGGCGTTGTCCTCGCACACCTGGTACCTGGCGACGCTGCGGGACAAACCCACCGTCGGACGACGGCTGATGCACGTGCTGGGCACCTCGGCCTTCGTGCCGGATCTGTTGATGCGCGCACCAGAGGTCATCCAGTCCTACGGTGACGGCGTGGCCGGGCCCAAACTGCTCGAGAGTGAGCCTGCGGCGGTGGCGCGTGCGCTGGTCGCCTCGGCGGGCCGGCAGAGCGACCCGGTGCGCGCCATCGGCTCGGCGCGCACGCTGCGACGTCGGGAATTGGCCCGCGTCGCCTCCGCCGACCTGCTCGGCATGCTGGAAGTCCGCGACGTGTGCGCGGCGTTGACATCCATCTGGGTCGCTGTGCTGCAGGCGGCGCTGCACGCCGTCGTTCGGGCCAGCCTGCCGGCGGACGGGCGGGCGCCGGCGACGATCGCCGTCATCGGCATGGGCCGGCTGGGCGGTGCGGAGCTGGGCTACGGCTCGGACGCCGACGTGATGTTCGTCTGCGAACCGGCCGACGGAGTGCCCGACTCACAGGCGGTGAAGTGGGCAACCACCGTCGCCGAGCAGGTGCGAAAGCAGCTGGGCACCCCCAGCGTCGACCCGCCGCTGGAGGTCGACGCCAATCTGCGGCCCGAGGGCCGCAGCGGGCCGCTGGTCCGCACGCTGGCCTCCTATGAGGCGTACTACGCGCAGTGGGCCCAGGCCTGGGAAATCCAGGCGCTGTTGCGCGCGCACGCGGTCGCCGGTGACGCGGAGCTGGGTCAGCGGTTCCTGCTGATGGTCGACAAGACCCGCTATCCACAGAACGGCGTGTCGCCCGAAGCGGTCCACGAGATCCGTCGCATCAAAGCGCGCATCGAGTCCGAGCGGCTGCCCCGCGGTGCCGACCCCAACACCCACACCAAACTGGGCCGCGGCGGACTGGCCGACATCGAATGGACGGTGCAGCTGCTGCAGTTGCGGCACGCGCATGAGATCCCGGCCCTGCACAACACCTCGACGTTGCAATCGCTGGACGTGATCGCCGAACACGGCCTGGTCGAGCAGGACGAGGTGGATCTGCTGCGCCAGGCGTGGCTGACCGCCACCGCCGCGCGCAATGCGCTGGTGCTGGTGCGCGGCAAACCCACCGACCAGTTACCCGGACCCGGCCGTCAGCTCAACGCCGTCGCGGTCGCCGCGGGCTGGCACAACGACGACGGCGGCGAGTTTCTGGACAACTATCTTCGAGTGACGAGGCGGGCAAAAGCAGTGGTGCGCAAGGTGTTCGGCAGTTGAGTCAGGAGATGGGCGCGCTCGGCGGTGTGGAGTTCGAGGAATTGAGCCCCGCGGAGGCGGACCGGGTGACAGCCCTGCATGCGCCGTTGGCGCAAGCCGTCCGGGAACTCCTCGACGCCACCATCAGTACCGAGGCGGACGACGACGTCATCGCTGCGGCGACAGCCACCGTCGCGGGGGTCACCGAATCGTTGCGGCAGCGAGTCCGGCCCGGCAGAGTGAGTTACCGCGTCGGCGATCGCCCGCTGCCGTTGGGCAATGCCGTTGTCGGCGTGTGCAATCCGATCGCGCCGCCGGTCGTCGTGCAGCATGAGGGCGGCGGGCGGTGCTGGGCCGAGTTCGTCCTCGGTCGCGCTTACGAGGGCCCGCCCACGCTGGTGCACGGCGGGGTCAGCGCACTGGTGCTCGACCACATCCTCGGCGAGGCGGCCAGCGAGGGACTGCTGAAACCGCGTTTCACCGGAACCATCACCGTGAAGTATTTGCGCGGCACACCGCTGGGCCCGCTGCGGGCCGAGGCCTGGATCGACCGCAAAGAAGGTGTCAAAGTCTTTGCGCGCGGCTTCATCTCGGATGCGGCCGGGATCACGGTCGAGGCGGAAGGTGTCTTCATCGAACCGTCCTGGGTAAGGAACGGGCAGTGAAGTTCTACGTCAGCAGCGCCTTCCTGGACACCCCGGAGATCGTTGAGATCGCCAGGGCCGCTGACGAACTCGGCTACGACGGGATCGGCATTCCCGACCACGTGGTGAACCTCGAGACGCTGCAGACCCCGTACCCGTACACCAAGAACGGGCAGCGCCGCTGGCAGCCGTTCACCGACTGGCCGGATCCGTGGGTGCTGGTGGGTGCGCTCGCCCAGGTCACCACCCGACTCAAGTTCGTCAACACCGTCTACATTCCGGCGATGCGCAACCCGTATTCGGCCGCCAAAGCCATTGGGACCGCGGCGGTTCTGGCTTCCGGCCGGGTGGAGTTGGGCATCGGGGTGGGCTGGTGCCGCGAAGAGTTCGAGTTGATGGGGGAGCAGTTCGCGGCGCGGGGCAAACGCACCGACGAAATGATCGCGTTGATGCGGGAATTGTGGCAACCGAGCTGGACCGAATTCGACGGCCGGTTCTACCAGGCGCCGCGACTGGAAATGCAGCCGACGCCTCCGCCGATCCCGGTGTACGTCGGGGGTCTGAGCGACATCGCGTTGCGGCGGGCCGCGCGCTACGACGGATGGATCGGGGACTTCATCAAGACCGACCGCGCCATCGAGCGGGTGGCTAGGCTGCGGGAGCTGCGTGCCGAAAACGGTTTGTCCATGGACGGTTTCACCATCCTGACGCCGTTGATCGATGCGTTCACCGCCGCCGACTACCAGCGCGCCGAAGACGCCGGCATCACCGGCATCATCACAATGCCGTGGATGTTCTACGCCGGGCCGCAGGCCACGCTGGCCGAGAAGATCGACGGCATGCAGAGGTTCCGCAAGGACCTCGCGCTCGACGCCTAGATTCGCGGCCGGGCGGCGCCGTGGGCGATACTCCACCCATGCCTTTTACGGTCGTCTTCGGCAACGGCGAAGCACGGGACTACGGAGCCGCGGACAGCTTCGAGATCACCGACGCCGGCCTGCTGATCATTCAGCTCAAGCGCGAGGACATCAGCCGCCACATCGTGGCGCCGGGCGCCTGGCTGGAGGTGGTGGAGATGGTCGAGGGGCAGCCGGTCAAGATGACGCGGGGCATCATCGCGCACCGCCCCAAGCTGTAGCCCGAGACGCAAAACCCCCCATCTCCGTTGCGGGAAATGGGGGGTTTGCGACTGCTAGCTGGTCTACACGTCGTAGTACAGCGCGAACTCGTACGGGTGCGGCCGGATCTGAACCGGCAGGATCTCGTTGTCCCGCTTGAAGTTGATCCACGTCTCGATCAGGTCGGAGGTGAACACCCCGCCCTCGGTGAGGTACTCGTGGTCCTCCTCCAGCTTGTCGATCACCGCGGACAGCTGCACCGGAGCCTGCGGGATGTTCGCGGCCTCCTCCGGCGGCAGCTCGTAGAGGTCCTTGTCCACCGGTGCCTGCGGCTCGATCTTGTTCTTGATGCCGTCCAGGCCGGCCATCAGCATCGCCGAGAACGCCAGGTACGGGTTGCCCGAGGAGTCCGGGCAACGGAACTCCAGCCGCTTGGCCTTCGGGTTGCTGCCGGTGATCGGGATACGGACGCAGGCGCTGCGGTTGCGCTGGCTGTACACCAGGTTGATCGGGGCCTCGTAGCCGGGCACCAGCCGCTTGTAGGAGTTCACTGTCGGGTTGGTGAAAGCGAGCAACGACGGGGCGTGGTGCAGCAGGCCGCCGATGTAGTGGCGCGCGGTGTCCGACAGGCCGGCGTACCCGGTCTCGTCGTACATCAGCGGGTTGCCGTCCTTCCACAGCGACTGGTGGGTGTGCATGCCCGAACCGTTGTCGCCGAACAGCGGCTTGGGCATGAAGGTGACGGTCTTGCCGTGCGCCCAGGCGGTGTTCTTGACGATGTACTTGTACAGCTGCATGTCGTCGGCCGCGTGCAGCAGCGTGTTGAACTTGTAGTTGATCTCGGCCTGCCCGCCGGTGCCCACCTCGTGGTGGCCCTTCTCCAGCTCGAATCCGGCGTTGATCAGGTTGGTCAGCATCTTGTCGCGCAGATCGACGTAGTGGTCGACGGGGGCCACCGGGAAGTAGCCGCCCTTGGGGCGCACCTTGTAGCCGCGGTTGGGGCTGCCGTCGAGCTCGTTGGGCGAACCGGTGTTCCACCAACCCGAGATCGCATCCACCTCGTAGAACGAGCCGTTGGTCCGCGAGTCGAAGCTCACCGAGTCGAAGATGTAGAACTCGGCTTCGGCGCCGAAGTAGGCGGTGTCGGCGATGCCGGTGGAGATCAGGTAGTTCTCCGCCTTGCGGGCGACGTTGCGCGGGTCGCGGGAGTACGGCTCCAAGGTGAACGGGTCGTGCACGAAGAAGTTCAGGTTGAGCGTCCTGGCCTCGCGGAACTGGTCGATCTTGGCCGTGGCAGGGTCGGGCAGCAGCAGCATGTCGGACTCGTGGATCGACTGGAAACCACGGATCGACGAACCGTCGAAGGCCAGGCCGTCCTCGAACACGCTCTCGTCGAAGAACGAGATCGGGATCGTGAAGTGCTGCATCACTCCGGGCAGGTCACAGAAACGGACGTCGACAAACTCGACGTTTTCGTCTTTGGCAAGTTTGAAGACGTCGTCGGGCGTCTTATCCGTCACAGAAAGCTCCTTTACTCGGTGATTCGCGGCCGACGCTAGGGACGTCATGTTGCGAGTCCGTCAACCCCGTGTTGCACAGGCGTTACGTGCCGCAGCACTCGCGACAGCGCTCGGTCAACCGCCGAGCCCTATTGTGAAAGCCATGGCCCGCAAGATCGTAACTGGTGGTCGGTCGAGGCGTTACGGGCCGTCCCAACGCCCGCAATCGTGGACGATCCGATGACGCGGGAATCAACTCCCGGTTACCCGGGCCAGACGCTGGGCCTGCCGCAAACCGGCCCGGGGTCGCTGGCGCCCACCGGGCGCCGGTTGGTGGCGTTGCTGGTCGACTGGTTGATCGCCGCCGGTCTGGCCCTGCTCGCCCTGACGTTCGGCGCGATCTCCGAGGCCGTGTTGTCGACGGTGCAGCTGGTGATCTGGCTGGTGCTGGGCGCGGTGTCGGTGCGCCTGTTCGGCGTCACCCCGGGCCAGCTGGCGCTGGGCCTCCAGGTGGCGGCGGTGGACGGCCGGCTGCCCATCGGCATCGGCCGCAGCCTGGCGCGCGTCGTGCTGATTTTCCTGGTGGTCCCGCCGCTGTTCACCGACGCCGACGGGCGTGGTCTGCAGGACCGGCTGACCAACACCGCGGTGCTGCGGCGCCCAGGTCGGTAGCGGTCTACCTGCGGCGCACCGTGCGTTGTACGCCGCGCATCTTGCCCGCGTTCGGCAGCGGCCCTTTCGGCAGCATGCCGGCGCCGGCCCGCGACCCCAATGCGGCCAGCCGCGACTCCAGCGACTCCATCTGCTTGGCGGAGATGTTCGACGGCAGCCGGGTCAGGTGTCGCTCCAGCTTGGCCAGCGGAATCTCGCCCTCGCCGTTGCCGACGATGATGTCGTAGATCGGTACATCGCCCACGATGCGCGCGGTGCGCTTCTTCTCCTGGGCCAGCAGCGGCTTGACCCGGACGGTCGAACCCTCGCCGACGAATATGACGCCGGGCCGGCCGATCACCCGGTGCACCGCGTCGAAGTGCCCGGTCTGCGCCACCCCCGGGGTGACCCGCCACTTGCCGCGCAGGTTGTCCAGCACCCACGCGGCGGCACCGGCCTGGCCATCGGCCTGTCGGTAAATGCTGCGCCGGGCCCGTTGCCCGAAGACGATGAAGGCCACCAACGCACCCAGCATCACGCCGAAGATCGGCATCATGATCGCGGTCAGCCCGCCGGCCCACGCACCGATCGCCACCGCGGCAGCCATCACCAGCACGAACGCGGCGATCATGTACGGCAGCAGCCGCTTGTCCTGCTTCCGCTGCATGTTGAAGGCCTGCCACAGTTGGCTCCGGCGCTCTTTGGATGCCGCCTTGCGGGCGGCCGTCGCCTCGGCCTTGGCGGCCTTGCTCTCGGCAGCAGATCGGGATTTAGCCATAGTCAGTAAGGATACGTACGCACCGGTCACCCAGACGTCGCGGTGCGGGCGGTGCGGGCCTGCTCGTAGAGTCGCCCGGCCCGATACGACGAGCGCACCAGCGGTCCGGCGAGCACCCCGGCGAAACCGAGCCCCGCCGCGTACTGCGCGAACTCGACGAACTCGTCGGGAGTGACCCACCGCTCGACGGGGTGGTGGCGCGTCGAGGGCCGCAGGTACTGCGTGACGGTGATGATGTCGCAGCCCGCGGCGTGCAGGTCAGTCAGCGCGGTGCGCACCTCGTCGGGAGTCTCGCCCAGGCCCAGGATGAGGTTGCTCTTGGTGACCAGCCCTGCCTCCCGCGCCTTTGTGAGCACACCGAGGCTGCGCTGGTAGGTGAACGCCGGCCGGACCCGTTTGAAGATGCGCGGCACGGTTTCGACGTTGTGCGCCAACACTTCTGGGCGGGCATCGAAGACCTCGGCCAGCCGGGACGGCACACCGTTGAAGTCGGGGACCAGCAGTTCCACACCGGTGTCGGGGTTCAGTTCCTTGATTGCCCGCACGGTTTCGGCGTATAGCCAGGCGCCGCCGTCGGGCAGGTCGTCGCGGGCGACGCCGGTGACAGTGGCGTACCGCAGCCCCATGGTCTGCACGCTTTCGGCGACCCGCCGGGGTTCGTCGCGGTCCAACTCGGTGGGCTTTCCGGTGTCGATCTGGCAGAAGTCGCACCGACGGGTGCACTGGTCGCCGCCGATCAGGAACGTGGCCTCGCGGTCCTCCCAGCATTCGAAAATGTTGGGGCAGCCGGCCTCTTCGCAGACGGTGTGCAGGCCCTCGCGCCGGACCAGGCTCTTGAGTTCGGTGTACTCCGGGCCCATCCGGACCCGCGTCTTGATCCACGGCGGTTTGCGCTCGATGGGCGTCTGGGCGTTGCGCACCTCGAGGCGCAACAGTTTGCGTCCTTCGGGAACGACGGTCACCGTGTCGATGGTACGCGGGCGGCGTCGTGTTCCCGGACGGCCAGCACCCCGTCCAACGCGTTGCCCACCGCGTCGGCGACCGCTGCCCGGACCTGCTCCACGGTGACCGTTCGGTGCAACTCCGCGGACAGTGATGTCACGCCGGCGTCGCTGATGCCGCACGGCACGATCGCGTTGAAAGCGCCGAGATCGCAGTCGCAGTTCAGGGCGAAGCCGTGCAGGGTGGTGGCGCGCGCGACCCGCACCCCGATGGCGGCGACCTTGCGCGCCGGCCGGCCCGGCACCCACACCCCGGACCGCCCGTCGACCCGGCCTACCTCCAGGCCCAGGTCGGTGCACACCTTGATCAGGGCTTCTTCGAGGCGACGCACGTAGTTGACGACATCGAGCGGCTCGGCCAGCCCGATCACCGGGTAGCCGACCAGCTGGCCGGGGCCGTGCCAGGTGATCTTGCCGCCCCGGTCGGTGTCTATGACAGGTGTTGCGTCCAGCGGCCGTTCCTGCGGTTCGGTGCGTCGGCCGGCGGTGTAGACAGCCGGGTGTTCCAGCAGCAGCAGCGTGTCCGGGCCGCCGCCGGCGCGCGCGTCGGCCAGGTCGCGCTGCAACTGCCACGCCTCGACATAGTCGATGCTGCCCAACTGTCGGACGTCGAGGGGGGCGAGGCTGGATCTGATGGATCCCGTCACAGTGGCCAGGTTAGCGGGGGTCGCCTGTTGCGCCGCGTTGCGCCAGCGTGACGCTCGATGTCGCCTGCCACGCTGGTGTGACGCTGGGCGGGCGGTGGTGTGGTGCTGGGCGCGGGTTGTCACGCTGGCGTGACGCTCGGCGGCGACGGCCACGCTGGTGTGACGCTGGGTGAGGGGGCGTGAGGCCGGGTGGGCGGTGGTGTGGAGCTGGGCGCGGGTTGTCACGCTGGCGTGACGCTGGGTGCTGACGGTCGCGCTGGCGTGACGCTGGGCGAGGGGGGGCGTGAGGCTGGGTGGGCATTGGTGTGGCGCTTAGCGTGGGTTGTTGCGCTGGCGTGACGCTCGGTGCCGACGGCCACGCTGGCGTGACGTTGGGCGAGGGAGGCGTGACGTGGGGCGAGGGGGGCGTGACGCTGGGCGAGGGGGGCGTGACGCTGGGCGAGGGAGGCGTGACGCTGCGAGGGGGTATGCGTGCGCAGTCAGTCCTGGTCGCGCCGGGCGGTGGCGTACTCCAACGCCTCGCCAATGGTGTTGTGGTGGAACTGAAAACCTGCTCGCTCCAGCGCCGTCGGGATGACGCGCTGACCGGCGAGCAACCCCTCGTCGGCGAATTCGCCGAGCGCCGCGCGCACCGCGAACCCGGGCAGGACCAACGGGGTCGGGCGGTTGATCGCGCGGCCGAACGCGGTGGTGAATTCGGCGTTGGTCACCGGCGCGGGCCCGGTCATGTTGACGGGACCGGACAGCGTGGGGTGGAAGATGGCGAACAGCAGCGCGCGTACCTCGTCCTCGAGGCTGATCCACGACATGTACTGACGGCCGTTGCCGAGCCTGGCGCCCAGCCCCACCGAGAAGACCGGGCGCATCATGCGCAGCGCGCCACCCGCCGGTGCCAGCACCACGCCGGTGCGCGCCAGGACCACCCGGGTGCCGTCGTATTGCGCCGGCAGGGTGGCCGCCTCCCAGTCCACGCACAACTGCGCGAGGAAACCCCTTCCGGCCGGGGCGTTTTCGTCGACGACGCGATCCCTGGTGTCGCCGTAGTAGCCGACCGCACTGGCATTGATCAGGGTGCTCACCCCGGCGTCAGCGACGGCGGCGGTCAACACCTCGGTCGGGGTGATCCGGCTGTCGCGCAGGCTCTGCTTGAACGCCCCCGACCACCGGTGTGAACCGACGTTGACCCCACACAGGTTGACCACGACGTCGACGTCGACGAGCACGTCGGGATCCAATTCACCGCTGTCCGGATTCCAGTGCAGCTCTTCGGAATTCGCCGGCGTCCGGCGCACGATGCGCAGCACCTCGTGGTCGGCGGCGCGGAGCGCGGCGGTCAAAGCCTGTCCGATCAGACCCGAGGAACCCGCAATGGCGATTACGGCCTTCGGGAAGGCTTGAGCCATCTCAAAGTCCTAGGTCGGCCTCGAAGGCCCCCTCTTCGAGCCGGTTTTTGATCGTGGTGAGGAATCGGCCGGCGTCGGCGCCGTCGATCAGGCGATGGTCATAGGTCAGCGGCAGATAGCAGATCGAGCGGACCCCGATCGACTCGTTGCCGACGTCGTCCACGATCACCCGGGGGCGCTTGACGATGGCGCCGGTGCCGAGCATGGCTGCCTGCGGTGGCACCAGGATGGGGGTGTCGAACAAGGCGCCTTGGCTGCCGATGTTGGTGATGGTGATGGTGCCCCCGGACAACTCGTCGGGCTTGAGTTTGTTCGACCGTGCGCGGGAGGCGATGTCGGCGATGGCCCGGGCCAGACCGGCCAGCGACAGATCACCGGCGTTGTGCACCACCGGGGAGAGCAGACCCTGGTCGGTGTCGACGGCGAACCCGAGGTGCTCGGCGTCGTAGTAGGTGATCTCTTTGGATTCCTCGTTGTAGCTGGCGTTGACGTTGGGATGAGTCTTGAGCGCGTCGATCACCGCACGGGCGATAAACGGCAGGTACGTCAGATTCACGCCCTCGCGCTCCGCGAACGACGACTTCGCGCGCGCCCGCAACGCCACGATCCGGGTCATGTCGACCTCGTGGGTCTGGGTGAGCTGAGCTGTCAGTTGCAGCGATTCGCGAGTTTTCTTGGCGGTGATCTGCCGGATCCGGCTGGCCTTCTGCGTGGAGCCGCGCAGGTGCGCCAGTGAGGGTGCCGAGCTGACGGCGGGTTTGTCGGCCGGTTTGTCGGCGGCGGGCTCGGCGGCGGCGGGCTTCTTGTCCTGTTGTTGCTTCTCTTCGGCCTTCTTCTCGGCCAGAGCCAGCACGTCCTGCTTGCGGATCCGGCCGCCGACGCCGGTCCCGGTCACTTCGGACAGGTCAATGTTGTTCTCCGAAGCCAACTTCCGCACCAGCGGAGTGACGTAGGGAGTGCCGTCGGAGTCCTCTGATTGCGACTTCGGCTCTTGGCGGGGCTCCTCTTTCGGCTCCTCCTTGGGTGCGGGTTTGCGCTCTTCCTTCGCCTCTTCCTTGGGTTCCTCTTTCGGCTCGTCCTTGGCCGGGGGCTGGTCCGCGGCCTCTTCGGCCGTGGTCTCTTCTTCTTTGGCCTTCTCTTCTTTGGGCTTGTCTTCTTCC
The DNA here is from genome assembly GCF_059812965.1 of Mycobacterium sp. NGS29. Classification (NCBI taxonomy): domain Bacteria; kingdom Bacillati; phylum Actinomycetota; class Actinomycetes; order Mycobacteriales; family Mycobacteriaceae; genus Mycobacterium; species Mycobacterium sp. NGS29. The sequence continues at coordinate 296,693 of NZ_JCALDR010000001.1, forward strand.
GGTTCGGGCTCTTTCTTCTCCGGCTCCTTGGATTCCGGTTCTGTGGACTCCGACTTCTTGCCCGACGACTTCGAGTCGCCGATCTTGGCCAGTTCGCCACCCACCTGGACGACGTCGTCTTCCTCGGCGGTGATGCTGACCAGGACACCGGCCACCGGGGATGGGATCTCGGTGTCGACCTTGTCGGTGGACACTTCCACCAGCGGCTCGTCGACCTGGACCGAATCCCCGACGCTCTTCAACCAGCGTGTCACGGTGCCCTCGGTAACCGACTCGCCCAACTCGGGCATCGTCACCGAAGTCGCGTCACCGTCGGAGCCGCCCTGATCGTCGGCTCCGTCTGCGCCTCCCGCCTCGTCGGAGTCGTCTTCCTCCGATGGCTCCGCCGCCTCGTCGGATTCGGCGTCCTCGGATTCGTCGGCGCCGCCCGAGTCGCTCTCGCCCCCGGACTCCTCGGCGTCCGCCCCACCGCCGCTGTCGTCGCTGTCGTCGTCGGAGTCCCCGATGACGGCCAGCTCGCCGCCGACCTCGACCGTGTCGTCCTCCTGGGCGATGATCTTGGTCAGCACGCCCGCGGCCGGCGACGGGATCTCGGTGTCGACCTTGTCGGTCGAGACTTCGACCAGCGGTTCGTCGACCTCGACCGTGTCGCCTTCCTGCTTGAGCCAGCGAGTGACCGTTCCCTCGGTGACGCTCTCACCAAGTGCTGGCATCTCAACGGAGAAGGCCATCGTTGTTGACTCCTCGATCGGTCGTCGGTCGGCACAGCTCGACCTCTGGCTTACCACATGGTCGTGCACCGGGTACGAAACCCGAGTTGATGTCAAAACCCATCCTGTCACGAGCCACCGACGCTGGACATCCAGGGCGCGCGACTCGGATCGCCGAACCTGTCGGTAGCCGCTGCTACGGTGGGCCACTGATAACGCAGCAATTCGCAGGTGGCGGAGGTTCGATGCCGGCAATACAGCAGGTACCCCAGCAGTTCGTCGACAGCGCCGACGGCGCCCGAATCGCCGTCTACCAAGAGGGCAACCCGGAGGGGCCCACGGTCGTGCTGGTACACGGCTGGCCGGATTCACATGTGCTGTGGGACGGTGTGGTGCCCTTGCTGGAGCAGCGATTCCGGATCCTGCGCTACGACAACCGGGGCGTCGGTCTGTCGTCGACGCCCAAGGCGGTCTCCGACTACACGATGGCCCGCTTCGCCGACGACTTCGCCGCGGTCATCGGCGAACTGAGTCCCGGGCAACCAGTGCACGTACTGGCCCACGACTGGGGTTCGGTCGGGGTGTGGGAGTACCTGACCCGGCCCGGCGCCGGCGATCGGGTCGCCACCTTCACCTCGGTGTCGGGTCCGGCGCACGACCAGCTGGTCGCCTTCATCTTCGGCGCGCTGCGCCGCCCGTGGCGCCCGCGCCGGTTCGCCGCGGCCGTGAGCCAGGCGGTCCGGTTGACCTATATGGCGTTCTTCTCGATCCCGGTGCTGGCGCCGCTGTTGATCCGGCTGGCGTTCCGCAGCGCGGCGGTGCGGCGCAGCGTCGCCGACAATCTGCCCACCGATCGGATCCGTCACTCCGACAACGTCGCCGGCGACGCCGCGAACGCCGTGAAGGTGTACCCGGCCAACTACTGGCGTTCGTACTCGGGCAAGTTCCGCCGCCAAGGCGTGCGCCCGGTCGACGTGCCGGTGCAGCTCATCGTCAACACCAGGGACAAGTTCGTGCGACCGCACGGATACGACGAGACGGCCCGCTGGGTGCCGCGGCTGTGGCGGCGCGACATCCGGGCCGGCCACTTCTCGCCGATGTCACATCCGCAGGTGATGGCCGCCGCCGTGCACGACTTCGCCGACCTGCACGAAGGCAAGCCGGCCAGTCGAGCGCTGTTGCGCGCCCAGGTCAGTCGGCCGCGCGGTCACTTCGGCGACACGCTGGTGTCGATCACCGGCGCCGGCAGCGGCATCGGCCGCGAGACCGCGATCGCCTTCGCCCGGGAGGGTGCCGAGGTGGTGATCAGCGACATCGACGAGGCCACGGTGAAGGAGACTGCCGCCCAGGTCGCCGCGCGCGGGGGCGTTGCGCACCCCTATGTGCTGGACGTGTCAGACGCCGACGCTGTCGAGGCGTTCGCTGAACAGGTGTGTGCTGAGCACGGCCTACCCGACATCGTGGTCAACAACGCCGGCATCGGTCAGGCGGGAGCCTTCCTGGACACCCCGGCCGAACAGTTCGACCGCGTAATCGATGTCAATCTGGGTGGCGTGGTCAACGGCTGCCGTGCTTTCGGGCGGCGGCTGGCCGAGCGCGGCACCGGCGGCCACATCGTCAACGTCTCGTCGATGGCGGCCTACGCGCCGCTGGGTTCGCTCAACGCGTACTGCACCTCCAAGGCGGCGACCTTCATGTTCTCCGACTGCCTGCGCGCCGAACTCGACGCCGCCGACGTCGGCCTGACCACGATCTGCCCGGGCGTCATCGACACCAACATCATCTCGACAACCCAGTTCAGCGCCGCAGTCGGGATTCTGGACGACAAGGTCGACGGCCGGCGCGGACAGTTGGACAAAATGTTCGACATCCGCCGTTACGGACCCGACAAGGTCGCGAACGCGATCGTGTCGGCGGTGAAGAAGAACAAACCCATCCGGCCGGTCACATTCGAGGCGTACGCGCTGTACGGGGTGTCCCGCGTGCTGCCGCAGGCGCTGCGCAGCACCGCGCGGGTGCGGGTGATCTGACCCGCGCGCGCTCAGACGCGCAGCGGCGTGCCGTTCTTGCGCCGCACCAACACCGCACCGGCCACCCCGACGAGGCCCAGAACGGCCAACGGAATGGCCCAGCTCCGGCGGCCGGACAGCGAAGACTCGCACGCCGCGACGAAGTCGGTGTGCGGAATGATTTGGTTCAGGATCGGGATGTTGGCGCCGTTCCTGTCGTTGGCGTTGCGCGCGCCCGACAAATCCGAGGCTAGGCCGTTTCCACAGCTAACCGTTCCGCCGTTGCTGTTGGACACCGTCACCGGCACCAGGAGCCCGATCACGCCGGCCAGCAGCAGCACGGCGCTTACCGCGATAATCAACCGTCGTACCGTCACAATCAGGCCTTTCCAGGAGCTATCCGATATGTGCTCAGGTGATTAGCCGCGACCCGGGGCAGTTAAACGCACCCTAGTTTGCTGCCGGTCCGGCGACCTCGGCTAACCGTTGGCCGCGATGTCTTCCAACACCGCGAACATGGTGCGGGTGGGCACTCCGGTGCCGCCCTTGGGGGAGTAGCCCCACGCGCTGCCGGTGTTGTAGGCGGGACCGGCGACGTCGATGTGCGCCCACTCGACGCCGTCGGCGACGAACTCGCGCAGGAACACCCCGGCCACCAACATGCCGGCGAAGCGCTGACCGCTGATGTTGGAAAGGTCGGCCACCTGCGATTTCAGGTCGTCTTTCAGTTCGTCGGGCAGCGGCATCGGCCAACCGTTCTCGCCGACCCGCTGCGAGATCGCAGCGACCCGGTCCCGGAACTCATCGCTACCCATCACCCCGGGGATTCGGGCCCCGAGCGCGACGGTCTGCGCGCCGGTCAACGTCGAGGTCTCGATCAGATAGTCCGGCCCATCCTCGCAGGCCCGCACGATCGCGTCGGCCAGGATGAGCCGGCCTTCAGCGTCGGTGTTCTGCACCTCGACAGTGATGCCGCCGTACTGTGTCAGCACGTCGCCGGGCCGGGTGGCCGTCGACGACGGCATGTTCTCGGCCATCGGCACGGTGGCGATCACGTCGATCGGCAGCCCCAACTGCGCGGCCAGCGTCACGGTGGCGACCACCGCGGCGGCCCCGCCCATGTCGGAGGTCATGTGGTGCATCGACGCGGCCGGCTTGATCGAGATGCCGCCGGTGTCGAAGGTGACACCCTTGCCGACCAGCGCCACCTTCTTGGCCTGCTTGGAGTTCTTGGCCAGTCGCGATCCGCGGTGGATCAGCCGGACCAGCCGCGGCAGCCGCGACGAGCCCTGCCCGACGCCGACCACGCCGCCGAAGCCGGCCTTCTTCAGCGCCTTGTCGTCGAGGACCTCCACCTCCAGGCCCACCGATTCGCCGAGTTCCTTGGCCCGCTTGGCGAATTCGGCGGGGTACAGGTGGCTGGGCGGGGTGTTGGTGAAATCGCGGGCAGTGGCCACCGCGGTCGCCACGGCGGCGCCGTGCGCGGCCTGCTTCTTGGCGTCCTTGCCGGCGCTGAGCACGGTGATCTTGCGCAGGCCGGCATCCTTGGGCGCCGTCTTCCCGCTGCGGAACGCGGTGAAGCGGTAGCTGCCCAGGATCAAACCCTCGACGGCCGCCGACGTGACGTCTTGACCCGGCAGTTCGCCCAGCGTGGTGAGCACCGCCTCGGCTTTGCCGAGCGAGCGTGCCGCGACACCGGCCGCCCGCCGGACCACATCGGCGGGCCACTCGGCGCGCGGCTTACCCAGGCCGACGGCCAGCACACTGCCCACCGGCAGCGACGACACCACCAGCCGGTGCACCTGCTCGGCGCCACCGGTCGCGCCTAGCGCCCGCAGGCCGGCCTCGATTTCGGTGACCGCGTCAGCCGAGAGCACAGTGTCGGCGGCGACCACCTGAGCACGCGATTCGTCGTCCTCGCCGGCGGCGACGACCGGTATCAGCAGTACCGAGGAATCCGAGCCGCGCTTGGGCAGCGCTGTGGCGACCGCGGTGGTGGGGGCGTTATAGGGGGCGTAGGCGCCCGATTGGGGTGTCACGCGCAACCAGCCTAGTCACTGCGTGCCGGGTCCGCGTCGAGCGCATCCCGGCGGTGCAGTTCGAAAGCGGTCACCGGCGCGTCGAATCCTTTGAGCGTCAGCGGGCCGTGCGCGGCGGCCGGCCAGTCCGGTAACTGGGCGTGCAGGTCCGCATCGGCCAGGATCTGGCCCGGTGCGGCCGCCGCCACCAGCCGCGCCGCCAGATTCACCGGGTTGCCGAAGTAGTCCCCGTTGATGGCCAGCACGGTGCCGAAGGCCAGCCCCGCGCGCACTTGCAGTCCCTCGTCGCAAGCCTTGGGATGGTCGACGAGGTCGACGGCGGCTTTGGCGAGCTGCTCGGGTGACCCGCACACCCACATCACCTCGTCGCCGATGAACTTCACCACCCGCCCGCCGTCGGCGTGCACCACGTCGGACACCGCGCCGGCGAACTCGTTGAGCATTGCCGACAGCTGCGCGGGGGTCAGCGCCTGGGTGAGCGCGGTGAAGCCGGACAGATCGGCGAATCCGACGCCGCACACCACACTCGACGAGGTGTCCCGGATGACGCCCTCGAAATGGGTGCGGGCGCTGGCCAGGTGATGGCGGTGCACGATGTCGATCAGCGCGCCGATCCGGGGCACGAACTCCGCGACCGCTCGGTAGGCCTGCGCGGTGGCGAACTCGTCATGCGTGTGCGTCATCTGGATGTCCGGCGTTCCGGCGCGGATGAGCGTCGACTCGGCCTCGGCGAGCCGGGCCATCGCCGCGCCCAGCACCCGCAGCAACCCGTACCCGCCGTCCCGGCCGACCACGCCCTGCAGCGCGACCCACGTCTGCAGCGCATCGACATCGGCCTGACTGAGCGCGGGCACGTCGGAGCCGGCGATGGTCAGTCCCAGCAGCCCCCAGGCGTGCGCCACTTCATCGGCGGACAGACCGAGCTGTTCTGCGGCCGCGGCCACGGTGTAGATCGGCCGCCCGGACCAGCCCAGGACATCACCGGCCAGCCCGAACAATCGGCCACGCCGCTCGGCTGCCACCATCTCCTCGACGGTGAAGCCGAGATCGTCCAGATACTTGATCAGGTCGGCGCGCTCGCGGGGATTCGCGATTCCGGCGGCTTCCAGACCGTCCCAATCGAACACCTGCCCAAGTGTGCCAGTAGCGGCAGACATTAGGGTGAGACGCCGTGAGCGGTGCGCCAGATCTGCAGCAAGGCCCGTTGGAAGAACGCCATCGTGAACTGGGCGCGACCTTCGCCGAATTCGGCGGGTGGGAGATGCCGGTGTCCTATGGCGGAACCGTCGGCGAACACAACGCCACCCGCACCGCCGTGGGATTGTTCGACGTCAGCCACCTCGGCAAGGCGTTGGTGCGCGGCCCGGGCGCGGCGCAGTTCGTCAACTCCGCACTCACCAACGATCTGGGTCGTATCGGTGCGGGCAAAGCCCAGTACACGTTGTGCTGCACCGAATCCGGCGGCGTTGTCGACGACCTGATCGCCTACTACGTCGACGACGACGAAATCTTCCTGGTGCCCAACGCCGCCAACACCGCCGCGGTGGTCGAAGCGCTGCAGGCGGCCGCCCCGGCGGATCTGACCATCACCAACCAGCACCGCGACTACGCGGTGCTGGCCGTGCAGGGGCCGCGGTCCAGCCAGGTGTTGAGCGGCCTGGGGCTGCCCACCGACATGGACTACATGGGTTATGCGGACGCGGCGTATTCCGATGTGCCGGTGCGGGTTTGCCGCACGGGTTACACCGGTGAGCACGGCTACGAGCTGCTGCCGCCGTGGGATTCCGCCGCCGTGGTGTTCGACGCGCTGGTGGCCGCGGTCACCGACGCCGGCGGGCAGCCGGCCGGGCTGGGTGCCCGCGACACGCTGCGCACCGAGATGGGTTATCCGTTGCACGGTCATGAACTGTCGCTGGACATTTCGCCGCTGCAGGCCCGCTGCGGCTGGGCGATCGGCTGGCAGAAGGAGGCCTTCTTCGGGCGGGACGCGTTGCTGGCCGAGAAACAGGCCGGACCGCGCCGGCTGCTGCGCGGGTTGCAGATGATCGGGCGCGGTGTGCTGCGTCCGGGGCTAACCGTGCGTGACGGCGACACCACCATCGGGACCACCACGTCGGGAACCTTCTCGCCGACGTTGCAGCGCGGCATCGCCCTGGCGTTGATCGACACCCAGGCGGGGATCGCGGACGGGCAGCAGGTCACCGTCGACGTCCGCGGCCGGGCGGTCGACTGCGAGGTGGTGCGGCCGCCGTTCGTCGAACTGAAAACCCGTTAGCACCGGCGTTCGCAGGCCAAAAATGCGTTTACACACGGTTATACAATCGGGCCCATGATCAGCGGCCCACTCGAATTCACGGTTTCTCCCGCGGCGAATCCCGCCGGTGAGGCCGAGCGGGTAGCGATCCTGGCCGACCCCGGATTCGGCAAATATCACACCGACCACATGGTCTCCATCGACTACACCGACGGGTGCGGCTGGCACAACGGCCGCGTCATCGGCTACGGACCGATCGAGCTGGATCCGTCGGCGATCGTGCTGCACTACGCGCAGGAGGTCTTCGAAGGGCTCAAGGCCTACCGGTGGGCCGACGGGTCCGTGGTGTCGTTTCGGCCCGACGCCAACGCGGCCCGGTTGTGCTCCTCGGCGCGGCGGCTGGCGATACCGGAGCTGCCGGAGCAGTTGTTCATCGAATCCCTGCGCCAGCTCATCGCGGTCGACAGCGCCTGGGTGCCCAGGGCCGGCGGCGAAGAGGCGCTCTACCTGCGGCCGTTCATCATCGCCACCGAGCCCGGCCTGGGAGTGCGGCCGGCCAAGGAATACCGCTACCTGCTGATCGCCTCGCCGGCCGGTGCGTATTTCAAGGGCGGCATCAACCCGGTCACCGTCTGGATCTCCACCGAATACGTGCGCGCCAGCCCGGGCGGCACAGGTGCGGCCAAGTTCGGCGGCAACTACGCGGCCTCGCTGCTGGCCCAGGCCGAAGCCGCGGAGCACGGGTGCGACCAGGTGGTGTGGTTGGACGGCGTGGAGCGTCGCTACGTCGAGGAGATGGGCGGCATGAACCTGTTCTTCGTGCTGGGCAAGGGCGGCTCGGCGCGGCTGGTCACCCCGGAGCTGTCCGGTTCGCTGCTACCCGGCATCACCCGGGATTCGTTGCTGCAGTTGGCCATTGATGCCGGATTCACGGTGAAAGAACGCAAGATCGACATCGACGAGTGGGAGAAGAAGGCCGCATCCGGGGAGATCACCGAGGTGTTCGCCTGCGGCACCGCAGCCGTCATCACCCCGGTGGCACGGGTCAAGCGCGGCGAGGACGAGTTCACCATTGGAGACGGCGCGCCCGGCGAGGTGACAATGGCGTTGCGCGACACGCTGACCGGGATCCAACGCGGCACGTTCGCCGATACGCACGGCTGGATGACGCGGCTGGATTAGGGGTCACGCTCGGCGCCTCACCCGCGGACCAGACCCGCCAGCGCCACCGCGGCCGCCGTCGTGGTCACCTCGACCGCAGCGCCCAACACGTCACCGGAGACACCGCCGAATCGCCGCGCACAGTGCGCGACCAAACCCGCCCCGCACAACACCGCCAGCAGCATCGCGACCGGTCCCTGCCAAAGCCGGGAACCCACCGGGACGGCAGCGGCCAGCAGCACGGCCAGCCACCCTGACACCACCCAGGTCGGCTGAGTGCCGGCGACCTGCGCGCCCAGCGCACTGCCGTCCGCGGCCACCACGCCGCGCCGGCAGACCGCCACCGCGGTGACCCGCCCGGCGGCCACGGACACGGCGATGGCGCCCGCCCCCAGCGTCGAGAACGCCAGTCCCTGCAACGCGATGACCATGACGATCGCGGCGACCCCGAACGGACCCGTCGAGCCGTCGCGCATCACTGCCAGTGCGCGCTGGGGCGGGCCGTAGCAGCCCAGACCGTCGGCGGTATCGGCGACGCCGTCGATGTGCAGGCCCCGGGTGGCCAGCAGCAGCACCCCGACCCCCAGCAACCCGGGCAGCGGGCTGGACGCGCCGAACAGCGCGGCACCCCCCACCGTCACCGCCGCGGCCAACGCCCCCAGCGCCGCACCCACCACCGGCAACGCCGTCATCGCCCCGCGACCCATCGGGCCGACCCGCGACGCCGGCACCGGCAATACCGTAGCGAACGTCAAAGCCGTTGCCAGCGAACGGATCACGGGACCGCAGGACCGGACACGTCGGCCTCGGCGAACGTCGCCATCGAGCCCAGGGCCGCCACCGCGGCGCGCAGCACCGGCAACGCCACCGCGGCCCCGGTGCCCTCGCCCAGCCGCATCCGCAGGTCCACGATCGGCTCCAGTTCGAGAGCCGCCAGGGCCAGCGTGTGACCCGGCTCGGTGGAGCGGTGCCCGGCCTGCCACCACTGCCGGGCCCCGGGCGCCAGCCGCTCGGCGACCAGCGCCGCCGCCGTCACCGCCATGCCGTCCAGCAGCAGCGGGGTACGCCGGATCGCGGCCTGCGCGCAGAAGCCGGCCAGCGCTGCGAAATCCGCACCGGCACAACAGCGCAGCAGCGCGACCGGGTCGTCGAGCATCGAACGCGCCCGGAAGAGCGCATCGCGCACCGCCGCCGTCTTACGCATCCACGCGGCATCGTCGATCCCGGTGCCGAAACCCACCACCGCGACCGGTTCGGTGTTGGTCAGCGCCGCCACCAGCACCGCCGCCGGGGTGGTGTTGCCGATGCCCATGTCGCCGGCGATCAGCAGGTCGGCGCCGGCGTCCACTTCGTCGTCGGCGATCTGCTGGCCCGCGGCCAGGGCGCGATCGACCTCGGCCTGGGTCAGGGCGTCTTCGACGGCGATATCGCCGCTGCCCCGGCGCACTTTGTCGCTGATCTGATTCGTCGTGCCCAGCACCGCGTCGCAGTCGACGGCCAGATCGGCGATTCGCACCGTCGCGCCAGCGAGTTGCGCCAGCGCGTTGATGGCGGCCCCACCCACTTCGATGTTGGCAACCATCTGCGCGGTCACCTCCGGGGGATAGGCCGACACGCCGGACCGGGCCACCCCGTGATCCCCGGCAATCACCACCACCCGGGCACGCTCGAATTGCCGCGGCGGGCACTGGCCCTGGCAGGCCGCCACCCAGACCGACAGGTCCTCGAGCCGGCCCAGTGCCCCGCGCGGCTTGGTCAGCTCGTCCTGGCGGGCCCGGGCGTCCGCCGCGGCGCCCGCATCGGGCGGCTGCACCGGCGCGAACCCGATCATGCCGGCGCCTTAACCGTGAGCGGCTGGCCCGCCACCACCAGCACCACCCGATCGCACAGCGTGGCTGTGCGCTGGTTGAGGCTGCCCAGTTCGTCGGCGAACCGACGCCCGGACGCGGTGGCGGGTACGACCGTCAACCCCACCTCCGGACTGACCAGCACCAACGTCGACCCGAATGCGTCCACCGCACCCAGCAACTCCCGCAGCGGCGCTTCCACCGATCCGCCGTCCCACCCGTCGTTGCGGTCCAGGGTGCCCGTCAACCAGGCGCCGAGGTCGTCGACGAGTGTCGGGGTGTCGGGATGTCCGCGCAGTTCGGCGGCCAGATCGGCGGTCTCCACCGTCGTCCAGTGCGCGGGCCGACGGGCGCGGTGCCTGGCGATCCGTTGCGACCACTCCGAGTCGGCCGAGTCCGCCGATCCGGCGGCCAGGTAGCGGACCGCCTGCCGGGGCGCCAGTGCCGCGACGACGGCGTGCTCCGCCCACTCGGATTTGCCCGACCTGATACCGCCGAGTACCAGCGTGCGCACCTCGGGTCAGGCGTCTTTCAGTCGGCTGCCGCGTTCGACTTGGGGTCGGGGCATCCGCATGCGGCGCATCTGCGAGGCCCGTCCGGCCGCGTAAATGCCCAACTTCCAATGGCTTTCGGTGTTGTGGGGGAACTTCGCGTCGACCAGCCTGCCGACCTTGCGGCCCAGGACGATGCCGTCGATCGCCATCAACACCATCAGCACCAGCATCGCCGGCGACATGTAGTACTGCAGTTGCGGCACGCCGAACATCAAGGCCAGCAGAAACAGCGCCGATGGCATGAACAGGCCGAGGACGTTGCGCCGGGCGTCCACCACGTCGCGGACGTAGCGTCGCACCGGGCCCTGGTCGCGCGGCAGCAGATACGCCTCTTCGCCGGCTTTCATCCGTTCCTGACGCTCGGTCATCCGGGCCCGGCGGGCGTCCCGTTCGGCGCGGCGCTCCGCGCGGCTGAGTTTCGGCCCGGCCAGCGTCTTGCGCCGGGCCCGCGCTTCGGCCGCCGTCATCGGCGCCGGCGCGACCGGACCCTTGCGGCCCTGCCGCCTGGCCTCGTCGCGCTTGGGCGTGGGCCGGCCCTTGGGACCGGTGCCGCGCGACGACCGGGTCGCCTGCGCCGGGGCGGCTTCCGTCCCGGCCGGGTCCGGAGTGTCGTCACCTTCGGCCCCGTTGTCTTCGAAGCCTCTGTTGCGGCCCAACAACTTCACAGCGCCAGGTTACTTCGCCGCTCGCGGGCAGCTGAATGCACCTGTTATGCATGCGCTCGCATATCGGTTAGACCTACGCTGGCCAGTGATGAACGGCTCGCAGGCGTCGGATGATGCTGCCGGTGACTTCGGGCCCGGCCGGCTCCAGCTGCCCGCAATGCGGGTGCTGGTGGCCCCCGACTGTTACGGGGACAGCCTTTCGGCGGTGGAGGCCGCCGCCGCCATCGCGACCGGCTGGACGCGGTCCCGTCCGGGTGACTCGTTCATCGTCGCGCCGCAGTCCGACGGCGGACCCGGCTTCGTCGAGGTGCTGGCCAACCGGATGGGCGGGCTGCGCCGACTCGTGGTCTGCGGACCGCTGGGCGCCGACGTCACCGCCCAGTGGGTCTTCGACGAGCGCTCAGCGACCGCGTATCTGGAATGCGCGCAGGCGTGCGGGCTGGGGCTGCTGGACGGGCCACCCACGCCGGAGACCGCGATGGACGCCCACAGCCGCGGCGTGGGCCAGCTGATCGCGGCTGCGCTGCAGGCCGGGGCGCGGCGCATCGTGGTCGGGCTGGGCGGCAGCGCCTGCACCGACGGCGGGCAGGGAATGGTCAACGAGTTGGGCGGCCTGGACCTGGCCCGCCAGCGGTTGGCCGCTGTGGAGTTGATCGCCGCCTCCGACGTCGCATATCCGCTGTTGGGACCGTGGGGGGCGGCACGGGTGTTTGCTCCGCAGAAAGGCGCGGACACCGCGACCGTCGCCAAATTGGAAGTGCGGCTCGAAGCGTGGGCGTTGGTGCTCGACACGGTGGCTGGGCGCGACGTCAGCGCCGAGCCCGGCGCGGGTGCGGCCGGCGGCATCGGGGCGGGCCTGCTTGCGCTGGGCGGGCGCTGCGAATCCGGGGCGGCCATTGTGGCCGAACTCACCCACTTCGCCGACGATCTCGAAGACGCGGACATGATCGTCACCGGCGAGGGGCACTTCGACGAGCAGTCGCTGCACGGCAAGGTGGTGGGTGAGATCGCGGCCGCCGCCCGGCCGCTGGGTATTCCGGTGATCGTGCTGGCCGGACAGGTGTCGGTGGACAAAGCCACCACCCGCGTGTCGGGCATCATGTCTGCGCTGGCCATGTCCGAATACGCAGGTTCGGTGCGGTTGGCACTGGCCGACGCGGCGAATCAGCTGATGGGATTGGCCTCCGAGGTGGCCGCTCGACTCGGGAATAGCGGTCCGGCGGGGTACCGTTGAAACAGTGAGTTTTTCCTGGCAGGCCCCGGACAGTGCGTCGGGGAAGCCGGGCGGGCCACCCGAACACATGAGCAGGTAGGAGAAGCAATGACGGTGCAGAACGAGCCGACCACCGAGGCCCACGGGGTGATCCTCACCGACGCCGCGGCCGCCAAGGCGAAGTCCCTGCTGGACCAAGAGGGACGTGACGACCTTGCGCTGCGGATCGCGGTGCAACCCGGTGGATGCGCGGGGTTGCGCTACAACCTGTTCTTCGACGACCGCACCCTGGACGGCGACCTGACCGTGGAGTTCGGCGGCGTGACGCTGACCGTGGACCGGATGAGCGCGCCGTACGTGCAGGGCGCGTCCATCGACTTCGTCGACACCATCGAGAAGCAGGGCTTCACCATCGACAACCCGAACGCCACCGGTTCGTGCGCGTGCGGGGACTCGTTCAACTGAGCGGTCAGTACTGCCCCGAAGTGCGCAGCACGTAGGAGCACACCAGGATCTGGCCGCGCTGGAACAGCAACTGCGCGACACCCTGGATCTCTTTGCGCGCCGGCCCGCCGGTGGCCGGCGTCGCATTCATGCTGAACAGCACCTGCGCCTGATACTGCGACAGGTACACGATCTTGTCGATTCCGGTGATCTCCACCTCGGAGAACTGTTTGCGGAACGCGTCGCTGCTGAGCTTGGCCAGGGCCAGGTCGGAGCGCTTGTCCTTCACCGCGTCATAGATGCCGCACATCGAATTGCGGACGATGACGTCGGTGTCCTTGTGCGCCAGCGCGTTGAGGTAGGTCTGGATCGCCGACTTGGCCGTGGCCTCAGGGAAGGTGCTGGTGGTGTTGGCCCCGTTGGTGCGAACCCCGTAGACGATGGCGGTCGTCAGGCCCGCGATCAGCGCAATGGTCAGCAGGATGCCGATCAACAGCCGTCGGGGCCGCCGGTTGGGGTGGGGGGCCGGCGCCGGCGGACCCGGATACGGGTGCACCGGTGGCTCGTTGCCGTCACGCGGAAAATCCAGCGTCTCGGGCCCGACCTGGGGGTACGGCTGCCCCTGCGGAGGTCCTTCATCGCCGACCGCGGGGTTCGGCGGGTACGGACCGGCCATCGTTGTTCTCCTACGCTGGTGGACGAGTCGACGAGAGGTTGCCGTCCGAGTCGCGGCAATCAGGGGAGTTCCCCAGGGCAGGCTAGCGCAACCGTTTTCAGCGCCTGCGCTACGACGGCGTTGGTGGCCGAGCTGACGTTCATGAGAGGCTAGACGACCTTAGAAACGAAGGACGGAGATTTAGTGACCATCGCGGTAACCGGTTCCATTGCCACCGACCATCTGATGCGCTTTCCCGGCAAGTTCTCCGAGCAGCTGCTGCCGGAGCACCTGAAGAAGGTGTCGCTGAGCTTCCTGGTCGACGACCTGGTGGTGCATCGCGGGGGAGTGGCCGGAAACATCGCCTTCGCCATCGGCGTGCTGGGTGGCGACGCCGCGCTGGTGGGCGCCGCCGGCCAGGACTTCGGCGAATACCGGTCCTGGCTGCAGTCCCACGGCGTCAACTGCGACAGCGTGCTGATCTCCGACACCGCGCACACGGCACGTTTCGTCTGCACCACCGACACCGAGATGGCGCAGATCGCGTCGTTCTACCCGGGGGCGATGTCCCAGGCCCGCGACATCTCGCTGGCCGACGTGGTCCAGCAGATCGGCACCCCGGAACTGGTGATCATCGGCGCCAACGACCCGGCCGCGATGGTCGTGCACACCGACGAGTGCCGCAAGCTGGGGCTGGCATTCGCCGCCGACCCGTCGCAGCAGCTGGCCCGACTCTCCGGCGACGAGATCAAACAGCTCATCGACGGCGCTGCGATCCTGTTCACCAACGACTACGAGTGGGACCTGTTGCTGTCCAAGACCGGTTGGTCGGAGGCTGATGTGATGGCGCAGGTCGAGCTGCGGGTCACCACGCTGGGCGCCAAGGGCGTCGACATCATCGGCCGGGACGGCGCCACGCTGCACGTGGGCGTCGTGCCCGAGACGAGCCAGACCGACCCGACCGGGGTCGGGGACGCGTTCCGGGCCGGCTTCCTGACCGGTCGCAGCGCGGGTCTGAGCCTGGAGCGGTCGGCGCAGCTGGGCTCATTGGTGGCGGTCCTGGTGCTGGAGTCGACCGGGACCCAGGAGTGGGAGTGGGACCGCTCGCTCGCGGAGTCCCGGCTGGCCGGTGCCTACGGCGACGACGCTGCCGCCGAGATCGCCGCGGTACTCGCCTGAGTCCCCGCCTTTCGCCGTCGTCCGTTTCGCTCTGCAGAGTGAAGCGGCGGCTCTCGGTGTGACGCCAGGGCGGAAAAGCAGTCCGAATCCCGACCTGCGCTCACTCCGGAGTGCGTGATTTCACACGCGAAGCCCGAGGCTACAACTCGACGGGGTAGACCGGCTCGCTGATCTGCGGCACCACGCTGTGCTCCACGAAGATCGCGTGCCACAGCATGAAGATCAGCAACGTCCACAGCCGCCGGCTGTGATCGCTGCCGCCGAGCCGGTGTTCGTCGAGCAGCCGGCGCACCGCGGCCACGTCGATCAGGTGGCCGGCCTGCGACGACTCGACCATCTGGTAGGCCCACTCCTGCAGTTCGCCGGCGCGCAGCCAATGCCGAATAGGGACCGGGAAGCCCAGCTTGGGCCGGTGCAGCACATGCGCGGGCACGATCGGCTCCAGCGCGCGACGCAGCGCGTACTTGGTGGTGGTGCGGGTGATCTTGGCCTGGTAGGGCAGCCGTGCCGCGACGGCGAACACCTCGGGGTCCAGGAACGGCACCCGCAGCTCCAGCGAGTTGGCCATCGTCATCTTGTCGGCTTTGACCAGGATGTCGCCGCGCAGCCAGGTGAACAGATCGAGATGTTGCATACGTGCCACCGGATCCCAGTCAGCCGATTGCGCGTAGATCGCGGCGGTGACGTCGGTGTGGGTCCAGTCCTCGCGGAATCCGGGCAGCACCTCACGCAGTTGCTCGTCGGAGAAGCTGCGGGCGTTGCCGTAGTAGCGCTCCTCGAGCGTCAGCGACCCGCGGTGCAGCAGGCTTTTGCCTCGCATACCCTCCGGCAGTGGTCGCGAGACCCGACCCATCGACCGGCGCACCGGCCGCGGCAGATAGTCGAAGGGCTTCAGCGACAGCGGCTCCCGGTAGATCGTGTAGCCGCCGAACAACTCGTCGGCGCCTTCCCCGGACAACACCACCTTGACGTGCTTGCGCGCCTCGCGGGCCACGAAGAACAGCGGCACCAGCGCCGGGTCGGCGACCGGCTCGTCGAGATACCAGACGATCTCGGGCAACGCGGCGACGAACTCCTCGGCGCTGACCACCTTGGCGACGTGGCGGGCGCCGATCGCTTCGGCCGAGGCCACCGCGACGTCCAGCTCGGAGAAGCCCTCCCGTTCGAAACCGGTCGTGAACGTGATCAGTCGCGGGTTGTGCCGGATGGCCAGCGCCGCGATGGCGGTGGAGTCGATGCCACCGGACAGGAACGACCCGACGGTGACGTCGGCGCGCATGTGCTTGGCCACCGAGTCCTCGAGCACCGCGGTGATCTCGTCGTAGCGGGCCTGTTCGTCGTCCGACGTGATCGGCACCGCCGCGAACCGGGGAACGAAGTAGCGGGCGACCTCGGGGTCGGATCCAGGCCGGATGCGGGCGTAGCAGCCCGACTCCAGGCGCCGGATCCCGCGGTGCAGCGTCTCGGGCTCCGGGACGTACTGCAGGACGGTGTAGTGCTGTACCGCCCGCAGGTCGATCGCCTCGTCGAAACCGATCAGATCGGCCAGGTCCAGCAGGCATTTCTTCTCGCTGGCCACCGCGGTGCCGCCGGTGCCGGTGGCCATGTACAGCGGTTTGATGCCGAACGGGTCGCGGGCGCAGAACAACTCGCGGGTTTCGGTGTCCCACAGCGCGAACGCGAACATGCCGCGCAGCCGGGTGAGCACCTCGGCACCCCAGAAGTGGAAGCCGGCCGCGATCGCCTCACCGTCGCCGTCGGTGGCGAAGACCGCGCCGTGCCGGGTACGCAGCTCGTCGCGCAGTTCCAGGTAGTTGTAGATCTCGCCGTTGAAGACCAGCACGTAGCGGTCCGGCGTGTCGGGGGGACCCCACTTGAGCGGCTGGTGCGAATGCGCGATGTCGATGATGGAGAGCCGGTTGAATCCGAACACCACCGAGCCGTCGGAGTCGGGATCGGCCCAGGTGCCCGGCTCGTCGGGACCCCGGTGCCGCATCAGGTGCGACGCGTCGGAGATCGCCTCGTCGGCCCGGGCGGCATCAGCTGCAGCGCGCCGGGCCCCGTCGGGCTCCTCGGAACCGGCCGGAGCGGCGACGAAAGCCAGCAGTCCACACACGGCGCCCCAGTATGCCGCACTTCACCGGGCTTGGGGATGCAGCGTCCGGCGGGTTGCGGTGACCAGGCAGTCGCTAGGTGAGACGGTGTGGTCTACGCTGCGTAGTATTCGACATCCGAGTTAGACCGGGTCAGCCGGAAGGCCAGTCGGCCCAGCTTGTGATACAGGAGGCGCCCAACGTGACACGACGCGGGCTTGGTCGTTCGCAAAGCTTGTCGCAGTGCGGTTCTGGAGGCGTACGCGGCCCGGCCCGGCGTCTCCGGCCGGTGTTGCTGCTCGTCACCCTCGGCGTGCTGGCGGTCACCCTGAGCGGGTGCACCTGGCAGGACGCCCTGGCGCTCGGCTGGCCCGAGGGCATCACCCCCGAAGCGCACGCCAACCGACAGCTCTGGATCGGCGCCGTCATCGCCTCCTTCGTCGTCGGCATCATCGTGTGGGGTCTGATCTTCTGGGCGTCGGCCTTCCACCGCGCCAAAGACTCCGACACCGACCTGCCCCGCCAGTTCGGCTACAACATGCCGCTGGAACTGGTCCTGACGGTGACACCGTTCCTGATCATCTCGGTGCTGTTCTATTTCACCGTCGTGGTGCAGGAAAAGATGCAGCACCGGGAAGACCCCGAAGTCGTGATCGACATCACCGCCTTCCAGTGGAACTGGAAATTCGGCTACCAGCGCGTCGCGTACAAGGGAGACAACGGCTTCCGGTACGAAGGCCTGGACGAGGCGCGAAAACGCGAGATGGTCTCCAAACCGGACGGCAAGGACCGGCACGGTGAAGAACTGGTCGGACCGATACACGGGCTCAACACCGAGGACCGGACCTACCTGAACTTCGACAAGGTCGAGACGCTGGGCACCAGCACCGAAATCCCGGTCCTGGTACTGCCCGCCCACCGGCGCATCGAATTCGTGCAGGCCTCCGCCGACGTGATTCACGCGTGGTGGGTGCCGGAGTTCCTGTTCAAGCGCGACGTGATGCCCAACCCGGTGGCCAACAACTCCACGAACGTCTTCCAGGTCGAGGAGATCGTCAAGACCGGCGCGTTCGTCGGCCACTGCGCCGAGATGTGCGGCACCTACCACGCGATGATGAACTTCGAGGTCCGCGTGGTGGAGCCGGACAAGTTCGTGACCTACCTGCAGGCGCGGATCGCCGGAAAGACCAACGCCGAAGCGTTGCGGGCGATCAACGAGCCCCCGCTGGCGACGAAGACCGAGCCGTTCGACACGCGGCGCGGTGAATTGGCCCCGAGCCCAAGAGGTTAGGACAACTCATGCATATCGAAGCCAGGTTGTTCGAGTTCGTCGCGGTGTTCTTCCTGGTCGTGACGGTGCTCTACGGCGTGTTGACGGCCATCTTCGCCGTAGGCGGCGTCGAATGGGCCGGGACCACCGCGCTGGCGCTGACCACCGGGTTGGCGTTGATCGTGGCCACCTTTTTCCGGTTCGTCGCACGTCGCCTCGACACCCGGCCCGAGGACTACGAGGGTGCCGAGATCAGCGACGGCGCAGGGGAGTTGGGCTTCTTCAGCCCGCACAGCTGGTGGCCGATCATGATCGCGCTGTCCGGGTCGGTCACCGCCACCGCGATGGCCCTGTGGCTGCCGTGGCTGATCGTCGCGGGAGTGGTGTTCATCCTCGCCACCGTGGCCGGCCTCGTCTTCGAGTACTACGTCGGTCCCGAAAAGCACTGACCGCGTCCCAAAGGTCACAATCCGGGCATCAGTTGTCCGGCGCCTGTTTGCCGCCGCGGCCGTGTCCGGACCGGTTGGGTAGGGTTTCCGAGGCACCATGAGAATTCACCGAGCGCGCGGGCGCGAATGTAGCCGCGGCGCCGCTCGGGCGGTTGGACAGGGTAGGCAGACATGAGCGGGCCGCATCCGCCGGGACGGGAACATGACGAGCCCGACCTTGTCGGCGAACCTGCCGATGCCGAACCCGGCAGCGACGCCCTCGACTACCCCGATGAGCTCGACGAGCTCGACCGGATTGACGAACACGACGACGATTTCGGGGCGGCACCGTCCGAGGCCTTCACGCGGGCGTACTCGGCGCCGGAGTCGGAACTGTTTGTCGGCGGCCCGTATCTGCCCGTCGATCTGGGGCTCTACGACTACGACGGCTACGACGACTTCGACCGCGACGACGACCGATCCACACCGCGCTGGCCCTGGCTGGTCGGCATCGCCGCGATCGTCGCTGCGATCGCACTGGTGACGGCCGTGTCGCTGCTCGCGACGAACGCCGACACCGCCAAATTCGCCAAGCCCGAGGTCAGCACGACGACGACCTCGTCGGCGCCGCCCGCCCAGGACGAGATCACCACCACCAAAACGCCGCCGTCGTCCGAGCCGCCGCCACCGCCGCCGTCGTCCGAACCGCTCGAAGCACCCCCGTCGTCAGAGCCGCCGACGACAACTACGCCCCCTCCGCCGCCACCGTCGCCGTCACCGACCGCTGCGCCCCCGCCCGCGCCCAGCCCGTCGGTCGCGGCGCCGCCCCCGCCGCCCAGCACCACGCCGGCCGGCCCGCGGCAGGTCACCTACTCCGTGACGGGCAGCAAGGCGCCGGGCGACATCATCTCGGTGACCTACGTCGACTCGTCCGGACGGCGACGCACTCAGCACAACGTGTACATTCCGTGGTCGATGACGGTCACGCCCATCTCACAATCCGACGTGGGTTCCCTGGAAGCGTCCAGTCTCTTTCACGTCAGCAAACTCAACTGCACGATCATCACCAACGATGGAACGGTCTTGTCCTCGAACTCCAACGACGCACCGCAAACGAGCTGCTGATGGTCGGCAGATACTCCGCCTACCGGCGCGGGCCGGATCCGGTGGTCAATCCCGACGTGATCGACCGCGTCATGATCGGCACCTGCGCGGCGATCTGGCTGGTGCTGATCGGTGTCAGCGTGGCTGCCTCAGTCGCGCTGTTCGACCTCGGGCGCGGTTTCCACAAAATGGCGCGCACTCCGCACACCACGTGGGTGCTGTACGCGGTCATCATCGTGTCCGCGCTGGTCATCGCCGGAGCCATTCCGGTGTTGCTGCGGGCCCGCCGCAGCACCCAGGTGGAGCCGGTGGTGCGGTCCAGAGCGCTGCAGGGGCGAAATCCCACTCGGCAGCCGATCGCGGTGGGCGCGCGTCCCGCTTCCCGTGCGGCGACCGACCCGGCGCGCCGCGACCACGTGAAAGCCTATGGCGCGCTTGACGAATGGTCCGGCGAGGCGGTGGACCGCCTGTGGTTACGCGGAACTGTCGCGCTGACCGGCGCCATCGGCACGGCGTTGACCGGGGTCGCGCTGGCGACTTACCTGATGGCCGCCGGCCACGACGGAGCCTCCTGGGCCAGTTACGGGTTCGCCGGACTGGTCACCGCCGGGATGCCGGTCATCGAATGGTTCTACGTGCGGCAGTTGCGGCAGGGTCACGCCGGGCACTAGGTCTGCCGGCCACTGCCACCGACTGCGGCGGTATGGCCTCCGGATTGCGGAGCGCAGCGGCGCTAGTGGTGCTCCCCGTTGGACGAACCGTTCGACGAACCGTTCGTGCTGCGCTCCTGGTGCTCGCGCAACGCCGTGAGAGCCCGGTGTTCGGCCGCGTGGCCCGCCTCGCGCAGCGCCGAATCCTCCGACGCAGGGTCGGCGGTGAGGAAGCTGCCGCTGCCCGGCGAACCGGCGGAGCCCAGTTTGTTCATCTTCTTGGGCAACGGTGCGCCCTGGTATTCCAGGGGCAGCGGGTGACCGTGGTCGTCGACGGGGCCCAGCGGCTGGTGCAGTTCGATGTAGGCACCGTGCGGCAGGCGTTTGATGATGCCGGTCTCCACGCCGTGCTCGAGGACCTCGCGGTCGCTGCGCTGCAGGCCGACGGCCCACCGGTAGGCGATGAAGTAGACCAGCGGCGGCAGGATCACCATGCCGATCCGGGCGATCCAGGTGGTCGCGTTCAACGAGATGTGGAACTTGAACGCGATGATGTCGTTCATTGCCGCCAGCGTCAGCACCATGTAGAAACTGATCGCCATCGCGCCGATCCCGGTGCGCACCGGCACGTCGCGGGGCCGCTGCAGCAGGTTGTGGTGCGCGTAGTCGCCGGTGAACCGCTTCTCCAGGAAGGGGTAGATGATCAGCAGGACGAAGACCAGCCCCATGATGATGCCGACCCACACCACCGCGGGAATCGTGTGGTGGAAGAAGTAGAACTCCCAGGCCGGCCAGATACGGGCCAGGCCCTCGGTCCACATCATGTAGAAGTCGGGCTGCGAGCCCGCCGACACCTGAGACGGCTTGTAGGGGCCCAAGTTCCAGATCGGGTTGATCTGTAGCAGCCCGCCCATCAGGCCGAGCACGCCGACGATGCAGGCGAAGTAGGCGCCGGACTTGACCGCGAAGCCCGGCATCACCCGCACGCCGACGACGTTGTGCTCGGTGCGACCGGGGCCGGGGAACTGGGTGTGCTTCTGGAACCACACCAGCGCCATGTGCACGCCGATCAGGGCCAGAATGATGCCCGGGATCAGCAGGATGTGCAGCGCGTACAGCCGCGGGATCAGGATGGTGCCGGGGAAGTCGCCGCCGAACAGCGCCCAGTGCAGCCAGGTCCCGATGACAGGCATGCCCAGGGTGATCGAGGACAGCGCGGCCCGCAGTCCGATGCCGGAAAGCAGGTCGTCGGGCAGCGAGTAACCGAAGTAACCCTCGAACATCGACAGGATCAGCAGCAGCGACCCGATCACCCAGTTGGCCTCGCGCGGCCGGCGGAAGGCGCCGGTGAAGAAGATGCGGGCCAGGTGGACCATGATCGACGCGGAGAACATCAGCGCGGCCCAGTGGTGGACCTGACGCACGAACAGCCCGCCCCGGATCTCAAAGGAGATGTTCAGCGCGGTCTCATAAGCCCGCGACATCTCCACCCCGCGCAGCGGCTGGTAGACGCCGTTATAGGTGACCTCGGCCATCGACGGGTCGAAGAACAGGGTCAGCCATACGCCGGTGAGCAGCAGGACGATGAAGCTGTACAGCGCGATCTCACCGAGCAGGAACGACCAGTGCGTCGGGAACACCTTGTTGAGCTGACGACGGACGGCCGCCGACGGGTGGTACCGGGTGTCGATGCCTTCGCCCTGGCTGGCCAGCACGTCACCGATTTTGGGGGGACTGAATTTTGGACTCATGTTGTGGTGCGCTCCCAGAAGGCCGGACCGACGGGCTCGATGAAGTCGCCGTTGGCGACCAAATACCCGCTTTTATCGATTGTGATCGGCAGCTGCGCCAGCGCACGGGCCGCCGGACCGAAGATCGGCTTGGCGAAATGCAACGCGTCGAACTGCGACTGGTGGCAAGGGCACAGGATCCGGTAGGACTGCTGCTCGTACAGCGACGAGGGGCAACCCAGATGTGAGCAGACCTTGGTGAAGGCGAAGAACTCACCGAAGTTGAAGCTCTCCTGGCCCTTGCGCTTGACCACCCGGTCCAGGTCACTGGGCTTGATGCGGATGAGCATCACCGGGTTGCGGACGCCCAGCGAGATCTCGGAGAGTTTCTCGTGGGACTCCACAGTGGTGCCGTCACCGTCGGACTCGCGCCACGGGAACACTGTTTCCATGCCGCCGGCGTCGAGGTCCTCGGGACGCATCTTGATGAACGGCGGGCCGTCGTGGGCACCGGTGGCCCGGGCCAGGTAGATGGTCTCGCCTTTGGTCCGCGGGGTCCACCCCGACGTCCACAGCACCGCCTTCATGCCCTCCGCAGTGGGCACGACCGGTTTCCACGGGTTCTTGATCAGGCCGCCGGCAAACGCGACCAGGGTGCCGAGGCCGAACGCGCCCATACCCATCCCGAACGACAGCCCGATCAGCTTGCGCCGGCCGATCGTCGAGCCTTCATAGGCGTCGGTCAGGTTCGCCACCACGGTCCTGCGGTCGATCTCGCGGGAGGCGCCGTCGTGCCGGTCCTGAATCGTAATCTCTTCCGGGATAAAGCGTTTCTGGAAGAGCACGGCCCCGATCGCGATGGACAGCACGGACATCCCGAAGGTGAAGCCGTACAGCGGGGTGGCCAGCGAGTACATCAGGTTGCCGTCGACGCCCCTGGGCTTGTACTCCCACGGCCAGAACAGGAAGACCACCAGCAGCGCGAGTCCGAAACCGCCGCCCAGCAACAGCCAGGTCGCGACCGAGCGCGCGGCGCGCTTCTCGGCCTTGGTGCCTGCGACCGGCCAGCGCGGCTCCTTATAGACGATGTCGACGCCGTCGATCTTGCTGCCGAGGTCGAGCAGCTCCTGGGTGGACATCGCGGCCAGTGCGGCGTCGTCCGGCTCTTTCTGGCCCTGGTGAGTGGCCGTGTCGGTGTCGGTGCCGGCCGCGCCGTCGCGCTCGGTCGGGTCAGGTCTTTCGCTCATGTGCGCGCCCCAATCCACAGTGCCAGTCCGATGGCGCCGACCATGCCGATGATCCACATCGCCATGCCCTCGGGTGCGGGCCCGAATCCGCCCAACCCGTAGCCACCGGGGGTGCGTTCCTCAGCGACGGTCCGCACGTAGCCGATGATGTCCCGCTTCGCCTCCAAGGACAGCTGCCGGTCGGAGAACTTCGGCATGTTCTGCGGTCCGGTCAGCATCGCGGTGAGGATCTGCTGCTCGTTGGCGGGCCCCAGGTCGGGGGCGTACTTGCCGGACGACAGCGCACCGCCCTTGCCGGTGAAGTTGTGGCAGGAAGCGCAGTTGAGCCGGAACAGGTCGCCGCCGCGACCCAGGTCGGTGCCGCGCAGCGACTCCATCTGCAGGCTGTTGTCGGGATTGCGCAGCACGGTGGGACCGCCACCGTTGGCCTGCACATAGGCGCCGAGCGCGTCGATCTGGCGTTCGTCGAAGATCGGTTCCTTGCGCTGGGCCTGAGCTTCGCCGCGCATCGCGGGCATGCGGCCGGTGGACACCTGGAAATAGACGGCCGCCTCGCCGACCCCGATCAGGCTGGGTCCGTGGTCGGGCACGCCCTGCAGGTTGGCGCCGTGGCAGGACACGCACGAGGTGTCGAAGAGCTGCTTGCCGGTGCGCAGAATGGCCGCACCGGACTCGTCGGCCATCGCGACCTGCGGCGTCGGCGTGAGCACCGCGGCCAGGCCGCCGGCGAAGGTCAGGGCGATCAGCAGCAGCAGTCCGCTGGTCAGCCGACGGCGCAGCCGTCGCCGCGAGCGGTCGGTGCGCGGCTTCTCCGGCTGGCTAGGCCGCCGGCCGGATCGGGTGGATCCCAGTTTTCTCAACTGAGCACTCCTGTTCTCGGGCCTGTGTTTCGGGGGTCGCTCAACGGATGAAATAGATCACGGCGAACAGCGCGATCCACACGATGTCCACGAAGTGCCAGTAGTACGAGACGACGATGCTGGCGGTGGCCTGCGCAGGGGTGAACTTGCTCATGGTGGTGCGCGCCAGCAGGAAGATGAAGGCGATCAAACCTCCGGTGACGTGCAGCCCGTGGAAGCCGGTCGCCAGGTAGAACACGCTGCCGTAGGCGCTGCCCGGGATGGTGGTCCCGTGCGTCACCAGGTGCACGTACTCGTAGGCCTGACCGAGGATGAAGAACAACCCCATCCCGAACGTGAGCAGATACCAGCGGCGCAACCCGAAGACGTCGCCGCGTTCGGCCGCGAAGACCCCCATCTGGCAGGTGAACGACGACGCGATCAGCACCAGCGTCACCGGCACCGCCTGGTAGAGATTCAGCTCGGTCGGCGGCGGCGGCCAGTTCCCCGCCGCCTGTGCTCGCGCCGTGAAGTAGAACGCGAACAGGCCAGCAAAGAACATGAGCTCGCTGGAAAGCCACACAATGGTGCCGACACTGACCATGTTGGGCCGGTTCAGCGAATGCACCCGCGAGGTAATCGCAGTACCCGAGGTCCCTACCGCACTCGTCACATCCGCAAGTATGACGCTTTGTAGTTGTCGCGCACTACCCGGGTGACTAATTTCCGGAAATTCGGTGGGCCGGGCCCGGTCTGCCGGCGGCTCAGGACGCCGGTTGGGCCGCGTTCGAAGCGCGTGGGACCATCGGCGCGTGGCTGCGTCGTCCGGGGGTGTGGTGTCCGCTGCGGTGCCGACGTGGCCGCAGGTGCTGGGCCGGCTGACCCAGCAGCAGGATCTGATCCGGGGCCAGGCCGGCTGGGCCATGGATCAGATCATGGCCGGGGAGGCGCAACCGGCCCAGATCGCGGCGTTCGCGGTAGCGCTGAAAATGAAGGGTCCGCGCGCCGACGAAGTGAGCGAACTCGCCGGCGTCATGCTCGACCACGCCCGCCCGATGCCGGCCGATGCGGTGCCCGCCGACGCCGTGGACGTGGTCGGCACCGGCGGTGACGGGGTCAATACCGTCAACCTGTCCACGATGGCGTCCATCGTGGTGGCGGCGGCGGGCGTTCCGGTGGTCAAACACGGCAACCGGGCGGCCTCGTCGCTGTCCGGCGGCGCCGACACGCTCGAAGCGCTCGGGGTGCGCATCGACCTGGGGCCCGAGCAGGTCGCCCGCAGCCTGCGCGAACTGGGGATCGGGTTCTGCTTCGCGCCGCAGTTCCACCCGTCGTACCGGCACACATCGGTGGTGCGTCGCGAGATCGGTGTGCCGACGGTCTTTAATCTCCTTGGGCCGCTTACCAATCCGGCCCGCCCGCGGGCCGGACTGATCGGTTGCGCCTTTGCCGACCTGGCCGAGGTGATGGCCGGGGTGTTCGCCGCACGCCGGTCCAGCGTGCTGGTGGTGCACGGGGACGACGGACTCGACGAACTCACGACCACCACGACGAGCACCATCTGGCGCGTGCAGGCGGGCACCGTGGACAAGCTCAAGTTCGATCCGGCGGGGTTCGGGTTCGCCCGCGCCGATCTCGAGCAGCTGCGTGGCGGCGACGCCCAGGTCAACGCCGCGGAGGTGCGCGCCGTACTGGGCGGCGCCCGGGGCCCGGTGCGCGACGCCGTGGTGCTCAACGCAGCCGGCGCCCTGGTTGCCCACGCGGGATTATCCAGCCGCGCTGAATGGCTGCCGGCCTGGGAAGACGGGCTGCGCCGGGCCAGCGCCGCGATCGACAGCGGCGCGGCCGAACAGCTGCTCGCGCGTTGGGTGCGGTTCAGTCAGCAGGTCTGAGCTGGTTTGCTCACCGGCGAGCCGCGCCGATCGTGCGGTGGCCGCCCAGCCGGCCCAGGCGCCCGCCGACCGCAGCGGTGTGGCCCACCCCGGGGTGTCGGCGTCGCCGGCGACCCGCACGATCCGCACCCCCGGCGTCGCCAGCCAACGGACGATCAGCGCGGTCTCTTCCACCAGCGTGCCGCCCAGCGGGGCGGGCGACGGCAGGATCGACTGCGCCCCGGCGACAATCGCCTCGACCACCGGCATCGGCGGCACCCCGCGCCGCGCGGTGCCTGCCGCGGCCAGCCGGCCGTGCCGGATGACGGCGAGCTGGTAGCCGTCCGAGCCGTCCGGCTTGGCGGCGATCAGTTCGGGCAGCACGGTCAGGGCACGCAGCCGTTGCCCACGCCAGAGCGCCTCGACGGCGGTGGCGATGTGATCGCGCAGCCGGGCCGCGCTCTCGTAGTGATGCCGGTCGGCCAGGGCCGCGACGTGGGCGACGGCCGCGCCCAGCGCGGTGTTGTCGGTGCCCTCGATCAACCTCGACGCGCGCCGTATCGCCGCGGCGTACTGCTCGGCCGTCACATCCCGGGCGGCGGGGCACGGCGAGATTTCCAGTTCCGGACATGCGGGACCGTGCCGGGCGGAGCGGGCCAGGCGCTTGGTGCAGGTCCGCACCCCGGTGAACCGGGCCAGCAGGTGTGCGGTGTCGACAGCGTCGGCGCGGGACCGGAACGGGCCGACGACCCGGTCATGCCGGGGGTTGCGGACCACCGAGAAGCGCGGGAACGCCTCGTCGGTGAGCACCACCCACCACCAGCGGTGCGGGAACCGCGACCGGCGGTTGTACGGCGGGGCGTGGGCGGCCAGCAGACGGAGTTCGCGCACCCCGGCTTCCAGCGCGTGCGCGCACTCGACGTGGTCGACCCCGTCGGCCAGGGCGACCATCTCCTTCATCCGGCTGCGCGGATCGGCGCCGTTGAAGTACTGGCTGACCCGACGGCGCAGGTCCACGGCGGTGCCGACGTAAAGCACCTCCGCCGCGGGTCCGCGGAACAGGTAGACGCCCGGGCGGCGTGGCAGCGCATCGGCGAAGACCCGTTTGCGCCGCTGCGCGGGGGTGACGTCGGGCAGGTACGAGCGCAGCTCGGAGTAGGTGTGGATGCCCTGGTTGCCGACCCGCTCGATGAGCGCGTGCAGGACGTCCACGGTGGCCCGCGCATCGTCCAGCGCGCGGTGCGTGGGCTGGGTTGCCACGGCGAACAGCCGGGCCAGCTCGGCCAGCCGCACGCTGGGCGCTTCCTCCCGGCTGAGCACCCGCCGGGCCAACCGGACCGTGCACAGCACCTTGGGCCGGGGCCAGCGCAACCGGCAGCGCTCGGTGGCCGCGCGCAGAAAACCCATGTCGAAGCCGGCGTTGTGGGCCACCAGCACCGCGTCGCCGGCGAATTCGAGGAACATCGGCAGCACTGCGTCGATGGTGGGGGCGTCGCACACCATGGCGGTGGTGATGCCGGTCAGTTGCACGATCTGCGGCGGGATGCTGCGCTGCGGGTCGACCAGGGTGGCGAATTCACCCAGGACGGCACCCCCGCGCACCTTGACCGCGCCGATCTCGGTGATCGCGTCCGGGGTGGCACCGTCGCGGCCGACGGCCCGACCGCCGGTGGTCTCCAGATCGACGACGACAAACGTGGTTTCGCGCAGGGTCGGTTCGGTAGGCGCCGCCCAGCTGTCCAGCCCGGCGAAGCTGAGTTGGGTCCCACCGCTCGCGCCCATGACCGTGACGTTAGGCATGCGCACCGACACCTGTTGATTTCCCACGCCGACCGTTGTTGTCGGTGCCCGCCGTTACCGTGCATTTCAGTACGCAGGCCCGACCGAGAGGACCGACTCAGATGGCATTCAGCAGCGGAACCGAAAGCCGCGGTGGCAGTGCGCCACGCCCGGGGGAGCCGGTCGTCATCGACTGCGATGACTGCGCGGTGCGCGGCCCGGGATGCCGCGACTGTGTGGTGAGCGTCTTGCTCGGCGTACCCGAAACCCTTTCCTACGACGAGCAAGTCGCGTTGGAAGCGCTGGCAGAGGTGGGGATGGCGCCGCGGCTGCGCCTGGTGCCGATCCGGCGCGGAAGGGAGTCTGGCGTGGCGTGATACCTCGTGTAGGGTCGACGACGGCATGAACCCGGCTTCACATAAAAATGACAGAAATCTACCTAATTTCTTAACCCGTCCCTTTGGACAAACGTCGATATCATTTCGTAACCTGTTTGAGACCTAAACCAGCTCGTCGCATTGGCGTCGATGGCAGTTTAAGGAAGCAAATCTTGAGGCTCGACTTTAGGCACTTGACCGCGCGCGCAATCAAGCAGTTTGCCATCGGTTCGTTGACGAGCTTCGTCGTGTTTTCCGGCATCACGGCCGCCGCGGTGATGGCCGATCCGGCCGAGGACGCACTGGCAAAACTGAACGAACTCTCCCGTCAGGCCGAGCAGACCACCGAGGCGATGCACAGCGCCCAACTCGACCTGAACGAGAAGCTGGCCGCCCAGCGGGCCGCGGACAAGAAGCTCGTGGACGACCAGGCTGCCGTGGGCGCCGCGCAAGCGAAGTTGGCCACCTTCCAGACCGCAGTGAACAAGCTCGCCGCCGCGACCTACATGGGTGGCCGCACCGACGGGCTGGACGCCATCCTGACCGCCGACTCTCCGCAGCTGCTCATCGACGGGCTGTCCGTGCAGCGGGTGATGGCAGGTCAGATGTCCGCGCAGATGGCCAGCTTCAAGGCCGCCGGCGAGCAGGCCGCCAAGGCCGCGCAGGTCTCCGCCAAGTCCGCGGCGGACGCCAAGGCCGCCGCCGAGCAGGCCGCTGCGGTGCGGGCGAACCTGCAGCACAAACAGAGTCAGCTGCAGGTGCAGATCGCCGTGGTGAAGTCGCAATACCTGGCGCTGACCCCGGCGCAGCGCACCGCGCTGGCCAGTCCCGGTCCGGTGCCCGAGCAGGTTCCGGGGGCACCGGCTCCCGAGGCCCTGCCGCCGGGTGCTCCACCGGCCCCCGAGGGCGCTCCCGCGCCTGGCGAGCCGCCGGTGACCGGCGCGCCGTTCACCATGCAGCCCGGCGGAGGCGGGGGTGGCGGGGACCGTGCCGTCGTGGTCCAGGCCGCGTTGACCCAAATCGGGTCGCCCTACGTGTGGGGTGGTGCCGCGCCCGGTGGATTCGACTGCTCCGGCCTGGTCATGTGGGCCTTCCAGCAGGCCGGCATCTCGTTGCCGCACTCCAGTCAGGCGCTGGCGCACGGCGGTCAGCCGGTGTCGCTCGGCGAGCTGCAGCCCGGTGACGTGCTGACCTTCTACTCCGATGCGTCACACACCGGCATCTATATCGGCGACGGAATGATGGTCCATTCCTCCACCTTCGGCCAGCCGGTCCGGGTGGTACCGATGGACTCCTCCGGTCCGATCTACGACGCCCGCCGCTACTGACGATCGCGGCCTCACGCCGGCGTTCCCAGCTGCTGGCGTGCGTGCTGGTCGCTGAGCTGTGTGCGGCGCTGGTCGTCGCAGTTCACCAGCAGGCCGAGCAACCCGCCCCGGTTGTCACCACGTCGTCGGACAGCATCGAGCACCGATTCGCCGTGGGCACCACGCCGGATCGCATCGTGCGGTCAACGAATGAAGGTGGGCCCGATGCCGGTCGCCTGCTGTCCCGGGTGGCAGCGGACATGCGCCCGGCTGTCGAGGCGGTGGTCGCGTTCTGGGGCCCGGACTGGTCACCCGAGATCCCGGTGATCGCCACCGGCACCGATGAGCAGTTCCGGGTCGCAGCCGGGGGTGGTCCGGCGGCGCAGTGGACGGACATCGCCGCGGTCACCGTGGTCGACCGGGTCGATCCGGCGCTGCGCACCGCCCTGGGCGCCCGGATCGTGTTCGCGCCCGGCGCGGCCGGGATGAGCGCGGGTGCATTGCGAATTGTGTTGACGCACGAGCTTTTTCACTTCGCCGCTCGGGCGGACACGGCTACCGACGCGCCCCGGTGGCTGGCCGAAGGTGTGGCCGACTACGTGGCCAGGCCGCCGACCGCGGTGCCCGCCGACGCGGCAACCACCCTGCCCACGGACTCCGAACTGGACGCCACCGGTCCGCAGCGCTCGCAGGTATACGACCGGGCGTGGTGGTTCGCGCGGTTCGTCGCCGATATCTACGGGGTGCCGAAATTGCGCGAACTCTACCGGTCCGCTTGCGGGGTGGGGCATGGCGATGTGCAGACCGCCATCCGTGCCGTGCTCGGCGTCGACGCTGCCGACCTGCCGAACCGGTGGCGGAACTGGGCGGCCGACCGAGCCTGATCTGCGCGCGCCGAGGACCGGTTTGCGGACCGGCCGGGCTAACGTGACGTGGTGAGCCGGGTCCTGCTGGTAACCAACGACTTTCCGCCGCGGCGCGGCGGGATCCAGTCGTATCTGGCGGAATTCGTCAGCCGGCTGGCCGGCGCCGGTGCGCACACCGTGACCGTGTATGCGCCGAAGTGGAAGGGCGCCGAGGCTTTTGACGCCGCCGCCGGCTATCGCGTGGTGCGCCATCCCACCACGCTGATGCTGCCCGTTCCCACCGTGGACGCCCGGATGCGCCGGCTGATCGCCGAGCACGACATCGACACGGTCTGGTTCGGCGCGGCCGCACCGCTGGCCCTGCTGGCGCCGCGCGCCCGGCAGGCCGGGGCCACCCGGGTGCTGGCCAGCACCCACGGCCACGAAGTGGGCTGGTCGATGCTGCCGGTGGCGCGGTCGGTGCTGCGCCGCATCGGCGACGGGACCGACGTCGTGACCTTCGTCAGCCGCTACACCCGATCCCGGTTCGCGCCCGCCTTCGGGCCCGGCGCGTCACTGGAGTACCTGCCGCCCGGGGTGAACAGCGACCGGTTCCGGCCGGACCCGGCCGCCCGCGCAGAGTTGCGCAAGCGCTACCGGCTGGGGGACCGGCCGACGGTGCTGTGCCTGTCCCGGCTGGTGCCCCGCAAGGGCCAGGACATGCTGATCAAGGCACTGCCGGCGATCCGGCAGCAGGTTGACGGCGCGGCGCTGGTGATCGTCGGTGGCGGACCTTATCTAGAGACGCTGCGCCAGTTGGCGCGCGACCGTGGGGTCGCCGACCACGTGACCTTCACCGGCGGGGTGCCGGGCGACGAACTGCCCGCCCATCACGCGATGGCCGACGTGTTCGCCATGCCGTGCCGTACCCGCGGCGCCGGAATGGACGTCGAGGGGCTGGGCATCGTGTTCCTCGAAGCCTCAGCCACCGGGGTACCGGTGGTCGCCGGCGATTCCGGTGGAGCTCCGGAAGCGGTGCAGCACAACAAGACCGGGCTGGTGGTCGACGGCAACTCGGTGCAGGACATCGGCGCAGCTGTCACCGGGCTGCTGACCGATCGCGACCGGGCGGCGGCGATGGGTGCCGCCGGCCGGGGGTGGGTGCAGGCGCAGTGGCGCTGGGACACCTTGACCGAGCGGCTCGCGGGCCTGTTGTCCGGGGACTGATCCCGGCCGGCCACGCGCCCGTCGCTATTCCTTGTCGTAGATCGCTTCGATGTCGGACGCGAACTTCTCGGCCACCACGTTGCGCTTGACCTTCATGGTCGGTGTCAGCTCGCCGGTGTCCTCGGTGAAGTCCACCGGCAGAATCCGGAACTTGCGGATCGACTCGGCGTTCGACACCTGCAGGTTGGCCTGCTTGACGGCGGTATCCACCTCCGCCATCAGATCGGGATCGGTGGCCAGATCGCCCACCGAGGCACTGTCGGCTTTGCTGTTGCGGCTCTTCCAGCCGTCGAACGCCTCGGGATCGATGGTGATCAGCGCGCCGATGAACGGCTTGTTGTCCCCGACCACCATCGCCTGGCTGATCAGCGGGTGCGACCGCAACTGGTCCTCGAGCACCGCGGGCGCAACGTTCTTGCCGCCCGCGGTGACGATCAGCTCCTTCTTGCGGCCGGTGATGCTCAGGAAGCCGTCTTCGTCGATGGAACCCAGATCTCCGGTGCGGAACCAGCCGTCGGCGAAGGCTTCCTCGGTGGCCTGCTCGTTCTGCCAATAACCGCTGAACACCACGCCCCCGCGCACCAGCAGTTCCTTGTCTTCGGCGATCTTGAGGCTGTTGCCGGGCAACAGGCTGCCGACCGTCCCGATCTTGAGGCCGTTGACCTGGTTGACGGTGATCGCGGCACTGGTCTCGGTCAGGCCGTAGCCCTCGTAGATGGTCAGGCCGACACCGCGGTAGAAGTGCCCCAGTCGGGCGCCCAGCGGTGCCCCGCCGGACACCGCAGCATGGCAGTCGCCACCGAGCGCCGCGCGCAGTTTGTGGTAGACCAGCCGATCGAACAACGCGTGTTTGGTGCGCAGCACCAGGCCGGGCTTGCCGTCGTCGAACGCGCGGCTCCAGTCGACCGCGGTCTGCGCCGCGGCCTTGAAGATGGGGCCTTTGCCGTCGTTGGAGGCGTTCTGCGCGGCCGTGTTGTAGACCTTCTCGAACACCCGCGGAACCGATACCACCACAGTCGGTTTGAACTCCGCGAACAGCGGCAGCAGGTTCTTGATGTCGCTGGTGAAGCCGACCGTGACTTTGCTGGTGAACGCGGACAGGGTCAGCGCGCGGGCCAGCACGTGGGCCAGCGGCAGGAAAACCAACAGCCGCTGACCCTCGCACAGCAACGTCGGCAGGCAGTCCCGGGTACCGCGGATCTCGTGCAGCAGGTTGGAATGGGTGAGTTGGCAGCCCTTCGGCCGTCCGGTGGTACCCGAGGTGTAGATCAGCGTCGCGGGATCCTCGGACCGCAGCCCCTCCTGGCGTGCGGTCAGCTCGGCGGGGTCGACCGATTCGCCGGCCTCCACCAACTGATCCAGAGCCTTGGGACCGGAGCCGTCGATGTGCAGCACCCGGCGCAGTGCGGGCAGGTCGCCGGTGAGTTCGGTGACGGTCGCCGCGTGCGCGTCGGTTTCGGCGAACGCCAATACCGCTTCGGAGTTCTTCAGCACCCAGCGCACCTGCTCGGCCGACGACGTTTCATAGATCGGCACCGTGACCGCACCCACCGCCAGGATCGCCAGATCGAGGATCGCCCACTCGTAGCGGGTCGCCGAGAAGATACTGACCCGGTCCCCGGCCTCGACGCCCAGGCCGATCAAACCCAGTGCGGCAGAACGAATTTGACTTGCGGCTTCGGCGCAGGTGACATCGGTCCAGACGCCGTCGATCCGGCGTTGGTAGATCACATAGTCAGGGTCGTCGCGTTCGTGCTCGAACACCACGGCCGCCACATTGTCGTGCTCGGCTACCGAAAAGCGGGCAGGGACACTGTACTGACGCACTCTATTTCCTCGCTTGACCTAGGTGGGGTCGGCTTGCTGTGAACAGCCTAGTGCGGTACCGGGTCGCACCGTCGCGACGTCGGCCAGTATGTGAAGCTGAGGCGATGAACAGCATCCAGATTGCTGACCAGACGTATGTCGCGGCCGACGGGGCGCTGGTCGGGGCCGCGGTCGCCGATCAGTCGAAGTGGCGCCGGTGGTGGCCCGATCTGCGGCTGCAGGTCACCGAGAACCGTGCCGAGAAGGGCATCCGATGGGCGGTCACCGGAGCCTTGACCGGAACCATGGAAGTCTGGCTGGAACCGTCGCTGGACGGCGTGATCCTGCACTATTTCCTGCACGCCGAGCCGAGCGGCGTATCGGCCGCGGAGTTGGCCAAACTGAACCTGGCGAAGATGACGCACCGGCGCCGAGTAGCGGGCAAGAAAATGGCGTTCGAGGTGAAGACGACCCTGGAAGAGTCACGTCCGGTCGGTGTTTCTCCGGTAGTTTAACCGGGTCGAGGTTGGCATCGAGCCGACCGAAGGACGCAGCTCAGGGGAGTACCGTTTCAGCCGGGAGAAGGGCGCTCCCGAGAACGGTGCGGGACGGGAACGCGAAAGGGACTGCCAGGTGGCGGACAAGACGGAGCAGACAATCTATATCGACGCCGATCCGGCCGAGGTGATGGCGGCGATCGCCGACCTCGAGTCCTACCCGGACTGGATCAACGAGTACAAGCAGGTCGAAGTCCTCGAGACCGACGACGACGGCTACGCCAAGAAGGCCCGCATGCTGATGGACGCGACCATCTTCCGGGACACCCTGATCATGAACTACGAGTGGCCCGCGGACCGCAACTCGTTGAGTTGGACGCTGGAGTCCAGTTCGCTGCTCAAGTCCCTCGAGGGCTCATACATCTTGGCGCCCAAGGGTTCTGGCACCGACGTCACCTACCAACTCGCTGTTGACCTGGCCGTCCCGATGATTGGCATGCTCAAGCGCAAGGCCGAGCGCAGGATTATCGACGGCGCATTGAAAGACCTGAAGAAACGAGTCGAGGGCTGAGTGATTCCGCCGCGCCCACCCCGGCTCGGATCAGCCTTTTCGTCGGCAAGGGCGGGGTAGGGAAGTCCACCCTGGCAGCTGCTACCGCGGTGTGCGATGCCAGCGGTGGTCGGCGGGTGCTGATCGTGTCCACCGACCAGGCGCACTCGCTGGGCGACGTACTGGGTGTCCCGGTGCCGCCGACGGGTACCGGCGACGCAGTCCGAGTCTTCACCGATCTGGAAACCGAAGACGCCGAGCCCAGCGGCGGCTCCCTGGACGCCCTGGCCCTGGACACGCTCGCGTTGCTGGAGCACCGCTGGCGCGACGTCGCCGAGGCGCTCGATGCGCAACTGCCCGACTCCGACCTGGCCAGCATGGCCCCCGAAGAACTCTCGGCGCTGCCCGGCATCCAAGAAGTGCTGGGTCTGCACGCGGTCGGCGAACTCGCCTCCTCCGGCCGCTGGGACCGCATCGTCGTCGATTGCGCCTCCACCGCCGACGCCCTGCGCATGCTGACTTTGCCTGCGACCTTCGGCCTCTATGTCGAACGCGCGTGGCCGCGGCACCGCCGACTGAGCATCGGCGCCGACGACGCCCGGTCGGGCGCGGTGGTGAACCTGCTGGAACGCATCAGCGACAGCGTCGATCGTCTGGGCTCGCTGCTGGCCGACGGGGAGTCGGTCAGCGCGCACCTGGTGCTGACCCCCGAGCGGGTGGTTGCCGCGGAGGCCGCCCGGACGCTGGGGTCGTTGGCCCTGATGGGTGTTCGGGTAGAGGAACTCCTGGTCAACCAGGTGCTGGTGCGTGACGAGAACTACGAGTACCGCAGCCTGCCGGACCATCCCGCGTTCTACTGGTATGCCGAACGGATCTCCGAGCAACGCGCGGTGCTGGAGGAGTTGGACGTCACCATCGGCGACGTGGCGCTGGTGCTGGTGCCGCACCAGGCCGGCGAGCCGATCGGACCCAAGGCCCTGGCCGGACTGCTCGACAGTGCCCGGCGCCGTCGCGGCGAGTCCCCGCCCGGCCCCATTCGTCCCGTCGTCGACCTGGAATCGGGGTCGGGGCTGGATTCGATATACCGACTGCGACTAGCGTTGCCCCAACTCGATCCCGGCTCGCTCACCCTGGGGCGGTCCGACGACGATTTGGTCATCAGCGCAGGTGGGGTGCGTCGCCGGGTGAGATTGGCTTCGGTACTGCGACGATGTACGGTGCTGGACGCCCAATTGCGCGGCACCGAGCTGACAGTACGATTTCGACCAGATCCGGAGGTATGGCCAAAGTGAGTGGGGCTCATACCGACATCGGTCCCGAACTGCGCCGGCTGGCGCAGTCGATCCTGGACGGCATCGATCCCGGGGTGCGTGCGGCAGCCATGACGGCGATCAGCGGCGGGGCCGGCAAGTGCCAGCAGGTGTGGTGCCCGGTGTGCGCGCTGGCGGCGGTGGTGACCGGCGAGCAGCATCCGCTGGTGACGATCATCGCCAACCACAGTGTCGCGCTGCTGGAAGTGGTCCGGGCGATCGTCGCCGACATCGACGACACCGTGGTGCCTCCCGAAGACGACGTATCCGGTGGTGCCGATTCCGGCGGCCCGGGCGCCGACGTTAACAGCGCCACCGGCGACGGCACCGCGAAAACGCGCTACCAGCCCATCCCCGTTACGCTGCACGAGTGAGCCACCCGGTTGCGAGGTGGTCGGAGCCATCGTCGATGGGTACAGTTGGCGCAGACACCGTTCCGGTGTGGGGCATGAGGGAGAACCATGTGGTACTACCTGTTTAAGTACGTCCTCCTCGGCCCGTTGCTGTCCCTGCTCGGTCGTCCCAAAGTCGAAGGGCTGGAACACGTTCCGAGTTCCGGCCCGGCGATCCTGGCCAGCAATCACCTGGCGGTCATGGACAGCTTCTTCCTGCCGCTGGTGGTGCGTCGGCGAATCACCTTCCTGGCCAAAGCCGAATACTTCACCGGCACCGGACTCAAGGGCTGGTTCAACCGCTGGTTCTACACCGCCGTCGGCCAGGTGCCGATCGACCGCAGCGACTCCGAAGCCGCGCAGGCCGCGCTGGAGACCGCCAAAGAGGTTCTGGGCCAGGGCAAGCTGCTGGGCATGTACCCCGAAGGCACCCGTTCCCCCGACGGTCGGCTGTACAAGGGCAAGACCGGGCTGGCCCGGCTCGCCCTGCAGACCGGGGTCCCGGTGATCCCGGTGGCGATGATCGGGACCAACGTGGTCAACCCGCCCGGCACATCCCGGTTGCGGTTCGGCCGCGTCACGGTGCGCTTCGGTGAGCCCATGGACTTCTCCAGGTTCGACGGGCTGGCCGGCAACCACTTCATCGAGCGTGCCGTCATCGACGAGGTGATGTACGAGCTGATGGGCTTGTCCGAGCAGGAGTACGTCGACATCTACGCGGCCAGCGTCAAGGACGGCAGCGCCACCGAAGACGGGCCGGCGGGGTCCAAGTTGGAGACCTCCGACGCGGCGCGGATCCCTGAGACCGCCGCCGGTTGACTAGCCCCGAGTGACCCGGAATAGCTAGGCGGCCGCTACCGGCGTGCGTTCGGGTGCGGTAGTGCGTGGTGATGTCAGCTTCGCGGTGACCGTGAGGCCCGCGACGAGGATCACTGCCAATGCCCACCACACGTAGGACATCCCCAACAGCTGCCGCCACCAGGCCGCGGTCAACTCGTGATGCTTGGGCAGCAGGTCGATCGGCGTCCACCGCATCAGCGCCACGCCTGCGGCGGCGACCACCGCCAGCGCGACGTTGCGCCGCCGCCAGGCCAGCACCGACAGCACCATGACCGCGGGCAGCATCCAGACCCAGTGGTGCGACCACGACACCGGGGACACCACCAGCCCGAACAGGGCCACGCAGATAACGGCCAGCGACGGCTCGTCGGCCCGCAGCACCCTACGCATGGCCCACACGGTCAGCGCCAGCACCACCAGGCACGCCAGCACCCACCACGGCAGCCGTGCGTGTTCGCCGAGCCCCAGCCGGGCCAGCGACCCGGCGATGTTCTGGTCAGTGTTCAGCGCGGAGTCCCCGATGCGATCGGTGTGCCGCAGCGTGTGCGTCCAGTACTCCCAGGAGTCGCCCCAGGCCAGCACGAAGCCGACCAGCGTCGCGACCGTGAAGGTGCCCAGCGCAGTGAGCGCGGCCCGGGTATCGCGGCGCAGCAGAAAATACAGCAGGAACACCGCCGGGGTCAGTTTGAGCGCGATGCCCACCCCCAGCAGCACTCCGCGCGGCCAGGGAGTGCGACGCGGGAAGCAGTCGGCGATCACCAGGGTCATCAGCACCGCATTGATCTGACCGTAGGCGAAGTTCGAGTTGATCGGTTCCAGCCAGACGGTGGCCGCCGCGACGATCAGCACCGCCAGCCAGGACCGGCGCAACAAAGCCGGGCCGGGCAGCAGTCGGGAGTCGTCCCAGACGTTCAGGCTGCTCAGCACGATGGTCGTCGACACCAACAACACCAGCAGGGTCAAGACGGTGATCACGTGCGTGGCGGCCGCCATGCCCATCCAGGCGAACGGGCTGAACACGATCGCGGACAACGGGGGATAAGTGAAGGGCAGATCGACGATCGGTGTGTGGAACAACACGTTGCCGCTGTAGAGCGGACGACCGTCCAACCACGCCTGGGCGCCCATCTGGTAGATGTCGATATCGATGCGATAAGGGATGTCGACGAACAGGTCCCAGCACGCGTAGCCCAGTGCCAGCGCGGCGAGGAGCCAGAGCAGGCACCACAGCGAAACCCGCCCGAGTCGACTGCCCACGTCGGGCGACCGCCATTTACTCATGTCGAGGACAGCCTATCGTTGCGGCGCCGGGTGTTGTTCGCACAGCGCGGCTTCCGGGTTGTGCGGATGCGCTGGCGTAGCTTGTGGGGAGTGCACCACTGGCTGCAGCACGACATCATCGATCGCGGCCATCTGCCGCTGCTGTGCTGCCTGGTGGCCTTCATCCTGACGTTTTTCGTCACCCGCACCTTTGTCCGCATTATCCGCCACCGGGACGTCCGCGGCGGTGCCCCGGCCAAATGGTGGCAGCCGCGCAACATCCACGTCGGGTCGCTGCACATCCACCACGTCACGTTCGGGGTGGTGCTGGTGATGGTCGCCGGACTGACGTTGGTGACGTTGTCGGTCGACGGTCAGGTACCCCAACTGTCGGTGGCCGCGACCTTCTTCGGCATCGGCGCGGCGCTGGTGCTCGACGAATACGCGCTGATCCTGCACCTGTCCGACGTGTACTGGGAGCAGGACGGGCGCACCTCGGTGGACGCGGTGTTCGCCGCGGTGGCCGTCGCCGGTCTGCTGATCCTGGGCCTGCACCCGCTGATGTTCCTGTTGCCGATCCGCTACGACGGCGACTGGGTGGTGCTGCAGAGCACCCTGGTCGGCGCGGTGGTGGTGACGCTGCCGCTGGCGGTGGTCGTGCTGCTCAAGGGCAAGGTGTGGACCGGTCTGCTGGGCATGTTCCTGGTGGTGCTGCTGGTGATCGGCGCGGTTCGGTTGTCGCGGCCGCATGCACCGTGGGCGCGCTGGCGCTACACCACCCGGCCGGGCAAGATGCGGCGCGCGCTGGCCCGCGAGCGCCGATGGCGGCGTCCGGTGGTGCGGGCCAAGCTGTGGCTGCAAGGCGCGATCGCGGGAACGCCGCAGCTGCCCGACGACCGCACCGTCGACGCCCAACTGGACCTGGATGTGCACCCCGCCCCGCCGCCCGACGGCACCGAGCCCATCCCTATCAGCAGCTGACCCCCCCTGCGCGAGCAGACGCAGAATCGCACTCCGGCGGGCCGGATCGTGCGATTCTGCGTCTGCTCGCCGGGCGGAGCCGAGCGGAGCCGGGCGGAGCCGGGCTAGCCCGAGCTGAGTCGCACTAAGCTGCGGCGGTGCGGTATTTCTACGACACCGAGTTCATCGAGGACGGCCGCACCATCGAGCTGATCTCGATCGGGGTGGTCGCCGAGGACGGCCGCGAGTATTACGCGGTATCCACCGAATTCGACCCGCAGCGTGCCGGGCCCTGGGTGCGGACCCACGTGCTACCCAAGCTGCCCTCGCCGGCCTCCCAGCTGTGGCGCTCGCGCAGCCGGATCCGCGCCGACCTGACCGAGTTCCTGGGGGTGGACGGCCCCGACCCGATAGAGCTGTGGGCGTGGGTGGGCGCCTACGACCATGTGGCGCTGTGCCAGCTGTGGGGCCCGATGCCCGCTCTGCCCAAAGCGATACCCCGGTTCACCCGCGAGCTGCGCCAGTTGTGGGAAGACCGGGGCTGCCCGCGGCTGCCGCCACGATCGGCTGACGTGCACGACGCCCTGGTCGACGCGCGGGATCAGTTGCACCGCTACCGGATAATCACCGCGGAGCAGCGTTCGCCCTGATCAGCCGGTGCGCACGGCCACAGTTACGATGGACCGATGAACTGGACCGTCGATATCCCTATCGACCAGCTGCCGCCGCTGCCGCCGCTGCCCGCCGATTTGCGTGCGCAACTGGACGCAGCGCTGGCCAAACCGGCCGCTCAGCAGCCCAGCTGGGACACCGAGCAGGCCGCGGCGATGCGCACGGTGCTCGAGAGCGTGCCGCCGGTGACGGTGTCGTCAGAGATCGTCCGCCTGCAGGAACACCTCGCCCAGGTCGCTCGCGGCGAGGCATTCCTGCTGCAGGGCGGCGACTGTGCGGAAACCTTCACCGACAACACCGAGCCGCACATCCGGGGCAACATCCGCACCCTGCTGCAGATGGCCGTGGTGCTGACCTACGGCGCCAGCATGCCGGTGGTCAAGGTGGCGCGCATCGCCGGCCAGTACGCCAAACCCCGGTCGGCCGACATCGACGCGCTGGGCCTGAAGTCCTACCGCGGTGACATGATCAACGGCTTCGCGCCCGACGCCGCGGTCCGCGACCACGACCCGTCCCGCCTCGTGCGCGCCTACGCCAACGCCAGCGCCGCGATGAACCTGGTGCGCGCGCTGACGTCGTCGGGCTTCTCCTCGCTGCACCTGGCCCACGACTGGAACCGTGAATTCGTGCGCACCTCGCCGGCCGGCGCCCGCTACGAGGCGCTGGCCAGCGAGATCGACCGCGCGCTGCGGTTCATGAGCGCCTGCGGGGTGGCCGACCGCAACCTGCAGACCGCCGAGATCTACGCCAGCCACGAGGCGCTGGTGCTCGACTACGAGCGGTCCATGTTGCGCTTGTCCGAGGACGAGAACGGCGAACCGCAGCTTTACGACCTGTCGGCGCACACGGTGTGGATCGGCGAACGGACCCGCCAACTCGACGGTGCGCACGTCGCTTTCGCCGAGGTGATCGCCAACCCGATCGGCGTCAAGATCGGGCCCACCATGACCCCCGAGTTGGCCGTGGAGTACGTCGAACGGCTCGACCCGCACAACAGGCCGGGCCGGTTGACGCTGGTGAGCCGGTTGGGCAACAACAAGGTGCGCGACGTGCTGCCGCCGATCATCGAGAAGGTCCAGGCCGCGGGCCACCAGGTCATCTGGCAGTGCGACCCGATGCACGGCAACACCCACGAGTCCTCGACGGGGTATAAGACGCGGCACTTCGATCGCATCGTCGACGAGGTGCAGGGCTTCTTCGAGGTGCATCGCGCGCTGGGTACGCATCCGGGTGGCATCCACGTCGAGATCACCGGCGAGAACGTCACCGAGTGCCTCGGCGGCGCGCAGGACATCTCCGACAGCGACCTGTCCGGCCGGTACGAGACGGCGTGCGACCCGCGGCTGAACACCCAGCAGTCGCTGGAGCTGGCGTTCCTGGTCGCGGAGATGCTGCGCGACTGACCCCGGCCGATCAGCCGGCGTGCAGCAGGCTGCTCAGGTGCACCCCGATGTTCCAGCCCGCGGTCGCAACCAGCCCGGTCAGGGTCAGCACCACCGCCGCCCAGATCAGGATCATGCGCCGGCCGTGCTGGCGCTCCCACCTGAACTCGTCGAGCGGGATGCCGGCGAAGTGCCCGGAATCGTCGGCGTCGAAGTCGACGTCCTGATCGAAGTCGGCCGGCACATCCGGATCGTCGGGTTCGGGCCAGTCCCCGGGTTCCCGGGTGAACTGACGGGTGGGGTGGGGCACCGGCGCGCCGGCCGGGCGCCCGGCCATCCGATCGTGGTGCAGCGCCGCAGAGCGGTGCTGGGCGGAGTTGCGCGGCGTCGGCACCCGGAAGTCCGGCAGATTCAGCTCTTCGGCGATCGATTCCACGTCGGCGGCCATCTCGATGGCGTCGGCGTAGCGCTGCGCGGGGTCGAGCGCGGTGGCGCAGGCGACGAAGTCGTCGAGCTGCGTGGGCACGCCCTCGATCGCGGCGCCCGGCGGCGGGACCTCGGTGTCCAGCCGCTGATACGCGATGGACAGCGCGGTGTCGCCAGTGAACGGGGTTCGCCCGGTCAGCAGTTCGTAGGTCAGAATCCCCACCGAGTAGACGTCGCTGCGGGGTCCGGCGGTGCCGTCGCGCACCTGCTCGGGTGACAGGTAGGCGGCGGTGCCCAAGATCACGCTGGCCGAGGTGATCCCCGCTGCCGCCACGGCGCGGACCAGACCGAAATCGGCGATCTTGACCTCGCCGTCGTCGGAGATCAGCACGTTCTCCGGTTTGACGTCGCGGTGCACCAGACCGGCCCGGTGCGCGGCGGCCAGCCCGTTCAACACCGGGCGCAGTACCGCTATCACCGCGTGCGGGGGCATCGGTCCGCGCTCGATCAGCAGCTCACGCAGCGTGCCGCCGTCGATCAACTCCATCACCAGAAACGGGTACCTCCCGTCTTGGCCCTGGTCGTAGACCGCGACCAGGTTCGGGTTCTTCAGCCGGGCCACGGTGCGCGCCTCGAGCTGGAACCGGGTCAGGAACTGCTGGTCACCGGAGTAACGCGGGTCCATCACCTTCACCGCGACGGGCCGGTCCAGGCGGGTGTCCAGGCCGCGATACACCGTCGAGGTGCCGCCGCTGGCGATCTTTTCCTGAATGAGGTAGCGGCCGTCGAGCAGCGCGTCGTGCAGCGGGTCCCCGGCCGGGCGACGGTACGGGCCGGTGCGTCCCGGCGGGATGCCGGGCGATCCAGGTTCGGCCACGCAGTCATCGTAGGGGTCGACGCGACTGACCCGCGGTAGGCGCAGATTCCGCACCGAAGGCGCAGACGCGGCCGTCCTGCGGTTCTAGACTGACCTGGTGGGCAGCATCCCGGCCGGCGACGACGTACTCGATCCTGAAGAACCGACCTACGACCTGTCCCGGGTCGCCGAACTGCTCGGCATACCGGTGAGCAAAGTGCAGCAGCAGCTGCGGGAGGGACACCTGGTCGCGGTGCGCCGCGCCGGAGGCCTCGTGGTGCCGCAGGTCTTCTTCACCACGTCCGGCCAGGTCGT
Source organism: Mycobacterium sp. NGS29 (assembly GCF_059812965.1). NCBI lineage: Bacteria > Bacillati > Actinomycetota > Actinomycetes > Mycobacteriales > Mycobacteriaceae > Mycobacterium > Mycobacterium sp. NGS29. Next base: position 339,456 of record NZ_JCALDR010000001.1, read on the forward strand.
CAAGAGCCTGCCCGGGTTGTTGACGATCCTGCACGACGGCGGCTACCACGACACCGAGATCGTGCGCTGGCTCTTCACCCCGGACCCCTCATTGACCGTCACCCGCGACGGCTCCCGGGACGCCCTGAACAACGCGCGCCCGGTCGATGCGTTGCATGCGCACCAGGCCCGCGAAGTGGTGCGGCGCGCCCAGGCTATGGCGTACTGAGGGCAGCGTCGTCCGGCGCGTCCTCGGCTTCCGGGGCGCGGTTCAGCGAATGCCAGGCCCACAGCGCGGCCGCGGTCGCCAGCCCGACGTGCAGCCAGGAGTACATGCCGTGCGAGCCGTCGGGTTTGAAGATCACCATGATCCACGTCGAGAATCCGGCGATCAGGGCCATCGCGCGTCGCGACTGGGCCAGCGGGGCCAGCACCGCCAGCGGCCACGAGTAGTACCAGGGCAGTGCGGCGGGCACGAACAACACCACCACCAGCATCACCGCGGCGATGCCGGTCAGCGCGGCACGGTCGTCGCGGCGGTACCGCCACCACAGCACCGGGAGTGACACCGCGATCACGCCGATGCCCACCAGCCGGGCGATCCGCAGCACGGCGTAGAACTGCACCGGCAGAAACCCGCTGGTGAAAGCGTGAATCAGGTTCGCGGCGGCGGTTGGCACCGTGAGCCAGTTGATGATCTTCACCGACCCGGCCAGCGCGGTCAGCCAGCCCAGGCCGACCCCGGCCGCGACCGAAATCACCCCGAACACCGCCACGAAAATCGCCACCGTGGACAGCGCGGCGACCAGGAACGCCGGCACCGGCCGCCAGCCCCGGTCGTCGCGCAGATGCCGCATCCACACCCACCCCAGGAACGGCAACGCCAGCCCCGCGGTGGCCTTGACGGCGATTGCGAAAGTGAGCAACACGATCCCGGCTACCTGCCGGCGTCGCAGCGTCAACGCGATGCCGGCCGCCATCAGGCCCACCATCAGCATCTCGTTGTGCACCCCGCCCATCAGATGGATCAGCACCAGCGGGTTCAGCACGCAGATCCACAGCGCCCTGGCGCCGTCGGCGCCGACGTGGCGTGCCAGCCGCGGCGCCGCCCAGATCAGCAACGCCAGCCCGGGCAACATGCACAGCCGCAGCAGCATGGTTCCGGCCACCACGTTGTTGCCGACGAGCATCGTCACCAACTTGGCCACCAAAATGAACGCCGGACCATACGGGGCGGTGGTGATCGTCCAGATCGGGCTCACGTCGTCCAGCAGCGAGTTCGGATTGCCGACCGGGCCCACCGCGTACGGGTCGAAGCCGTCGCGCAACAACGCCCCCTGCGCCAGGTAGGAGTACGTGTCGCGACTGAACACCGGTGCCGAGAGCAACAGCGGGGCCAGCCAGCAGGCGGTGGTCACCCGCATGGTGAACTCGTCGGCCGCGCCGGCGAGCACCCGTCGACCCAGCCGCACCCAGGCGATCAGCATCAGACCCACGCCGACCCACAGCACGATCGACGAGAGCACCAGCCCATGGCCGAACCGCAGCCAGGACATGTGGATCGCCTCCAGCAGCGGGTCGTGCTGGCGGGTGCTGCCCGCACCCAGGCCGCCCAGGGTGATCAGCACGGACCCCACGAACCCCAGTCGCGCCGGCCCGCCCTCGGAGCCGGTAGCGACCGTGCGGAAGCGGGAAAAGCGTTGACCCACGGTTACTTTCAGAGCCGTGGTGTCGGCGGCCGGGGTCGGCGTCGGAGCGCTCATCGATTCAGGCGGACCGGTCGGTGGCCACTCGGGCCAGGTCGGTCAACCCTGCTTTGGCGCTCGCGCTGATCGGCGCCGAGGCCAGCGTGGTCAGCGCACGTTCGGTGAGTTCGGTGATCCGGTTCTCCGCGGCGGCCAGCGCGCCCACCCCCTCGATCAATTGCCGTAGTTCGCGCACCTGGGCGTCGGTCAGGTCGGTGCCGATCGATTCGCGCAACAGCCGGGCCGCCGCCGGATCGGACGTCTCGGCCAGGCGGGTGGTCTCGGCCAGCAGCACGGTGCGCTTACCCGACCGCAGATCGTCCCCGGACGGCTTGCCCGTGACCTCGGGGTCACCGAACACCCCGAGCACGTCGTCACGCAGCTGGAACGCCACCCCCAGATCGGTGCCGAACGCCTCGAAGACGGCGGCCACCTCCGGACGGTCGGCGGCGGCGGCCGCCCCGAGCTGCAGTGGACGGGTCACCGTGTAGCAGGCGGTCTTGAAGGTGGCGACGGTCATCGCGGCGGCCAGCGATTCGTCAGCCGAAGCCGATACCGAGGCTTCGGCGACCACGTCGAGGTACTGGCCGCCGAGCACCTCGGTGCGGATCGCCGTCCAGACCCGCTCGACCCGGTCCCGGGCCTCGGCGGTCAGCGGCGCACGGGACACCACATCGTTTGCCCACGTGTGGGTGATGTCGCCGAGCAGGATCGCCGCCGAGATGCCGAACTGGTCGGCGGACCCGCGCCACCGGCGCGCGCGGTGCAGCGCTGCGAAGTGCATGTGGGCGGTCGGCTTGCCGCGGCGGGTGGCCGATGCGTCGATCACGTCGTCGTGGATCAGGGCGAAGGCGTGCAGCAGTTCCAGCGCGGAGAACAGCAGCAGCGCATCGGGATCGGGCGCCCGGCCGGCGACCGCGTCCCACCCCCAGTAAGCGAACACCGGCCGCAGGCGCTTGCCGCCGGTGAGGACGAAGTCCGCCAGCCAATCGGTCAGGGAGTCGAACTCGGCTCCGAGGTAACCGGATTCACCGCGCCGGTCGTCCAGGTACCGCCGCAGTTGTTCGGTGACAGCGCCGGCCACCTCGACGGTCGCCGACGTTGCCGATGCTTCCAGACTCAGCGCGGCGCCCCTTTCCGATTCGGTGTGCCTCTGGCCCGACAGTGTATGCCGCCGCGGTGTTTGCCGGAGTACGCGGAGCCGCAGCCACCGGCGGCTCGGAGCCGCTGACTACGCGCCCCTATGCTGTCGTGGGGTCTGTCCAAGCTTTGCGCGACGGAGCGCGAGAACAACTTGTCTGCAGAATGAGGGGCCGCGTGACGCTCAACACCATCGCGCTGGAATTGGTGCCACCGAATGTGGACGACGGCCGCGAGCGGGCTTTGGAGGACGCGCACAAGGTGGTGCGGTACGCCGCCGAGTCGGGCCTGGACGGGCGGCTGCGGCACGTGATGATCCCCGGCATGATCGCCGAGGACGACGACCGTCCGGTGCCGATGAAGCCCAAGCTCGACGTGCTGGACTTCTGGTCGATCATCAAGCCGGAGCTGCCCGGGTTGTACGGCCTGTGCACCCAGGTGACCGCGTTCCTGGACCAGCACACCCTGGGCGAGCGCCTGGCTGCACTGACGGCGGCCGGCATGCAGGGCGTGGTTTTCGTCGGGGTGCCGCGCACCATGAACGACGGCGAGGGCTCGGGCGTGGCGCCCACCGACGCGTTGTCGATCTATCGCGACGCGGTGACCAATCGCGGCGTGATCGTGATTCCGACCCGGGACGGCGAACACGGCCGGCTGAACTTCAAATGCAACCAGGGCGCGACCTACGGCATGACCCAGTTGCTCTACTCCGACGCCATCGTCGGGTTCCTGACCGATTTCGCCAAGGAGACCGACCACCGGCCGGAAATCCTGCTGTCGTTCGGCTTCGTGCCCAAAGTGGAGAGCCGGGTCGGGCTGATCAACTGGCTGATCCAGGATCCGGGTAACTCCGCGGTGGCCGAGGAGCAAAAGTTCGTCAAGAAGCTGGCGGCCAGCGAGCCCGCGGACAAACGCGCTCAACTCGTCGACCTGTACAAGCGGGTGGTCGACGGGGTCGCCGACCTCGGTTTTCCGCTGAGCATCCACCTGGAGGCCACCTACGGGGTTTCCGGGCCGGCTTTCGACACCTTCGCCGAGATGCTCGCCTACTGGGCGCCCTCGCCGGAGACAGTGGGCGGGCAGTAACTCAGGCCGACGACGACTGGTCGGTGGGCGCGGTGAACCGCGGCGAGCGGTCCCGGCTGACCCACGCCAGCATCGCCACCACCCCGGCGACCGCGAATGATGCGATGCCCAGCCAGATGCCGGCCCCGGTGAACGAGCGGGTGTTGGGGTCGGTGTAGCGGGCCGTCGCGGTCATGGTGCTGACCACTCCCGGTTTGAGTTTCCACTGCACGACTTCGGGCTCGATCCGGTCACCGTTGGTGGAGGTGACGGTGCCCGGGAAGGCGACGGTCAACCCGACTTCGGCGTCGGGGTCGGTCACCGAGGTCAGATCGGCGCGACCTTCCAGGATCACCAGGTTGCCGTTGCGGCGCATCGACAGGTTGACCCCCGCGGCGTCGGGGTTCATGTGGGCGAGCTGGGGCAACTCGGCGAAGGTCAGATCGGAGAACACCGCCTGTGAGCCGACGTAGCCGTCGCTGTCGTAGTTCGAGATCGCGACTTTCTGACCGAACGGCAGGTTCGAGTCCAGTTGCGGCCCGGTGTCCTTGTTGTTCTTCGGTTTGGCGGCCGCGATGATTTCGCCGGACACCAAATCGTCGGGCGAGACGGTCAGCGAGGCCCGGACCCGCAGGCATCCGGTGGCCAGCGGCACCACCATCAGCAGCATGACGATGGCCAGCAGCTTGCGGCTCCGGCGGGAGCGCAGCGGGGAAAGTGGGGGAGAGCTGGCGCGCACCAGGTCATCGTGCCAGACCCGGTGTGCCGCACAGCTGCGCCATCCGGTCATAGCGGCAGGGCGCGTCCGAGAATGGCGAACGCGCGCGGATCACCGGCGAAGTAGTAGCTGCGGATGACGTCGGTGAAGCCCAGCCGTCGGTACAGCCGCCAGGCCCGGTTGGACTCGCCGTTGGTCTCCGGCGTGGACAGCAGGACGTTCGCCTCGTGGCGACCCGCCAGCAGCCGGCGGGCCAGCGCCTCGCCGAGTCCCCGGCCCTGGGCGCGGGGGTGAATGTGCAGTTCGGTCAGTTCGAAGTAACTGGTCATCAGCCGGTCGATGGCCGCCGGCGCCAGACAGCTGCGCTGCAACCCCAGGATGACCTGCTGTTGCCACCACTGGCCAGGGGCGCCCGGGTATCCGTAGGCGATGCCCACCAGCGGTGCGTTGCGGAGTTCGGCCGCCGGGGGTGGCGGGCCGTCCGCGGCCCGCTTGCCCACCTCGACCGCGGCCACCGCCTGCCAGCCGGGCCGGCGGGTGTGTTCCAACCACATCGCGGCACGCTGGTTCTCGGTGCCGCGCGGGTAGCGCATCGCGTCGACATACACCCGCAGCGCGTCGGTGAGGCGGCGCTCCATTTCGGCAGCCGGCAGGTCGACGAGGAAGATCGCCACGTCGCGGTGTCCTCCTCAGCGTGGTCGGGGTCGGATCGGTGGGTCCAGTATCGGACGCGGGCTCGGCTGCGCGACAAGCAGTCTTGCCGAGCCAGGATGTGCGGCGTGGCACCCGGTGCTGTCGCGGGCCGTATCGCGGCGGCGGTCGTAGCCGGGATAGAATCGCGGGCGAATCAGTGGTACCGCACTAAATGACCTCGTATCATCGGAGTTAATTGCCCCGCAACGGGCTATATGTGTGCTATCGGTGATGACGTCACAATCTTTCGGCAAGGAGGGACGAATGCCACTCTCCGATCATGAGCAGCGAATGCTCGATCAGATCGAGAGCGCCCTCTACGCCGAGGATCCCAAGTTCGCGTCGAGTGTCCGCGGGGGTGGCTTTCGTGCCCCGACCGCGCGGCGCCGTCTGCAGGGCACCGCGTTGTTCGTGGTCGGCCTGGCCATGCTGGTCTCCGGGGTGGCATTCAAAGCCACGATGATCGGGACCTTCCCGGTGTTGAGCGTGCTGGGATTCGTGGTGATGTTCGCCGGTGTGGTGTACGCGGTCACCGGTCGGCCGTTGCCCGGCAAAGCGGATCACGGGGTGTCGCCGCCGAGTGCGTCGCGCTCGCGTCGCGCCAAGGGCGGCGGTGGTTCGTTCACCAGCCGCATGGAGGACCGGTTCCGGCGTCGCTTCGACGAGTAGTCCTGCGCGCCAACACATGACGGGGTAGCCGAGCGGCTGCCCCGTTTCTGTTCGCCGGCCTGCCCGTGCCGGTCGGTGCCGGAGCGTCCCGCGCCGGGTCGACGGACACAGTGGCAGATTCCGGACCGCCGGACACCCACAACGCGGCGTACGAAGCCATTCCGTGCCGAACTCGTAGCGAACTTGTGTCCAGTGCCCCCCACCTCGCCCCACCACCGTTTCGGCGCCACCAAATAGGCTCTGAAATGCGCTTTTCTGGGTCTTCGAACCCTGTCTGCGGCAGTCTTGCGCACCCCGATGGCGACCCGGTTCGGTGATTCGCCGCTTCGACACTCGCGGAAGGGGTGTTTATGGGGAGAAGTGGGGGATTGTGGGGTATGGTGGCCGAAGTGTTTGGGTGAGAAGCAAGTTGGAGGTGCCGCCGTGTTTCTCGGCACCTACACGCCCAAGCTCGACGACAAGTGGCGGCTCACGCTGCCGGCCAAGTTTCGCGACGCGTTGGCAGGGGGGTTGATGGTCACCAAGAGCCAGGACCACAGCCTCGCCGTCTACCCGCGCTCGGAGTTCGAGCAGCTGGCACGACGGGCCAGCAAGGCGCCCCGCAGCAACCCCGAGGCACGGGCCTTCCTGCGTAATCTCGCCGCCGGCACCGATGAGCAGCACCCCGACGCGCAGGGCCGCATCACGTTGTCGGCCGACCACCGTCGTTACGCCGGGCTGTCCAAGGACTGCGTGGTGATCGGTGCGGTCGACTTCATCGAGATCTGGGATGCGCAGGCCTGGAACAACTACCAGCAAATCCACGAAGAGAACTTCTCCGCGGCCAGCGATGAAGCACTCGGCGACATCTTCTGAGGTGCATGCCGGTGCACCGTGGTCTCTGCCCGAACCGACCCTGGCGTACTTCCCCAACGTCAGGTGCGTGCTTTCGGTCAGAGACCACGGTGCACGGGCGACCAGGCCGGTAATTCGGTGCGGCCCGAACCGGGGAGGTGTCCAAGTGCCTGACCCGGATTCCGGCGAATCAGGAAGCAGCGCAGGTGATTTCGGACATGTGCCGGTGCTGGCGCAGCGGTGCATCGAATTGCTCGACCCGGCGCTGACCCGACACCACTCCGACGGTTCCGGTGCCGTCCTGGTCGACGCGACGCTCGGGGCCGGTGGGCATGCCGAACGGTTCCTCACCGCCCTGCCGGGGCTGCGACTGATCGGGCTCGACCGCGACCCGACCGCGCTCGACATCGCCGGCGCCCGGCTGGCCCGCTTCGCCGACCGGATCACGCTGGTCCACACCCGCTACGACGGCATCGACGCCGCTCTCGATGAAACCGGTTGTGGCGCAACAGACTCCATCGACGGAGTGCTGTTCGATCTGGGCGTGTCCTCGATGCAGCTCGATCGGGCCGAGCGGGGCTTCGCCTACGCCAAAGAGGCACCGCTGGACATGCGGATGGACCCGTCGTCGCCGCTGACGGCAGCCGACGTGGTGAACACCTACCCCGAAGCGGAGCTGGCCGGCATTCTGCACCGCTACGGCGAGGAGCGCTTTGCCCGGCGCATCGCGGCCCAGATCGTACGGCGACGCGCCCGCACCCCGTTCACCTCCACCGCCGACCTGGTCGCGCTGCTCTACGAGGCGATTCCGGCGCCGGCCCGGCGGACCGGCGGACACCCGGCCAAACGGACCTTCCAGGCGCTGCGCATCGCGGTCAACGACGAACTGGGGTCGTTGCGCAGCGCCATTCCCGCCGCACTGGACGCACTCGCGGTGGGTGGCCGGATCGTGGTGCTGGCCTACCAGTCGCTGGAGGACCGGATCGTCAAACGCGCCTTCGCCGACGCGACGGCCTCCCGGACACCACCGGGGTTGCCGGTCGAACTTCCCGGCCACGAGCCGCGATTCCGGTCGCTGACGCACGGCGCCGAACGTGCCGATGCGGCCGAGATGGAGCGCAACCCCCGCAGCACCCCGGTGCGGTTGCGGGCACTGCAACGAGTAGAGCGGGCAAGCGGGAAGGGCTATGCATGAGCACACAGCGCGAGGCGTCGAAACGTCACGACACCGATCGTCGCGGTCGACGTGCGGCCCGGACCAGTGCCCGCAACGCGGCTGACGCGTCGCAGCGCCGCAATCCGTCGCGCACGCCGGCGGGTGCCAACCGCGAAGCCCGGGTGCCCAGATCGGGGCCGCAGACCAGCCCGATAACCCGACCCGCGGAACGGCCGGGCCGGGCGAAGAACACCAGCCAGGCCAAGGCTCGGGCCAAGGCCCGGAAAGCCAAGGCGCCCAAGGTGGTACGGCCCAAACTCACCGAACGGCTGGCCGCCCGGCTGGCCGAGATCGACCTGCGGCCACACACGCTGCTCAGCCGTATTCCGTTCGTGGTGCTGGTCATCGGTTCGCTCGGAGTGGGGCTGGGACTGACGCTGTGGTTGTCCACCGACGCGGCTGAGCGCTCCTATCAGCTCAGCGATGCCCGGGAGCGGACCCGGATGCTGCAACAGCAGAAGGAGTCGCTGGAGCGCGACGTGCGGGAGGCGGAATCGGCGCCGGCGCTGGCCGAGGCGGCGCGCAAGCAGGGCATGATCCCCACCAGGGACACCGCCCACCTGGTTCAGGCACCGGACGGCACCTGGGTGGTGGTGGGCACACCGCGGCCCGCCGACGGCGTGCCGCCGCCGCCGTTGAACGCCAAACTGCCCGACGCGGCGCCCCCGCCACCCCCGCCACCGCCGGTGGTGAGCCCACCTGAGGTTGCGGTCCGGGTCGCACCGGGCACCGGGGACCCGACGCCGCCGCAGGTCTTGCAGCGCGGGCCGAACGGCGCAACCACCCTGGACGGCCCCCACCTTCCCGGTATGACACCGGGGGCTCCGACGACCGTGCCGGGTGGTCCGCTACCCGTGCCGGGATCGGCAGTGCCCACCCCGGCGCCCAACTCCGTGCACGCCGACCTGCTGCCGTCCAACGGGTTCGCGCTCCCGGCGCCCGCCGCGCAGCCGCCGGTGCTGGTGCCCACACCGCAGCCACCGGGCCTGGTGACCACCCCGCTGCCGGCCAACCCCGAACAGTTCGGGCCCGTCATACCGACGGCGCCCGCGGCCCCCGGGGCCACCCGATGAACCGCGGCGAGGAGCGGCGCACTCCCCGCAAAGCCCGCGACGCCCAGGCGGTGCGGCAACCCAAGCGATCACGGAAAGCCGCCGACGCCAAGCGATCCCGGGCGACCGCCCGGCCCGAGGCAGCGCCGGCAGGACACTCGGCGCGCGCTCGACGCACCCGCCAGGCGGCCGAAGTCACCACCCGGGGCGCCTCGTTCATCTTCCGGCATCGCGCGGGCAACGGCATCATCTTCGTACTGATGCTGGTCGCCATCGCTCAGCTGTTCTACCTGCAGGTGTCCAACGCCTCGCAGCTCAACGCCCAGGCCGCCGGCCAGCTCAAGGTCACCGACGTCGAACGGGCGATCCGCGGCGCCATCGTGGACCGCCACAACGACCGGCTCGCGTTCACCATCGAGGCCCGCGCGCTGACCTTCCAGCCCAACCGGGTCCGCCAGCAGCTGGAAGAGGCCAAGAAGAAGTCGTCGCGCGCACCGGACCCCCAGGAGCGGCTCGCCGCCATCGCCAAAGAGGTGGCCGGCCGACTGAACAACAAGCCCGACGCGGCGACCATCCTGAAGAAGCTGCAGAGCAACGAGTCGTTCGTCTACCTGGCCCGCGCAGTGGATCCCGCTGTCGCACACGCGATCTCGGCGAAGTTCCCCGAGGTCGGCTCCGAGCGCCAGGACCTGCGTCAGTACCCCGGCGGGTCGCTGGCAGCCAACATCGTCGGCGGCATCGACTGGGACGGCCACGGTCTGCTGGGTCTGGAAGATGCGCTGGACGCCATGCTGGCCGGCACCGACGGTGCGGTCACCTACGACCGCGGGTCCGACGGCGTCGTGATCCCCGGCAGCTATCGCAACCGGCACAAGGCGGTGCACGGCTCGACCATCCAGCTCACCCTCGACGACGATATCCAGTTCTACGTCCAGCAGCAGGTGCAGCAGGCCAAGAACGCGTCCGGCGCCCACACCGTCTCGGCGGTCGTGCTGGACGCCAGGACCGGCGAAGTGCTGGCCATGGCCAACGACAACACCTTCGACCCGTCCCAGGACCTCGGGCGGCAGGGGGAGCGGCAACTGGGCAACCTGCCGGTGTCCTCGCCATTCGAACCGGGCTCGGTGAACAAGATCATCACCGCGTCCTCGGTCATCGAGTACGGCCTGTCCAACCCCGACGAGGTGCTGCAGGTGCCCGGCACCATCTCGATGGGCGGGGTCACCATCCACGACGCCTGGGAACACGGCGTGATGCCCTACACCACGACCGGCGTCTTCGGGAAGTCGTCCAACGTCGGCACGTTGATGCTGGCGCAGCGCGTCGGTCCGGAGCGCTTCTACGACATGGTGCGCAAGTTCGGCCTCGGTCAACGCACCGGCGTCGGGTTGCCCGGCGAGAGCGCGGGCCTGGTGCCCCCGATCGACCAGTGGTCGGGCAGCACCTTCTCCAATCTCCCGATCGGACAGGGTGTTTCGATGACCCTGCTGCAGATGGCCGGCATGTACCAGGCCATCGCCAACGACGGGGTGCGCATCCCGCCGCGCATCCTGAAGGCCACCGTCGCACCGGACGGCACGCGAACCGAGGAACCCCGCCCGGACGGCATCCGGGTGGTGTCGGCGCAGACCGCGCAGACGGTGCGCAACATGTTGCGCGCGGTGGTGCAGCAGGACCCGATGGGTTACCAGCAGGGCACCGGACCCGCAGCGTCGGTGCCCGGCTACCAGATGGCCGGCAAGACCGGCACCGCGCAGCAGATCAACCCGAGTTGCGGGTGCTATTTCGACGACGTCTACTGGATCACCTTTGCGGGCATGGCCACCGTCGACAACCCGCGCTACGTCATCGGCATCATGATGGACAACCCGCAGCGCAACGCCGACGGCACCCCGGGGCACTCCGCCGCGCCGCTGTTCCACAACATCGCCGGCTGGCTGATGCAACGCGAGAACGTGCCGCTGTCACCGGATCCGGGCCCACCGCTCACCTTGCAGGCGATGTAGCCGACTTCCGCACCCGCACCCGAGGGGTGTGGCTAGGTAGGGTGTCATGGCTGATCATCGCGATCACGCGACGTCGTACGGAGGTGGTGACTGTGGCGTTGGCCCCCACGGACCTGCGTCCCAGCACCGGCGCCGGGATCCCGCTGGATGTGTTGGCCGCCCAGGTCGGCGCGGTGCTGCCGACGGGCCCCGATCGACCAGATTGCGTCCCAGACCTGCCGGTCACCGGGGTGACGTTGCGTGGTCAGGACGTGCGGCCCGGTGACCTGTTCGCGGCCCTGCCCGGTTCGGTCACCCACGGCGCCCGGCACGCCGGTCAGGCGATCGAACGCGGCGCGGTCGCGCTGCTCACCGACGCCGCCGGCCTGGCCGAGATGGGTGCTGTCGAGATCCCGGTGCTGGTGCATCCGGCGCCCCGCAGCGTGCTCGGCGGCCTGGCAGCCACCGTCTACGGGCGGCCGTCGGCGCGGATGGCGGTGGTCGGCATCACCGGTACGTCCGGCAAGACCACCACGACCTATCTGGTCGAGGCCGGGCTGCGGGCGGCCGGTCGGATCGCCGGGCTGATCGGCACCATCGGCATCCGGATCGACGGCACCGACATCCCCAGCGCGCTGACCACGCCGGAGGCACCCGCCCTGCAGGCCTTGTATGCGGCGATGGCCGAGCGCGGGGTGGACACCGTGGTGATGGAGGTGTCCAGTCACGCGCTGAGCCTCGGCCGGGTGGACGGCACCGAGTTCGCGATCGGGGCGTTCACCAACCTCTCGCGGGACCATCTGGATTTCCACCAGACCATGCAGGAGTACTTCGAAGCCAAGGCACTGCTCTTCGACCCGGCCTCGGCGCTGCACGCCCGCCGCGCCGTGGTGTGCATCGACGACGACGCCGGACGCGCGATGGCCGGGCGGGCAACCGATCCGATCACCGTCAGCGTCACCGGCCGGCCCGCGCACTGGCGCGCCGCCGACGTCACGCCAGTGGGACCGGCCGGGCAGGAGTTCACCGCCATCGACCCCGCCGGCGCGCAGCACCGCGTCGGGATCGACTTGCCGGGCCACTACAACATCGCGAATTGTCTTGTCGCACTGGCGATTCTGGATGCGATCGGGGTGCGGCCGGAACAGGCGGCGCCGGGGTTGCGCCTTACCCGGGTACCCGGGCGGCTCGAGTTGGTCGACCGCGGCCAGGATTTCGTCGCCCTGGTCGACTACGCCCACAAACCCGAAGCGCTGCGTGCGGTGCTGAGCACCCTGCGGCACCCGGATCGGCGATTGGCGGTGGTGTTCGGCGCCGGGGGCGACCGCGACCCCGGCAAGCGGGCGCCGATGGGCGAAATCGCCGCCGAACTGGCCGATCTGGTGATCGTCACCGACGACAACCCGCGCAGTGAGGATCCCGCCGCGATCCGCCGCGAGATCCTGGCCGGCGCCGCCGGCGGTAAGGCCCAGGTGCTGGAGCTCGGCGACCGGCGCGCGGCGATCCGGCGCGCGGTGGCCTGGGCAGCGCCCGGTGACGTGGTGCTGATCGCCGGCAAAGGACACGAAACCGGTCAGCGCGGTGCCAGCGAGGTGCGCCCGTTCGACGACCGCGTCGAACTGGCCGACGCGCTGCAGGACCGCGTGTGATCGACCTGACCGTCGCCCGCATCGCCGAGATCGTCGGCGGCACCCTGGCCGACATCTCCGCCGAGCAGGCCGCGGCCACCCACGTCACCGGGACGGTGGAATTCGACTCGCGTGCCGTCGGCCCCGGCGGACTGTTCCTCGCCCTGCCCGGGGCGCGCGCCGACGGTCACGACCATGCCGGGGCGGCCGTGGCCGCCGGCGCGGCGGTGGTGCTGGCCGCCCGCCCGGTGGGCGTACCGGCCATCGTGGTGGCGCCGCGTCCGGCGCCGGACGGCCGGGCCGGCGTCCTCGAGCACGACGTGGACGGTTCCGGCGCGGCGGTGCTGGCCGCGCTGGCCAACCTCGCCGCTGCAGTAGCTGCCGAGCTGGTGGCCGGCAAGCTGCGGATCATCGGCATCACCGGATCGTCGGGCAAGACCTCGACCAAGGATCTGGTGGCCGCCGTTCTGCAGCCACTCGGCGAGGTCGTCGCTCCGCCGGGATCGTTCAACAACGAACTGGGCCATCCCTGGACGGTGCTGCGGGCCACCCGCGACACCGACTTCCTGGTGCTGGAGATGTCCGCGCGCCACCCCGGCAACATCGCCGCCCTGGCCGAGATCGCCCCGCCGTCGATCGGCGTGGTCCTCAACGTCGGCACCGCGCACCTAGGCGAGTTCGGCTCACGCGAGATCATCGCGCAAACCAAATCGGAGCTGCCGCAAGCAGTTTCGCCCGACGGGGTGGTCATCCTCAACGCGGACGACCCGATGGTCGCCGCGATGGCGCACGTGACCGCGGCCCGCGTGGTCCGGGTGAGCCGGCACCGCGACGCCGACGTGTGGGCTGGCCCGGTCGCCCTCGACGAACTGGCGCGTCCCCGCTTCACCCTGCACGCCGGCGGCGCGCACGCCGAGATCCAGCTCGACGTCTCGGGCGATCATCAGGTGGGCAACGCCCTGTGCGCGGCTGCCGTCGCCCTCGAATGCGGCGCCGACGTCGCACAGGTGGCCGCGGTGCTCGCCGGTGCCGGGCCGGTGTCGCGGCACCGCATGCAGGTCAGCACCCGCTCTGACGGGGTGACCGTGATCGACGACGCGTACAACGCCAACCCCGACTCGATGCGGGCCGGACTGCAGGCGTTGGCGTGGATGGCGCACGGCGCGGCCGATCAGACCGGTGATCGGCGGCGCAGCTGGGCGGTGCTGGGGGAGATGGCCGAACTCGGCGACGACGCGATAACCGAGCACGATCGCATCGGCCGGCTCGCGGTGCGATTAGATGTGTCTCGACTTGTAGTCGTGGGAACCGGGAGGTCGATGAGCGCCATGCACCAGGGTGCGGTGATGGAGGGCTCGTGGGGATCGGAGGCCGTCCAGGTACCCGACCGGGACGCCGCCCTGGCGCTGCTGCGCGCCGAGCTGCGAGCCGGCGACGTGGTGCTGGTCAAGGCGTCCAACTCGGCCGGTCTGGGCGCGATGGCCGACGCGCTCGTCGCCGAAGGTGACCCCGCGTGAGACAGATCCTGATCGCCGTCGCCATTGCGGTGACCGTGTCCATCCTGCTCACCCCGGCGTTGATCCGGCTGTTCACCCGGCAGGGTTTCGGTCACCAGATCCGCGAGGACGGCCCGCCCACCCACCAGAGCAAACGGGGCACGCCGTCGATGGGTGGGGTGGCGATCCTAGCCGGTATCTGGGCCGGCTACCTGGGCACGCACCTGTTCGGCCTGCTCTTCGACGGCGACGGCGTGACCGCCTCCGGCCTGCTGGTGCTGGGGCTGGCCACCGCGCTGGGCGGCGTCGGTTTCCTGGACGACCTGATCAAGATCCGCCGTTCGCGCAACCTGGGGCTGAACAAGACGGCCAAGACCGTCGGGCAGATCACCGCCGCCGTGCTGTTCGCGGTGCTGGTGCTGCAGTTCCGCAACGCTGCCGGCCTGACGCCGGGCAGCACGGATCTGTCCTATGTCCGTGACATCGCCACCATCACCTTCACCCCGGCCATGTTCGTGCTGTTCTGCGTGGTAATGGTCAGCGCCTGGTCCAATGCGGTCAATTTCACCGACGGGCTGGACGGGCTGGCCGCGGGCTGCATGGCGATGGTCGCGGGCGCCTACGTGCTGATCACCTTCTGGCAGTTCCGCAACGCGTGCGCGTCGATGGCGTTGCTGGGGCCGCAGACCTGGCTGCAGGGCTGTTACAACGTGCGCGACCCGCTGGACCTGGCATTGGTGGCGGCGGCCACCGCCGGAGCCTGCATCGGTTTTCTGTGGTGGAACGCCGCCCCGGCCAAGATCTTCATGGGCGACACCGGGTCGCTGGCGCTGGGCGGCATCATCGCCGGGCTGTCGGTGACCAGCCGCACCGAAATCCTCGCTGTGGTGCTCGGTTCGTTGTTCGTCGCCGAAGTCACCTCGGTGGTCCTGCAGATCCTGGCCTTCCGCACGACCGGGCGCCGCGTCTTCCGGATGGCGCCGTTCCATCATCATTTCGAGTTGTCCGGCTGGGCGGAAACCACAGTGATCATCCGGTTCTGGCTGCTCACGGCGATCACCTGCGGGTTGGGCGTGGCCCTGTTCTACGGCGAGTACCTCTCCACGATCGGTGCGTGACGTGCTGGGCCCCTTGACGGCGGGCGCGCCCGTCCTGATCGCCGGTGCGCGGGTGACCGGTCGGGCGGTGTTGGCGGCGCTGCACGGGTTCGGCGCCGCCCCGACCCTCTGCGACGACGACCCCGCCATGCTGCGCCCGTACGCCGACCGGGGCGTGGCCACTGTGGCTCCGGCGGCCGCGATCCGGCAGATCGCCGACTACGCGCTGGTCGTCACCAGTCCCGGTTTCCAGCCGAGTACTCCGGTGCTGGCGGCTGCCGCGGCGGCCGGTGTGCCCATCTGGGGTGACGTGGAACTGGCCTGGCGGCTGGACGCATCAGGCCACTACGGGCCGCCGCGGCGCTGGCTGGTGGTGACCGGCACCAACGGCAAGACCACCACCACCTCGATGCTGCACGCCATGGTGACCGCCGGCGGGCTGCACAGCGCCCTGTGCGGCAACATCGGCGACCCGGTGCTGGACGTGCTCGACAAGCCGTCGGACGTGTTGGCTGTCGAGTTGTCCAGCTTCCAGCTGTTCTGGGCGCCGTCGCTGCGGCCCGAGGCGGGCGCGGTGCTCAATGTCGCCGAGGACCATCTGGACTGGCACGGCACCATGGCCGACTACGCCGCGGCCAAGGCGCGGGTGCTCACCGGCCGGGTGGCGGTGGTCGGCCTCGACGACGCCCGCGCCGCGGCATTGGTCGACACCGCGTCGCAGCGGGTGGGTTTCCGCCTCGGCGAACCCGCTGCCGGGGAGTTGGGCGTGCGCGGCGGGTTCCTGGTGGACCGCGCTTTTGCCGACGACCTGCCGTTGCTGGCGGTCAGCGCGATACCGGTGCCCGGCCCGGTCGGCGTGCTCGACGCGCTGGCGGCGGCCGCGCTGGCCCGCGCGGTGGGCGTTGCGGCCCCGGCCATCGAGTCGGCGATCTCGGCGTTCCAGCCCGGCCGGCACCGCTCGGAGGTGGTCGCGGTGGTCGACGGCATCACCTACGTCGACGATTCCAAAGCCACCAACCCGCACGCCGCCGAGGCGTCGGTGCTCGCCTACCCCCGGGTGGTCTGGTTGGCCGGCGGACTGCTCAAGGGCGCGTCGGTGGACGCCGAGGTCGCCCGCATCGCATCCCGGCTGGTCGGGGCGGTCCTGATCGGCCGGGATCGCGGCGAGGTTGCCGACGCGTTATCGCGACACGCGCCCGATGTCCCCGTCGTACACGTCGTCACAGGCGAGGATGATGTGATGCATGAGACTGGTGGGGCATTTGTTACTAATGTGACGCAAGTTAATAACGACGACGAGACCATCGGCACCCGGGTGATGACCGCAGCGGTGGCCGCGGCCCGCGAACTCGCCACACCCGGCGACACCGTGCTGCTGGCCCCGGCCGGCGCCTCATTCGACCAGTTCAGCGGCTACGCCGCCCGCGGTGACGCCTTTGCCGCCGCCGTCCGCGCCGCGGTCCGGTAGGCGGCGTGGCTATCGCGCTGACCCGGCTGCTGCGCCGGGACAAGACCGTCGGCGACGAGAACTCCGATGCCGAAGGCGCGGCCGAGGCGGCCGAGCAGGATCCGGCCGGCGCTGACCAGCCCACCAAGAGCCCCGCGCCGCCGTCGGGCCCACGCACCCGGTTCGGCACCTGGCTGGGGCGGCCGATGACCTCGTTTCACCTGATCATCGCCGTCGCGGCATTGCTGACGAGCCTGGGCCTGATCATGGTGCTGTCCGCCTCCGGCGTCGAGTCCTACGGCAACGACGGGTCGGCGTGGATCATCTTCGGCAAACAGGTGATGTGGACGATCGTCGGCCTGGTCGCCTGCTACGCCGGACTGCGGATGTCGGTGCGCTTCATCCGCCGGATCGCCTTCACCAGCTACGCCGTCACCTGCATCCTGCTGGTCCTGGTGCTCGTTCCTGGCATCGGCAACCTCGTCAACGGGTCGCGGAAGTGGTTCGTGATCGCCGGCTTCTCGATGCAGCCGTCGGAGTTGGCCAAGATCGCGTTCGCAATCTGGGGGGCCCACCTGTTGGCGGCGCGCCGCGCCGAGCGGGCCGGGCTGCGCGACATCCTGGTGCCGCTGGTACCGGCCTCGCTGATCGCGCTGGGGCTGATCATGGCCCAGCCCGACCTCGGACAGACCGTCTCGCTCGGCATCATCCTGCTGGGCCTGCTGTGGTACGCCGGCCTGGACCTGCGGGTGTTCATCAGCGGTCTGGTCATGGTGGTCATCGCCGGGGCGATCTTCTCGATGTCGGCGGGCTACCGCTCCGACCGGGTGCGGTCCTGGCTGGACCCGGAGAACGACCCGATGGACACCGGTTACCAGGCGCGCCAGGCCAAGTACGCGCTCGCCCACGGCGGCATCTTCGGCGACGGGCTGGGCCAGGGCGTGGCCAAATGGAACTATCTGCCCAATGCCCACAACGACTTCATCTTCGCCATCATCGGCGAGGAACTCGGACTGATCGGCGCGGTCGGATTGCTGGGCCTGTTCGGACTGTTCGCCTACACCGGGATGCGGATCGCGCGCCGCTCGGCCGACCCGTTCCTCCGGTTGCTGACCGCGACCACCACGCTGTGGATCCTGGGCCAGGCGTTCATCAACATCGGCTATGTAATCGGTCTGCTGCCGGTCACCGGATTGCAGCTGCCGCTCATCTCAGCTGGTGGAACATCAACGGCAACAACGCTTTTCATGATCGGCATCATGGCCAACGCAGCTCGCAACGAGCCCGAAGCGGTGGCCGCGCTGCGCGCCGGGCGCGACGACAAGGTCAACCGGCTGCTGCGGCTGCCGGTGCCCGAGCCGTACGCACCCACCCGTCTGGAAACATTCCGCGACCGCAAACGCGCCAAACCGCAGCCCAAGCCGCCGGTCCGCCGCGCCGCCACCCCGCCGCGGCAGGCGTCGGCGCGCACCGCGGAACGGTCGGGTCGCCGGTCTGCGGGCAACGCGCACTTGCAGAAGAGGCATCATGGATCTGGCCAGCAATACGCCGGCCGGCGCCGCACGGGGCGCGCTCCCGCATTGGAAGGTCAGCGTTACGGGTGAACGACATGGTCAGCGAGTCCACCGGCGGGTTGGGGGCAGCGCCCCTGCCCGCCGGTAGCGCGTTGCCGTCCTTATCGGTCGTGTTGGCCGGAGGCGGGACCGCCGGGCATGTGGAACCCGCGATGGCCGTCGCCGACGCGCTGACCTCGCTGGACCCCCAGATCCGGATCACCGCGTTGGGCACCGCGCGCGGGCTGGAGACCCGGCTGGTGCCCGCCCGCGGCTACCACCTCGAACTGATCACCCCGGTGCCGCTGCCCCGCAAACCCAGCGGTGACCTGGCCCGGCTGCCACCGCGGGTGTGGCGCGCGGTCCGAGAGGCCAGGGCGGTGCTCGACGACGTGCGCGCCGACGTCGTCATCGGCTTCGGCGGCTACGTCGCGCTACCGGCCTACCTGGCCGCCCGCGGCAGCCGGGTCTCGGGACGCCGACGCCATCGCGTCCCGGTGGTGATCCACGAAGCCAACGCCCGGGCGGGACTGGCCAACCGGGTCGGTGCCCGCTCGGCCGACCGGGTGCTGGCCGCGGTGCCGGGGTCGGGTCTGCACGGTGCCGAGGTGGTCGGGGTGCCGGTGCGGGCGGCGATCACCGCACTGGACCGGGCCGCGCTGCGCAGCGAGGCGCGCGCCTACTTCGGTTTCCCCGAGGACGCGCGGGTGCTGCTGGTCTTCGGCGGTTCCCAGGGCGCGGTCTCGCTCAACCGGGCGGTGTCGGCGGCGGCCGCCGGGCTGGCCGGCGCGGGGGTCTCGGTGCTGCACGCGCACGGCCCCAAGAACACCCTGGACCTGCGCACCCCCGAACCGGGGGACCCGCCCTACGTCGCATTGCCCTACCTGGACCGGATGGATCTGGCGTACGCCGCGGCCGACATGGCGATCTGCCGGTCCGGGGCGATGACGGTGGCCGAGGTGTCGGCCGTCGGGCTGCCGGCCATCTACGTGCCGCTGCCGATCGGCAACGGCGAACAACGGCTCAACGCGCTGCCAGTGGTCAACGCCGGCGGCGGCATGGTGGTCGCCGACGCGGCCCTGACGCCGGATCTGGTGGTACGGGAAGTCGCCGGGCTGCTCAACGACCCCACGAGGCTGGCGGCCATGACGGCGGCGGCTGCGCTCGTCGGGCATCGCGACGCCGCGCTGCGGGTGGCGCAGGCGGCGCTGGATCTCGCGCGCTCGGCCTCCTCCGGAGGACGGCGGTGAGCGCCGAACAGCTGCCCCCGGAGCTGCACCGGGTGCACATGGTCGGCATCGGCGGCGCCGGCATGTCGGGCATCGCCCGCATCCTGCTGGACCGCGGCGGGCTGGTCTCGGGGTCCGATGCCAAGGAGTCGCGGGGTCTGCATGCGCTGCTGGCCCGCGGCGCCAAGATCCGCATCGGGCACGACGCGTCCTCGCTGGATCTGCTGCCTGGCGGGCTCACCGCCGTCATCACCACCCACGCCGCCATCCCGAAAACCAACCCCGAGCTGGTCGAGGCCCGACGGCGTGGCATCCCGGTCGTGCTGCGGCCGGTGGTGCTGGCCAAGCTGATGGCCGGGCGCACCACGCTGATGGTCACCGGCACGCACGGCAAAACCACCACCACGTCGATGTTGATCGTGGCGCTGCAGCACTGCGGGCGCGACCCGTCATTCGCGGTCGGTGGCGAACTGGGGGAGGCCGGCACCAACGCCCACCACGGCAGCGGTCACTACTTCGTCGCCGAAGCCGACGAAAGCGACGGCACGCTGCTGGAGTACACACCCAACGTCGCGGTGGTCACCAACATCGAGTCCGACCACCTGGACTTCTACGGCAGCACTGACGCCTATGTCGGGGTATTCGACGCGTTCGTCGAGCGGCTGGCGCCGGGCGGCGCGCTGGTGGTGTGCACCGATGACCCGGGGGCGGCGGCGCTGGCCCAGCGCACCGCGGCGCTGGGTATCCGGGTGCTGCGGTACGGGTCCACCGGCGACGACCTGGCCGCGACCCTGTTGTCCTGGGAGCAGCACGGCACCGAGGCGGTGGCCCACCTGCAACTTCGCGGCGAGGCGCAGCAGCGGGTGATGCGGCTGTCGGTGCCGGGACGGCACATGGCGCTCAATGCGTTGGGGGCGCTGCTGGCGGCGACCGAGATCGGCGCGCCGGTCGAGGAGGTGCTCGACGGGCTGGCCGGTTTCGAGGGGGTGCGGCGCCGCTTCGAACTGGTCGGCACCGCCGACTCGGTGCAGGTGTTCGACGACTACGCCCACCACCCAACCGAGGTCGCGGCCACCCTGGCCGCGGTGCGGTCGGTGGTCGAGCAGCGCGGCGGCGGGCGCTCGTTGGTCGTGTTCCAGCCGCACTTGTATTCGCGGACAAAGGCTTTTGCCCACGAATTCGGTCGGGCACTGGATGCCGCCGACGAAGTGTTCGTGCTCGACGTCTACGGTGCCCGCGAGCAACCCTTGGCCGGGGTGAGCGGAGCCAGCGTCGCCGAGCACGTGAGTGTGCCGGTGCGCTACCTGCCGGATTTCTCGATGGTGGCCGGCGAGGTGGCGGCCGCAGCCGGTCCGGGTGACCTCATCGTCACCATGGGCGCCGGTGACGTGACGCTGCTGGGGCCCGAGATCGTGGCGGCGTTGCGCTCCCGGTCGAACCGCAGCGCGCCGGGTCGCCCGGGAGTGTTGCAGTGAGCGAGCCCGACTCCGAGGAGTCCGCGTCCCGCGGAGCCGACCTGGTCGACGGTCCGGCCGAAGCGGTACCTGAGTCCGGCGCCACCGAACCTGTTGCGACCGAACAACCCGCGCTGCCGGAGGAAACCTCCGAGCCGGACGATTTCGAAGGTCCACGCCGGCGCGAGCGCCGGGAACGCGCCGAGCGGCGCGCCGCCCAGGCCCGGGCCGTCGCGATCGAACAGGCCCGCCGGGAGGCCAAGCGGCGCGCCCGCGGCAACGTCCTGCCCGAGCCCAAACCTGTTGCGCGCGGCGTGGTCCGCGGGCTCAAGATGCTGCTCGCGACGGTGATCATGGTGGTCGTTGGCGTCGGGCTGGGGCTGATCCTGTACTTCACGCCGGCGATGTCGGCCCGCAATATCGTGGTCACCGGGACCGGAGTGGTGACCCGCGAGGACGTCCTGAACGCGGCGCAGGTGCGAGTCGGGACGCCGTTGCTGCAGATCAACACCAGCCAGGTCGCCGAGCGGGTGGCCGCGATCCGGCGGGTGGCCAGCGCCCGGGTGCAGCGCGAGTACCCGTCGGCGCTGCGCGTCACCATCGTCGAGCGAATCCCGGTGGTGGTGAAGGATTTCCCGGACGGACCCCATCTGTTCGACCGCGATGGCGTCGATTTCGCGAACGACCCGCCGCCGCCGGCGCTGCCGTACATCGACGTCGAGAACCCCGGCCCTACGGATCCGCCTACGCTGGCGGCGCTCAAGGTGCTGATGGCCCTGCGACCCGAGGTCGCCGGGGAGGTGGGCCGTATCGCGGCCCCGTCGGTGTCCTCGATCACGCTGACACTCTCCGACGGCCGGGTGGTGATCTGGGGGACCACCGACCGTGCGGAGGAGAAGGCGGAGAAGCTCGCGGCGCTGCTGACCCAGCCCGGCCGCACCTATGACGTGTCCAGCCCTGACCTGCCGACCGTCAAGTAGCCGCCGGGTCCACCCCGGGATTGCCACGCCCGCGTGACGCTCGGCGCGCGGTCCCCGCGTTTGTCACGCTGGTGTGATGCTCGGCGTCGAACGTTGCGCTGGCGTGACGCTGGGTGGGGCGCTGGCCGGGGCGGGTGCCAAATCAGTCGCGGGTGTCACGCTGGTGTGACGCTGGGCGTCGAACGTTGCGCTGGCGTGACGCTGGGTGGGGCGCCGGCCGGGGCGGGTGCCAAATCAGTCGCGGGTGTCACGCTGGTGTGACGCTGGGCGTCGAACGTTGCGCTGGCGTGACGCTGGGTGGGGCGCCGGCCGGGGCGGGCGCCAAATCAGTCGCGGGTGTCACGCTGGTGTGACGCTGGGCGTCGAACGTTGCGCTGGCGTGACGCTGGGTGGGGCGCCGGCTGGGGCGGGCGCCTAATCAATCGTGGGTGTCACGCTGGCGTGACGCTGGGCGTCGAACGCTGCGCTGGCGTGACGCACGGTGGGACGCCGCCCCAGGCTCGGCGGCCAGGCCTACCGCGGGTGTCGCGCTGGCGTGACGCTCGGCGACCACGCTCACGCTCGGCGAAGACACAGCACAAAAATCACCCGCGGCGCGTCGGCGCGCCTGCGGCGTTAGTGCCCGTCGTACCCATACGGTTCTGGTTACGCGGAACTACTTGACATAACTCTAACTCTATGGTTGAGGTTGAGACTTTTGCAAGTAGACACACCGCACCGAAGACATTCAGGGGAACGTGAGCCCTCAGGGAGGAAGACGAATGATGACCCCCCCACATAACTATCTGGCCGTCATCAAGGTCGTGGGCATTGGTGGTGGCGGCGTCAACGCCGTCAACCGGATGATCGAACAAGGCCTCAAAGGCGTGGAGTTCATCGCGATCAACACCGATGCGCAGGCCCTGTTGATGAGCGACGCCGACGTCAAGCTCGACGTCGGCCGCGACTCGACGCGTGGCCTGGGCGCCGGTGCCGACCCCGAGGTCGGCAAGAAGGCCGCCGAGGACGCCAAGGAGGAGATCGAGGAGCTGCTGCGCGGCGCCGACATGGTCTTCGTCACCGCGGGTGAGGGTGGTGGCACCGGCACCGGCGGCGCGCCCGTCGTGGCCAACATCGCGCGCAAACTCGGCGCGCTGACCGTCGGTGTGGTCACCCGGCCCTTCTCCTTCGAGGGCAAACGGCGCAGCAATCAGGCCGAAAACGGCATCTCGGCGCTGCGGGAGAGCTGCGACACGCTGATCGTGATCCCCAACGACCGGCTGCTGCAGATGGGTGACGCCGCCGTGTCGCTGATGGACGCCTTCCGCAGCGCCGACGAGGTGCTGCTCAACGGCGTGCAGGGCATCACCGATCTGATCACCACACCGGGCCTGATCAACGTCGACTTCGCCGACGTCAAGGGCATCATGTCCGGCGCGGGCACCGCGCTGATGGGCATCGGCTCGGCTCGCGGCGAGGGCCGCTCGCTCAAGGCCGCCGAGATCGCGATCAACTCACCGCTGCTGGAAGCGTCGATGGAAGGTGCGCAGGGCGTGCTGATGTCGATCGCCGGCGGCAGTGACCTGGGGCTCTTCGAGATCAACGAGGCAGCCTCGTTGGTGCAGGACGCCGCGCATCAGGACGCGAACATCATCTTCGGTACCGTGATCGACGACTCGCTCGGCGACGAGGTGCGCGTCACCGTCATCGCGGCCGGCTTCGATGCCGGGCCGGGCCGCAAGCCGGTCACCAGCGCCACCGAGACCGGCGGCGCCCACCGGATCGAGACCGCCAAGGCCGGCAAGCTCACCTCCACGTTGTTCGAGCCGGTCGACGCCGTCAGCGTGCCGGTGCACACCAACGGTGCGACGCTGAGCATCGGCGGTGACGACGATGACGTCGACGTGCCGCCCTTCATGCGCCGCTGAGGTCTCGATTTGCTTGCCACTGCGCGACGAACCGGCCTCGAAACATAATGGCCTCACGTCGAAGCACTCTGGCGGGCAACCGATTCCAGATACTGGGCAGGTGAGCGTTCGCATCCGTCGGGTGACCACCACGCGGACGGGCGGTGTGTCGAAGCCGCCGTTCGACAGCTTCAATCTCGGCGACCACGTCGGTGACGACCCGTCGGCCGTCGCTGCCAACCGTGCCCGGCTGGCTGCGGCCGTCGGCCTGCCCGACGAGCGGCTGGTGTGGATGAACCAGGTGCACGGTGACCGCATCGCGGTGGTCGACGAGCCGCGACACGCGGCGATCGACGACACCGACGGGGTCGTGACCGGCACGCCGGGCCTGGCGCTGGTGGTACTGACCGCCGACTGCGTGCCGGTCCTGCTCGCCGACGCGCGCGCCGGTGTGGTCGGGGCGGTGCACGCCGGTCGGGTCGGGGCCCAACATGGCGTGGTGACCCGCGCGGTAGAGGCCATGGTGAGCCGGGGTGCGCGGCCCGGCGACATTTCCGCACTGCTCGGCCCGGCGGCCAGCGGCAGTCGCTATGAAGTGCCCGCCGCGATGGCCGACGAGGTCGAGACGACGCTGCCGGGCAGTCGAACCACGACCGCCGCCGGAACGCCCGGACTGGACCTGCGTGCCGGAATCGCTTGCCAGCTCCGCGATTTGGGAGTGACTTCGATCGAGGTCGATCCGCGCTGCACCATTTCCGACGCGACGCTGTTCAGCCACCGGCGCGGTGCGCCGACCGGACGGCTGGCGTCGTTGGTGTGGATGGAATGAGTGTGATGGCCACGGAGAACCCGGTGCGGGGAGGCGGCGGCGACCGCCAGACGGAATTGACCACGGCCCTGGGGGCGGTGCGATCCCGGCTGGCTGCGGCCGCCGCGGCCGCCGGCCGCAATGTCGCAGAAATTGAGCTGCTCCCAATTACCAAATTCTTCCCAGCAACCGACGTAGCGATTTTGTCCCGATTAGGTTGTCGGGCCGTTGGCGAATCGCGCGAACAGGAAGCTGCGGCGAAGGTGAGTGAAGTCACCCGGCTGTTGACGGCCGCTGCACAACACACCGGATTGCGGGATTTGCATTGGCACATGGTCGGTCAGATTCAGCGCAAAAAAGCCCGGTCCCTGGCGCGCTGGGCGCACACCGTCCACTCCGTCGACAGCATGCAGTTGGTGACCGCGCTCGACCGGGCGGTGACCGGTGCGCTGGCCGGGCACGAGCGGGAGAACCGGCTGCGGGTCTACGTCCAGGTCAGCCTCGACGGCGATGTGTCGCGCGGTGGCGTCGACATGGACGAACCCGGTGCGGTGGACCGGATCTGCGCCCAGGTGCAGGACTCGCGCAGCCTGGAACTGGTCGGTCTGATGGGCATCCCGCCCGTGGAATGGGACCCGGAACAGGCCTTTGACCGGCTGCAATCCGAGCACCAGCGGGTGCGCGCGGCGTTCCCGACGGCGGTCGGGCTGTCGGCCGGCATGTCGGGTGACTTCGAAATCGCCGTCAAACATGGTTCGACGTGTGTGCGTGTCGGTACCGCGCTATTGGGTCAACGGCGGTTACGGTCACCGTGAATAGTCACTGTAGTCACATCTTCATCACAGGCAACAGATATCCCAGGCTAGAAGGGGTCGTACGATGAGCACACTGCATAAGGTCAAGGCCTACTTCGGGATGGCTCCGATGGAGGATTACGACGACGAGTATTACGACGACCGCGCGCCATCGCGCGGTTATTCGCGGCCGCGATTCGACGATGAATACGGTCGTTATGAGGACCGTGACCGCGATTACGACGATCCGCGCAGAGACCCCCGCGCCGACCCGCGCGGCGACCTGCGCGGTGAGCCGGCCGACTACCCGCCGCCCAGCAGTTACCGCGGCGGCTATGCCGACGAGCCGCGCTTCCCGACGGGCGGGTTCGACCGTGCCGACCTGGCTCGGCCGCGGCTGGGTTCGTGGCTGGGACGCGGCGGCGCCACCCGCGGCGCGTTGGCGATGGACCCGCGCCGGATGGCGATGATGTTCGAGGAAGGCCACCCGCTGTCGAAGATCACCACGCTGCGTCCCAAGGACTACAGCGAGGCGCGCACCATCGGCGAGCGGTTCCGCGACGGCACTCCGGTGATCATGGACCTGGTGTCGATGGACAACGCCGACGCCAAGCGGCTGGTCGACTTCGCCGCGGGCCTGGCGTTCGCGCTGCGCGGCTCGTTCGACAAGGTCGCCACCAAGGTGTTCCTGCTCTCACCCGCGGACGTCGACGTGTCCCCGGAGGAACGTCGCCGGATCGCCGAAACCGGTTTCTACGCTTACCAATAAGCTCACCGGCAGAGGCTTGCGCCGAATAGTTTCCGCACCGCCCGGTAGGTCACCAACTGGCCGACCGGGCGGTGCGCTGTCGACAGCCCACCAGGGGAACGGGGCGGGTCGGTAGGCTTGCTGTCGCCGCTACGCCGGCGGCGACGGACATTCTCATCAACGTCATCGTGAAGGTCGGGACTCTCGTTGGTTGTGTTGCTGTACATCGTCGGGTACACCCTGCTGGCCTTCTGGTTGCTGCTGGTCTTCCGGGTCGTCATCGAGTGGATCCGCTCGTTCAGCCGTGACTGGCGGCCCACCGGCATCACTGTGGTGATCCTGGAGATCATCATGTCGATCACCGATCCGCCGGTGAAGCTGCTGCGCCGACTCATCCCGCCGATCACCATCGGCGCCGTGCGCCTGGACCTGTCCATCCTGGTGCTGCTGTTGATCGCCTTCATCGGCATGCAACTCGCGCTCGGCGCAGCCGACGGCGCCACGTAGGCGACCCGAGTTGGTCTTTTAGAGACGGTTCGGCCACGATTTGGCGTCAACTCAGGCGCGTGTTTTTTGAAATCTAAGGAATGTGATTTATTGGCTGCAGAGCTCTAAAAAGAATGAAATCTGTCCTTATTTATTACTCCAATCGGCAACCGCCGAGTCTGGTGTGACAGGATGGGCGGCAGTTGCGCGACGGCTACCGCACCGTTCTACACTTTCAGATTGTTCGACCGTCCAGGAACTCGAGGGGACAAAGAATGCCGCTTACACCTGCCGACGTCCACAATGTGGCGTTCAGTAAGCCGCCTATCGGCAAGCGCGGGTACAACGAGGACGAGGTTGACGCCTTCCTTGACCTGGTGGAGAACGAACTGACCCGACTGATCGAGGAGAACTCCGATCTGCGGCAGCGGATCGCCGAGTTGGACCAGGAGCTGGCCGCGGGAGGCGGCGCCTCCGGTGCCGCGCCCACGGTGGCCCAGCCGATCCCGGCCTACGAGCCCGAGCCCGAGCCGGTCAAGCAGGCCGCGCCGACCCCGGCGCCGGCGCAACCGAGCTCGTCCAACGAGGAGCAGGCGCTCAAGGCGGCCCGCGTGCTCAGCCTGGCCCAGGACACCGCCGACCGTCTGACCAGCACCGCCAAGGCCGAGTCGGACAAGATGCTGGCCGATGCCCGCGCGAACGCCGATCAGATCCTCAGCGAGGCGCGGCATACCGCCGAGACCACGGTCTCCGAAGCGCGGCAGCGCGCGGACGCGATGCTGGCGGATGCCACGGCGCGCTCGGAGAGCCAGTTGCGCCAGGCGCAGGAGAAGGCGGACGCGCTGCAGGCCGATGCCGAACGCAAGCACTCCGAAATCATGGGGACCATCAACCAGCAGCGCACCGTGCTGGAAGGCCGTCTCGAGCAGTTGCGGACCTTCGAGCGCGAGTACCGGACCCGCCTGAAGACCTATCTGGAGTCCCAGCTCGAAGAACTCGGCCAGCGCGGATCGGCGGCTCCGGTCGATTCCAGCGCGGACGCCGGCGGCTTCGAACAGTTCAACCGCGGCGCCAACTGACCGCTGGGCGGCAACCTGCCCGGAACGCGACGCCGGACACGCGCCAGGCGCGAGTTCAGCGTCATCGACCCTGGTAGGTTTGGCAGTCGCGCCTCGCGGCTGGAGGGATGACCGATGTTGATCATTGCGCTGGTATTGGCCCTGATCGGGCTTGTGGCGCTGGTGTTCGCGGTAGTGACCAGCAACGTGCTGGTTGCCTGGGTGTGCATCGGCGCCAGCGTGGTGGGCGTGATCCTGCTGATTGTGGACGCGGTCCGGGAACGTCAGCAGCGGGATGCGGCCGTCGATGAGGACGCCGATGCGGACGCCGAGTCCGAGAACACCGTCGACTATCCGGACGAAGACGTCGAGGCGCCCGAGGAACCGGCGCGGCGTGACGAGGACGCCAAGTAGCGGTCGGTCTACCGCGGTTCGGTCGCAGTGGACAGCAGGGCGCGCACCTCGTCGTCGCTGACCTGATGGAAGTCGGCATAGACCTGCCCGACGGCGTTGAAGTCCCGGGGCATGGTTGCGCACACCACGTCGTCGGCTTCGCGCGCCAGCATCCGGCACGCTGAGGCCGGCCCGACGGGAACCGCGACTACGACCGCCTGCGGCCCGGCGGCGCGCACCGCCCGCACCGCGGCCAACATGCTGGCGCCGGTAGCGATGCCGTCGTCGACCAGAACCGCAATCCTGGCGCGCGGGTCGGCGCCGGGACGCCCGCCGCGGTAGGCCAGTTCGCGCCGCCGCAGTTCGGCCGATTCGGCCTCGATTACCCTGTGCACCTGCTCGTCGGAGATGCGCAGGCTGGACAGCACGTCCTCGTTCATCACCACCCGGCCGCCGCTGGCCAACGCCCCCATCGCCAATTCCGCTTGCGTCGGGACACCCAGCTTGCGCACCAGAAACACGTCGAGGTCGGCGTCCAGCGCGGCGGCGACTTCCCATCCCACCGGGACGCCACCCCGGGCGAGCCCGAGGACCAGCAGATCCGGCTTGCCGCGGTAGGCGGCCAGGGAGTCGGCCAAGACGCGGCCGGCTTCGCGTCGGTCGCGAAACGTGCGGGTCGGCGTGCGCCGAAACAGGGCTCTCGATGGGGTCCGCGGTGGGTTCATGGGTCGCACTCCGCCCTGTGCTGGCAACCACCAAAGCCTACTGACTCACCGCGCCGCTGGGCAGTCAGCAGCAACTCGGTTGCTCGTTACAGCGGGATTACCAACGTATTTCCGAAACATTGCCGAAATTCCTGGTTCCCGTGCTGGCAGGGGCGCTTAATAAACGGGTCATCCACCGCCGGCCGACCTCCGAAACGGGCGGCGCTGTCGATAGGAGAACCCGATGTCCTTCGTGACCACGTACCCCCAGGCATTGACGGCCGCAGCGGGCGCACTGCAACACCTCGGGACGGCCATGGCCGCCGAGGATGCCGCCGCCGCGCCACCGACCACCAGCGTCGTCCCGGCCGCCGCCGACGAGGTGTCCGCACTGCAGGCTGCACAGTTCGCGGCCTACGGCACCTGGTATCAGCAGGTCAGCGCGCAAGCCAGAGCCGTGCATCAACAGCTGGTCACCACCCTCGGGTCCAATGCCGACGCCTACGGCGAGACCGAGGGGGCCAATCAGAGCGCGGCCGGCTCGGAATCGGTGTCCGGCCTCACCAACGCGGCATCCGCGGCGGCCGCCAGCCCGGCGGAGGCGGCCGCGTCCGACGACGCGATCATCGGCACGCCGTTCAACTGGTTCCAGAATGTCGGCGCCGCGGCGTCGAACTTCATCGCGCTCGGCCAGGGGCAGTTCCTGCCCGGTTCGGTGACTTGGAATCCCGCGATGGCCGATTTCCCGCCGCTGGGCGTCGGTGCGGCGCCCGCGTTACCGATCTCGGCTATCGCTGGACCACCGGTGGCGGCAAGTGTCGGCGAGGCCGTGTCGATCGGGGCGATATCGGTGCCACCGAGTTGGGCGGCCGGCATGCCTGTTGCTGGCGGAACGCCGGCAACGCTGACGGGCGCGGGCTGGACCAGCGCCGCGGCGCATTCCGCGCCGATCACGACGGTGCCCGCCGGCCTGCCGGCGATCGCATCGGCCGACCGTTCGAGTGCCGGATTCGGGGCGCCGCGCTACGGCCTCAAACCGATCGTCATGCCCAAGCCGACCGTTGTCTGAACCCCCACTTCATTAAGGACCGAGAAATGCCTTTTGATTTTGGCGCGCTGTCCCCGGAGATCAATTCAACCCGTATGTACACCGGCCCGGGAGCGGCGCCGCTGATGGCCGCCGCCGCGGCCTACAGCAACCTGGCTGCCGAACTGAGCAGCACGGCGACGGCCGCCGAGTCGGTGATCTCGACGTTGACCGAGGACGAATGGCGGGGCCCGTCCTCAGCGACGATGGCCACCGCCGCCGCCCCCTATGTGCAATGGCTGCTCACCACCTCTGCGTCGCTGCAGCACGCGGCCGACCAGGCGATGGCGTCGGCGGCCGCCTACGAGGCCGCGTACGCGATGACGGTGCCGCCGGCGGTCGTCGCGGCCAATCGCGCCCAGCTGGCAACACTCGTCGCCACCAACATCGTGGGTCAGAACACGCCCGCGATCGCGGCCAACGAAGCGCTCTACGGCGAGATGTGGGCCCAGGACGCCGCCGCGATGTACGGCTACGCCGGATCGTCGGCGCTGGCCGGGCGACTGGACCCGCTGACCGCACCGACTCCGGCCGCCAACTCCGCGCCGAGCGCCACGGCGGATCAGGCCGCCGGCACCTCGACAGGGCTGTCCGCCTTGGTGTCCAGCACGCCGAGTGTCGTTCAGTCGCTGGCAAACCCAGCGGCGGCGGCGCCGGCATCGGCCGTCGGCGACTTCTTCAGCGACAGCCTGGTGCAGAACATCCCCAACGGCATTATCGACATGGCGGCCTGGAACGGTTTCAACGCAATTGTCACTGCAGTGCTGTACTCGCACACCTTCGACGCGGGCCTGATCGCGAGCCAGTTCCCGCCGGATTTGGGCGCCATCGGGATCGGGCCGGCGCAAATGGCTGCGGGTCTGGGTTCCGGCGGCGCGAGTGCTGCGTCGGTATCCGCGGCGGCCGGCCAGGCGACGACGGTCGGCAAGCTCTCGGTGCCCGCCTCGTGGTCGGCCGCCACCCCGGCCACGATGGCAGCGTCCACCGCGCCGTTGGCCGGTTCGGGCTGGACGGTGCCGGCAGAGCAGGGTGCTGGGGTGATGAATGTGGCCACCGGGATGCCGGCCTACGCCTCGGCGGGCCGCGGCGGCTACGGTGTTGGCCCACGCTATGGGATTCAGCCGACCGTGATGCCCCGGCAGGTCCTCGTGTAGGTGTGTTCGCGGCTGCGCCGCTCAACACACTGCACCGGCTTGTCGGAGGTGTGTTCGCGGCTGCGCCGCTCAACACACTCCCTCGGCTCGGAAATGAACGCGAGCGTTCATTTCGCTCGCCTCAGTCGGCTTGTCGGAGGTGTGTTCGCGGCTGCGCCGCTCAACACACTCCCTCGGCTCGGAAATGAACGCGAGCGTTCATTTCGCTCGCCCCTCAGTCGGCTTGTCGGAGGTGTGTTCGCGGCTGCGCCGCTCAACACACTCCCTCGGCTCGGAAATGAACGCGAGCGTTCATTTCGCTCGCCTCAGTCGTGTGTCCGAGGGGGGACTTGTCCGTCTACGACACGGGTCGTGGTCTGGCGATTGGGGCGCTGACCGCTTCGGTCAAGCACCGGTCCACGTTTTTCGCTCAATCGCAACCCTGAGGAGCTCGCCCATCGGGCGGCCAGCCGTCGGTACCGGACTCAAGCGGAATATTCAGAGATCGAAGCAGGATCGAAAAGAGCCGCCAATTGGCGATTGCTCCGACAAGTTCGACCAAAACGGCGTGATCGCTATTGAATGCCTTCTGGCACCCAGCCCAGTTTTCCTCGGAGATGACCCCGTCGCGTACCACATCATCGGTCGCTGCGAGGACCGCACGCTCGACTGGCCCGAGGCTTTCGGAATTCTGCCAGTCGCGCACCGCCAGGAGATCATGCTCAGGCACGCCGAGCAGTGTGGCGATTCGCCAATGTTGAGTCCATTCGTATTCGGAGCCAGTAATCCAGCCGATGCGCATGATGACCAGCTCGCGTAGCCGCGCGTCAAGGGAACCGCGGAAGAGTAACGCGTCTAGCAGCCCATACAGCGCAACCGCCACACGCGGCTGATGAAGTGCCACGCGGAATACCGACAGGTCTGCCAACTCTTCGGGCAACCCACATTCGGCAGCTCGCAGCTGGGCCTGCTCACGGTCGAGCATCGGTACGCGTTCCGCCATGGTCACGGGTGGCCCTCTCTGTTGAACCTCTGCCCACGCCGTTAGGGCGTGGGCAAAAAGACGTTGTGCAGCGCCCCACTTGATCGGGCACTTTCATCTGCAAGCGAAGTGAGCAGCTGCGCGAGCCCAGCGAATCCGGTTGATTCTCTGGTGATCCGGTCGAACGGCCAGCGGCCCAGGGCGAGAATCTCGAGGGCTGCCCGGTGGGCGGGATACTCCACGCCGAGTGCGCCTACGACGTGTAATTCTTTATAGACCAACAAGTCTGGTTCAAACCGGGGCGTGCCGCCTCCTCCACGGGTGCCGGCCACCACAATTGTGCCGCCGGGCCTGGCAAGGCCGACGGCATCGGCGAACGCGGAGGGTGCTTTAGCGGTGACGTCGACGACCACGTCGGCAAGCCGTCCGCCTGTCTCACGCTGGAGCGCGGTCACTGCATCGTCCTGCGATACATCGATGGGCAGGTCGACACCGAATGATCTGGCTATGGCCAGTCGTTGTTCGTCGCGTGGGCCTACGCCGGTCATCGCGACGAACGCGGCTCCCGCCTCTTTGGCCGCCACCGCCGCACAGATTCCGCGGATGCCGGGCCCCAGGATCGCTACGACGTCCCCGGCCTTGGTGTCGGGAAGAGTCGCCCCCCACTGGATACCGGCCCCGAGAGGGTTGAACAACGTGGCGAGAACGGGGTCCATGTCTTCGGCAATCGGGAGCAGCATCGCGTCCCACGGAAGCTCCACATGGGTGGCGTATCCGCCCCATAAGCCCGCGCCGACCTCCACGTCGACAAACCCGAACATGGTGGCGATGCCGTTCACCGCGCACCGCCGGTATTCGCCGCGGCGGCACTCGGGGCAGTCTCGGCAGGACCGGAACACCTCAACGGCCACGCGCTGGCCGGCTTGTACACCCCAGCGTTGGCCAGCCGCAGCGCCAACATGTTCGACGATGCCGACGATTTCGTGCCCTGGAACGAATGAGAAGCCGGCAGGCAGGTGTCCGGTGAATTGTTCGTGATCTGTTCCGCACAGACCGCATGCTTCAACTCGCAGGATCGCACCCCGGTCGCCGACGTCGGGGATGGTCATCTGGCGCCGCTGCAGACTCCGCGGTCCGGTCAGCACCATCGCCTCGGCGATCATGGAAGCTCGAACCCGGTGAACGACCCTGTGTTTCGGAGGCACACCGTTTTACCTACGTACATTTCCGCGCCCATCGCCTCGGCGATCTGCGGATCGTCGCTGCGTGCGACGACTCTTTGCCCGTCGGACAGGTGCGCGATGATCGGAGTCCATCGAGGTTGGCCGTCTCGGTCGTAGACGACGGTGTATCCGTCGACTGTCGCGCAACCGGTCGCCTCGTCGGCGCCTGCGACGGCCAGCCGCGATGAATCGATTTGAGCTTGTTCGACCGCCGTGTCGAGCAGTCGCCACCCGGCTGGTGGCGGGGTGGCCGACCACACACCGACCGAATGCTTCGTCGAATACCACCCGAGGCCGGTGACGAGTCCGGCATCGGTTGGGTCGCGTCGGCACCGTCGGACCATCTCCACGATCGAGTGGCTGACGTAATTGTTTCCGGGACCGCCGTGATAAGGCAGGCCTCCGGTTACTGTGAGGCCTCTGTCGTCGAGGGGGTCCAAGTCGAGAGCCTCGGCAGCCATCTCAATTGCCGACGGGAAGCAGGAGTAGAGGTCGAACCACCGGATGTCGTCGGTGGTCAACCGGCCCGCATCGAGAGCCTTCCGTGCCGCTACCTCGATACCCGATGAGCGGCTGAGGTCCGGCCGTTCCACGGGGAAGTACACGTCGTTGCAAGTCGCTGCTGACCAGGGAAAGACCCAACGATCGCGCGCGACGCCTAATTCGTCCGCCACCTCGGCCGCCATGAGAATGAAGGCGGCAGCCATGTCGACGGACATGATGCTGTTGAGCAGCTTGGGATAGGGCAAGCAGACCATGCGGTTTTCCGCGGTGACTTCGCTGAGTTCGGTGGCACTTCGTGCGCGTGGGAACCAGGCCTGTTCCGGATGGCGTGCCGCCTCGGCTGTGAACGGGGCCATCAGCGTGCCCAGCCACTCCCGTTGAGCATCGAAGTCGCGGCCGTGGCGCGCGGCGATCGCGGACTCGAAGATGGGATACACCTCGTGCGGCCAACTCAGACCCACCGACAATTCGGCTTGACTCAGCCCGGGGCGGGCGTCGCCCAGGGATTCGTCGTCGGAGCGGGGTGGGGGCGGCGAGTCGAGAAGTGCCCCGCCCTGAAGCTTGCGTGCGGAATGCCCGCTCTCCGCCCCGACGACCAGGACGACATCTGCACGGCCTTCGCCTATTTCGCCACCCAACACTTCGACGAGATACTGCGGGGTGTTTCCGCCGACGGGACAGCTGATGCGGCGGGCGGGACTGATGTGCATCGCTTCGGCGATCCTGCTGGCGGGATTGTCGCGCGGTATGACCAGGATGCCCGGAGTCGCGACGGTGTCGATGCGCCGCTCGACCGGGCGACTTGCGTCTTTGACCGCGCGGCGTGCGGCTTCTACCGCCAAGTCGATCGGGTCCACGAAGTCGTTCCCGCGATGGGTAACTTCGCCCACGCCGACGACAACCGGGGTACGCGCTTCTACCAACATCGGCATCGGCATCCGCTCAGGGCCACGGGGCTGACTTGAGACATAACTGCGATGGTGTCATGTGCGTGGGCAAGTCACAATGGTGTGCGCTCGCGGCATACTGGCTGTGTGTCGACGAGGTTGTTGAGATGGGGCGCCGCCGCGCCGACAGATCGTGGGTCCGCTCGCGACCGGTTGCTCGATGCTGCCGAGCGGTGCCTCGAGAGTTGCGGTGTGGTGGGCACGACCATGGAGGACATCGGCAGAACAGCGGGTGTGTCCAGGGCAACGGTGTATCGCTACTTCCCCAGTCGGGAGGCGGTGATGTCGGGTGTCATCATTCGCGCCGCCGAGCGCTATCTCGACCGCATCAGCCCGCGGATCGCGGCGCACGCCGACCTGGGCTCCGCGCTCGTCGATTTCGTGGAATACACGGTTGAGGCCGCGCGCCGCGAAGAGATCATCGGATTGTTGTTCGGCAGCGACGAGGAACTCGCCGGCGTGGGTCTCGCGGCGGGGACCTCGACGTCCCTCTTCGAAATCGTCACCGAATTTCTGCGTCCCATCTTCACCAGACACTGGAGTTGCGTGGAACCGGGCGTCTCCGTCGACGACGCCGCCGAGTGGGTTGTCCGCACGATATTGAGCCTGCTGACTGTTCGAGGGCCGCGGGAGCGCAGTCGTGACGGACTCCGGGCGTTTCTGTCGAGGTTTCTCCTTCCGGCGATCCTGGCGGGTGACCACGCTCGACCGATGTGACATCTATGGCGTAATGTCTCGACGGCAGATGAGGTAGGAGGGCCTGTGCAATTCACCACGTTCAACGAACAGGTCGCTGAGCAACTAAAGAGCGCAGCAGAAACCACGGGCGGGTTGGCCGGTTACCTCGGCTTCCGTCACACCGAATTCACTGCGGGACGGCTCGTCGCGGAGATGGACGCACGCGACGACCTGAAGACGCCTTTCGGGAACCTGCATGGGGGCTGCTTATCGGCCATGGTCGACCACTGCCTCGGAGTGGTGTTTTATCCCGTGATTCCACTGGGATCTTGGGTCGCGACAACGGAGTTCAAACTGAATCTGCTTCGTCCGGTCTCTAGCGGCACCTGTGTAGCCACAGCCGAGATCATCTCGCTGGGCAGAACCAGCGGTGTGGCGCGTATCGACATCTGCAACGACGGCAGAGCGGTGTGTGCGGCCCAGGGAACCGTCACCGTCGTCGCACCGAAGACGAGCTCCTGATGTCGGCAAAGAGAACAGGCGATTCGTCGGCTCCTGTGGTCGAGCGCGTGCCCACGGCGGACGGGCTGACGCTGGCGGTCGACCTCTACCGCTGTGATGCGCCGCGGGCGGTCGTGTTGCTCCTTCACGGCGGAGGTCAAAGCCGACACGCCTGGGACGTCACCGCCCAACGCCTGCACCAGCGGGGCTACACGGTGGCCGCGTACGACACCAGGGGACACGGGGACAGCGACTGGGACCCCGACGGACGCTACGACGGGGACCGGCTTGGATCCGACCTATTGGCCGTGCGCTCATACGCCGATTCCGGCCGCCCCGTCGCCGCGATCGGCGCCTCTCTGGGCGGCTTGACCATTCTCGGAACACACTTGCTCGCCCCGCCGGACCTATGGCAGGCCGTCGTCCTGGTTGACGTCACTCCGCGAATGGAGATGGAAGGCGCCCGACGAGTCGTAGCGTTCATGTCGGCACACCCCGAAGGTTTCGACAGCCTAGAGTCGGCCGCTGACGTGATCGCCGCCTACAACCCGCACCGCCCTCGCCCCGAAAACCTCGACGGCCTCCGAAAAGTCCTCGCCCGTCGCGAAGACGGTCGCTGGGCCTGGCGATGGGATCCAGCTTTCGTGACGTCGAATTTCCAGTTCCTGCAGGGTGATCCAGACGAAGGCGCTAAAGACTTCGACATGATGAGCGCGTTCCTTCTTGATGGTGCGAGGCAGGTGTCCGCGCCAACGCTGCTGGTCCGGGGCCTACTATCTGACATGGTCTCCGAAGAGACAGTAAAGCATTTCCTGACCGTCGTTCCGCACGCGCAAACCGTTGACGTATCGGGCGCGGGACACATGATTGCCGGCGACAACAACGACGCATTCTCGACGGCGGTCGTCGAATTCCTCGACAGGACCACATGAACCCTGCTGTCGGTTGACTGCCCATGTAGGGCTGGCGCCTATCCTGCTCCTATGCCAACTGAACCAGCGCGGGTGTCTTTCCGCCGGCATGTGCGCGAAAAGGTTTTGAGGGCGACACGAGAACTCGCCATCGAGAAGGGCTGGGATCAGGTCCGGATGAGCGAGGTTGCCGAATCGGTCGGCGTCTCCCGCCCGACGTTGTACAAAGAGTTCGGCGACAAACAGGGGCTCGGCGACGCGCTTGTGGTGTCGGAGGGCCAGCGCTTTATGGAAGGCATTCTTGCCGTCCTTGCCGAACACGTGGGCGACGTGCGGGGCGGCATCACCGCAGCGGTGCAATTCACCCTCTGTGAAGCAGAAGACAGCCCGCTCCTCAAGGCAGTTCTGACGTCCAACCCTTCGGGGAATGATCGCGGTGGCTCGTCGTCTACTGGAGTCCTACCTCTTCTGCCGACGTCGGCTTCCCTGCTTCAGCTCTGCTCCGCGGCTCTGATCACGTGGTTTAACGACCACTTCGACGATCTCGATCCCGAAGACGTTGAGGAGGTCGCAGATGTTCTGGTGCGACTGACAGTGAGTCATGTTGTACTCCCAGCCGCGGACATCGCCACCACCGGTGAGCGGATCTCCCGCGTAGCACTCAGGTACCTGGGAGTTGTCCACAGTTTGTAACTAGCAAGCTCTCGTGTCAGATCGAGCCGGCGAGGAGCTCTGAGCGGTCAACTCGGAGCTGCTGGCTGATGGCCCGCTTACTGAACATGAAATCGCGAGGACGGTTGACGCAGTCGGCGGCGATGAGTTCACGATCGCGGAAGTAGAAGCAGCTGAAGTCACGGTCACGCGACGGGTCGCCGCTGAAGACCACTTCGTCGTATCCGGTGTTGAGACCGGCGATCTGGAGTTTGAGATCGTACTGGTCGGACCAGAACCACGGAAGCGCAGCGATTGCGCTGTGTTTTCCGCAGATTGTCGCCGCAGCGATCTTGGCCTGCTCGCCGGCGCTCGATACGGATTCCAAACGAATACGCGAGCCGTATCGAGCCATGGTGTGGCTGGTGCAGTCGCCGGCGGCCACGATGTCGGGGTCGCTGGTGCGGGCCTGGTCGTCGATCACGATGCCGTTGTCGACGGATAATCCTGCGGCCGAGGCGAGCTCGGTGTTCGGCACCACACCGACGCCGACGATGACCAAGTCGGCGGGGATCGGTTCGCCGCCTGCCAGCACGACCTCCTGCACTCTGCCGTTGCCGGAGAAGGCTTCGACGAGAGCGTGTGTTCGGATCTCCACTCCCTCGCCGTTGTGGATTCGGGTGTAAAACGCGGAAACCTCCGGCGCGGTGACCCGTTCGAGTACACGCTCGGTTGCCTCGAGGACGGTGACGTTCATGCCGAGCGAACACAGCGAGGCCGCCGTTTCCAACCCGATGTAACCGCCGCCCACGATCACAACCCTCCGACCCGGTGTAGCGGCGGCACGGATCAACTCGACGTCTGCAGCGGTACGCAGGTAGTGAATTCCGGGAAGATCCACCCCTGGTGTGGGGAGTCGTCTGGCCCTTGCGCCGGTGCACAACGCGAGCTTGGTGTACGTCAGCGTGTCGCCGGTGCTCAGAGACACACGCTTGGCACTCCGGTGGATCGCCTCCACGGTCGCATTCAAGAGTCGAATGTGCTGCTTTTCGTAGAAATCAGCGCCGCGAATCAGGAGGTCGTCGAGGCCGTTCTTGCCGGCCAGGTATCCCTTCGACAACGGAGGCCGGTGGTAGGGCAGTCCCCCCTCGTCGCCGATGAGCACGACCTCCCCAGACCACCCCTCCCTTCGAAGATTAGCTGCCAACTGCGCGCCGGCGTGGCTCGCGCCGACGATCACCGCTCGTTCGGGAGTCACGCACTTGGCCTGGGAGTGAGGCGAACCATCAGCTTGCTGATACCCCTGACGAAATTCGATTGCACATACTCGGGTTCGCCGACCACCTCGATGTTCTCAAAGCGAGGGAGCAATTCCTCCCACAGGATTCGAAGCTGCAACTCAGCAAGTCGGTTTCCCATGCACCTGTGCACGCCGAACCCGAACGAGATGTGATTGCGGGCGTTGCTCCTATCGATGATCAACTCATCGGCCCGCTCGAAGACACGCTCATCGCGGTTACCAGAGGCGTACCACATCACGACCTTGTCGCCCTTGCGGATGAATTGCCCGTTCAACATGATGTCTTTTTTCGCGACTCGGCGCATGTACGCCAACGGGGTCTGCCAGCGAATGATCTCGGATACCATGTTGGGAATCAGGTCAGGGTTCGCCTTCAACTTCTCGAACTGATCGGGGAACTGGTTCAAGGCGAGAACCCCTCCGCTCATCGAGTTGCGAGTCGTGTCGTTTCCCCCGACGATCAGCAGTACCAAATTGCCGAGGAATTCCATCGGGCGGTCGATGAGATCCTTAGTGTCCTCGTTGGCCTGCAGCATCGTGATCAGATCGAAGCCCGGTCGCTCCCCGTTGGCGGTACGGGCCGCCTTGTCATGCCAGAGAGCGCTGAGACCCTTCGCCATGTCGACCATGCCACGAAACACTCTGTCGTTGTCGGAAGGACCACCATTGGCTTGCTCCATGGAGGTGGCGAGGTCCGACCATTCCACGAGCTTGTGCCGCTGCTCGTACGGGAAGTCCAGCAGGGTCGCGAGCATGCGCGCTGTCAGTTCGATGGAGACGTGGTGCACCCAATTGAACGGCTGATCCACCGGTAGATCGTCCAGCACTTCCTGGACACGCGAGCGGATCAGCCCCTCCATCTCGCGCAGGTTCTTCGGCGCGACAACCCCTTGGACGGAAGCGCGCTGCAAGTCGTGTTGTGGCGGATCCATCGCGATGAACATGGCGATGTCCATGAAGCGGGGCGGTCTCCCGATGATGATGAACGGCTCTGCGGAGAAAGCCTCGTGGTTCTTGTCGACGGCGATGATGTCCGCGTGGCGGGTCACCGACCAGAACGGGCCGAACGCACTGTGAGCCTGGTAGTGCACCGGCGCCTCGTTGCGCACGCGTTCGAAGTAGGACTTCCAGCGGCCTTGGCGGTAGAGGAACGGGTTGCTGAGATCGATGTCGGCGATATCAACGTCCTCGACCGGAGGAATGGGCGTCTCGGTGAAGATCTTCTTACCATTGGTTCCGGTTACCCACCGGCGTGTCTTGTCGTAGAGGTGTGCGCCGCGGATTTGCAGCTCCAGAGGCACGGCAGACTGGGCTTTGGCGGCCACTGCCGCGGGAATACTCATTATTGTTTCCTCCAAATCCATGACGTTGTTTCAGAGCTGGAACTCAGGTAGCTCGACCGTCAAGCCATCCCATGCCTCGGAGGCGGACATCTGGCAAGACAGCCTCGACGTCCGCTGACGCTCGGGGTTCATCGCGAGCATCTCCTCTTCGTTGGCGCCGCAGAGTCCCACCGTGTCCGACCACTCGGGAGCGACGATCACGTGGCACGTTCCGCATGCGGCTTCCCCTCCACAATCGCCGTCGATGCCGGGCACCGCGTTGTTGACCGCAACCTGCATCAAGGACTGCCCTTCGGCCAAGGGGGCTTCGTACTTCTCGCCGTCGTGAGAGACGAAGGTGACGACTGCCATGATTAACTCTCCTCAATTTGGAACTCCTCTATTTAGCGTTGTCGCGCGTGACCAGCGTCGCTAGGCTCGCAGGAGTCAAAAAGTTGTGTTTTTAGCTCACGCGCAGGGAGGCACGTGAAACTCGACGACTCGGGTATGCCAGCGCTGGCTTTCCTGCAGATGCTGGACAGTGAGGCGCTGGGGCATGACGCCAGCATTGCGCTCCGCAGCATCATGGTTCGCGAGCACGTTACCGAGTCGATGTTGGTGGGTCGCGACGCGCAGGTCCCCTTACGGTGGTTCAGGGAGATATATTCCGATTTCGATTGTGATCAGGGAACCCGTCTGGGTTTCGCGTTCGCTGAACACGCCAAACTGACGTCCTTTGGGGCACTCAGTGTTCCCTTGGTCAGCGCGGGCTCGGTAGCCGAGGTTGTCGAGTTGCTTGCTTATCTGCCGGTGATCACCACAGCCCTCAGCCCGACGTTCCATTCGACGGAACGCGGCCTCACGATCGGGCTCACCGGTCGCACCGGTGACGCGGGCCTGAACTGCCTGGCCGTCACCTACGGTGGGCTGGCGCTGTTGCGTCTGCTCGACATGCTCGCGGGTGCCGTACCGAATATTGAACTGCATTTAAGTCATTCAGCGCCGGAGTCGTGGGTTCTTCATGACGAAGTGTTGGCGGGTCGGATCTTCTTCGACGCCCCCAGCTCGTTCGTCCACGTTCCCGCGGCTTCGCTCGAGGAGGTCTGTCGATTCTCCGATCCTGTGGCGTACCGGATTGCCGTCACCGATTTGCAGCGAACTCTCGATCAACGACGTGACACGTCGGTCTCCGAAAAAGTAAGGGACCTGCTCGAAAAAGATCCCGGAAAAACGAACATCAGCCGGACGGCGGGCGAGCTTTCGATATCCCCGAGCACGTTGAAGCGGCGCCTCCGCGAAGAGGGGACCACCTTTCGCGAATTGCGTCAGTCGTTCTTGCGGGAGCGAGCAATTCTGCGACTTCTCGACAGATCGTTGTCTGTAAGCGAGATCGCGGCAGAACTCGGGTACGCGGAGCTCACGAACTTCACACATGCCTTCAAACGGTGGACCGGTCGTTCACCGCGCCACTTCAGAAAAACGCGCGACTGAGGGCTATAGATCCGCCCCGGCGTGTGCCGGGCGACCATCGGAACCAGCGGGCTTCACGATCGGCCTCATCTGTCACCTGGACATCGTCGAGAAACGACACGATCGGCGCGGGTTTCGGTCATCGCAGCACCCTCTTGGGAAGAGGCGCAAGGACATTCCAGAGAATCCATACCGCGCTAGCGGCGGGTGCGGGCGGGGGTGACGCGGACCTCTAGGCACGCTATGCTAACCGTCGTTCACGTCGGGACCGGCGTTGGACGCGTGGTCGAGAGGAGTCCGGATGCCACACGACCAGCCGGCCATCATCGGTGCCGCCGAACTCGCTCCAGGGAGAAACGTTCCGTA
Source organism: Mycobacterium sp. NGS29 (assembly GCF_059812965.1). NCBI lineage: Bacteria > Bacillati > Actinomycetota > Actinomycetes > Mycobacteriales > Mycobacteriaceae > Mycobacterium > Mycobacterium sp. NGS29. Next base: position 381,388 of record NZ_JCALDR010000001.1, read on the forward strand.
CACCTCCACTGAATTGCATGTGCGCGCCGCGGTCGCGGCTCTCGCCGACGCAGGGGTGGTCCCAGACGAGGTCGACGGTCTGGTGTGCGCCGGGCCGATGACGAACGAGGGTTCGATCTTCCTGTCCGAGGACCTCATGGACTATCTCGGGCTGCACAATCTGAAACTTCAGATGACCTGTCAGCTTGGCGGCGGGACCCATCTCGCCATGACGCGCATGGCGAGTAACGTCATCGCCCGGGGCGAGGCCGAGACGGTGCTGGTCGTGTCGGCGGGCAAGTTTCCACCGATCCGCGATGGCGGGCGCGAACTGATGGCGCTGGTGTGTGACCACGCGTTCGAGATGCCCTATGGACCGTCCGTGCCGGCGCTCTACGGTTTGATCGCGCAGGCCTGGATGCACGAGACGGGACAGGGCAAGGCGGACATCGCCGAGGTCACCGTGTCGCAGGACCGTTGGGCCGCACTGAACCCCGCGGCTATCGCGCACGGCGCTCAACGCCTGACTGTGGAGGACGTGCTGGCGTCCCGGCCGATCGCCGGGCCGTTCCACTTCTACCACTGCTCGATTCCCTGCGAGGGCGGTGGCGCGCTGGTGCTGGGCTCGGCCCGCCGGGCTCGCGCGGGCAAGCACCGGCCGGTGCATTTGCTGGGCTTTGGAGAGGGTCACACCCACGGTTTTCTGACCTCGCTGGCCCGGCCGGGTCGTACCGGGGCCGCCCGTTCGGGTCCGATGGCCTTTGAGCGCTCCGGACGGGCGCCGGCCGACGTCGACATCGCTTTGCTCTACGACGCCTTCGCCTCCAACCCGGCGATGATCCTTGAGGAGGCGGGTTTCGTGAAGCCCGGTGGGGCAGGCGATTTCTACCGTGACGGCTGCGCCGATCCGGGGGGCGACCTTCCGGTGAACACCGACGGCGGCCTAATCCGGTTCGGGCACACCGGGACCTCCTCTGGCATTTCGCAGATCCTTGAGGGTTACTGGCAGTTGTCCGGTCGCGCCGAGGGCCGTCAGGTGCCCGGGGCGGATACCGCGTTCGTGCACAGCTACGGCTCGATGCTGTGCAGTCACGTCAGCATGGTGATGGAGGGAGCGTCATGACCGCAGCTTCGAGTTCTCTCGACGGTCTGCACGATCCTGAGGCGCTGCCGCCGCTGACCGATGTCAACCGTCCCTACTTCGCAGCAGCGGCCCGCGGTGTACTCGTCTTCCAGCGGTGCGCGAACGACCACCCTTTCCTCTACCCGCGGCTGGTGTGTCCCGTCTGCCATGACGGTGAGTTGGCCTGGGAGACCGCGGCGGGTACTGGTGAGATCGTCAGTTTCGCGCCGGTGTACCGCCCCCCGTGGGACTCGTTCCCGCGCAGCGAGCCGTACGTCGTCGTGCTCGTTCGTCTGGACGAGGGGCCGCAGTTGTTGGCCAGTCTCGAGGGCGTGGCCCCAGATGAAGTTGCGATCGGGGCGAGAGTGCGCGCAGTGTTCGAGCGGGTGAACGAGGACCTTGGGCTGGTCCGATTCAGGCTGGCGGCGTCGTGACCACGTACGGGGTCTCGGTGCTCGGCGCGGACTTGGCCACCCTTGTCGAGACCGCCGAGGCTACCGACCTCGCCGGCTTCGACGCCGCCTGGGCCTCGGAGTTCTACTCGCGCTCCGGCTCGATCTCGATGGCCGCGATGGCCGCGCGCACAAAGCGCTGCCGCATCGGGTCGTCGATCCTGTATGGCGTCGGGCGCAGCCCGCTCGTGCTCGCCACCGAGGCGCGTGACCTCGACGAGCTTTCAGGCGGGCGCGTCGTACTCGGGCTCGGCAACGGTACACGCCGCATGATGAGCGACTGGCACGGCGTGGAGGACACCTCCGCTCCCGCTCTGCGCATGGAGGAGCTGGTCCCGCTCGTGCGTCGGATCTGGAACCTGCACGAGGGCCCCGTGCGCCATGAGGGGCGCTTCTACCGGATGAATCTCGTCCCAACCGGCGACGTCGCGCCGCCGAAGCGAGCGATCCCGATCATCACCGCGGGCGTGCGTCCGCGGATGTGCGAGGTGGCAGGGCGCGTAGCCGACGGGTTGGCTGGTCATCCGCTGTTCACCACGACTTACGTCGAGGAGGTCGCCCGCCCAGCCGTCGTGCGCGGTGCGGAGCGGGCCGGACGCGATCCCGCCGACATTGAGATCGTCTCGATGGTCATCTGCGCGGTGCACGACGACCCACAGATCGCACGTCGTGAGGCCGCGCAGCAGATCGCGTTCTACTCCTCGGTGAAGACCTACGAGCACGTGCTCGACGTCAGCGGTTTCGCCAGGCAGGCAGCGGCCATCCGCGACGCGTTCGCACGGCGTGACCTGCCGGCCATGTTCGCCGCGGTCACCGACGACATGATCGACGCGATGGCGGTGGCCGGCACCGCCGCCGAGGTCCGAGAAGGGCTGCGCCGCTACGAGGGCGTGCTGGACCACATCGTTCTCTACTCACCCTCGATTGGTCTCGCGCCCGAGCGCATCGCCGAGAACCTCGGCAGCCTCATTCGCGATTGTGCGCCGGCCTTCGCCGGCGGGAAAGGTGACCAGAGTGGCTGACGCATCGCTCATCGGGACGCAACTCGGGAGGACCACGTTTCCCGTCGACCGGTCCAAAGTGCGCGAGTTCGCACTTTCGCTCGGCGACCGCGACCCGATCTACCAGGACGTCGCGGCCGCCCGCGCCGCCGGCTTCGGCGCGATCCCCGCTCCTCCGACCTTCGTCGTCTCCTCGGCTCACTGGCGCGCCGACGACGACATGTTCGGCGCCCTCGGGCTCGACCTGCGACGCGTACTGCACGGTGAGTGCGGCTGGGAGTATTTCGCGCCGGTGTTCGTCGGCGACGAGCTCACCGAGACTCGTCGGGTGTCGAACGTGACCAGCCGCGAGGGGAAGCGCGGCGGCATCATGACAATCGTGACGATCGAGACCGACTTCACCAACCAGCGCGACGAACTCGTCGTGCGCCAGACCGACGTCTTGATCGAAACCGGAGGCTCCACCCAATGACGACATCCCCCGCGCCGGTGGCGTTGGCCATCGGCGACGAGATGCCGACCTCACAGTTCGGCCCGCTGACGCGCTCGCACATCGTTCGCTACGCCGGCTCCGGCGGCGACTTCAACCCGATCCACCACGACGAAGAGTTCGCCCGCGCGGCCGGCATGCCCGGTGTGTTCGGCATGGGACTGCTGCACGGCGGTGTGCTCGCGCAGCGGCTGACCGCCTGGGTGGGGCTGGCCAACATCCGCTCGTTCCGCATCCGGTTCACCGGTCAGGTATGGCCCGGTGACCTGCTCAGCTTCGGCGGCAGGGTCACCGGCGTGCGCGAGGCCGGAGGGCAGCAGGTGGCAGACCTCGAACTCGTGGTCACGCGCCAGACCGGCGAACCCGCGATAAAGGGGAGCGCCGTCGTGCAGGTGACCCGGTGAGCGCGCCAACGAGCGACGTCACCGGCCTCGGGATGACGTTCGGGACCTTCGACGAAGGCCGGGCGTGGGTCGGTCATCGCTCCGAACCGCGGCATGCGTGGTTCCCGATCGACCGCTCGATGGTGTTGTACTACTGCTCGCTCGTCGAGGACGCGAACCCCCGTTACTGGGAGGGTGAGGACTGCCCGCCCGGGCTGCTGATGAGCCTCGGCTTCGCGCCGCAGTGGGTGCCCGGGTACCTAGCGCGTGCCGACATGATGTTCGCGCTCAGCGTCCCGTTGCCGGGCCACCACATCATCAACGCCTCGACGACGACGGAGTTCGAACGCCGGCCCCGGGTAGGCGATCACGTGTCGATCGTGGAGGAGATCGCCTCGATCTCCGAGCCCAAGACGACGCGGGTGGGCACCGGTGTGTTCATCACCACGGTGAGCACCTTCTCCGACCAGCACGGTGAGGTCATCGGCCGCAACACCAACGTGCTCTTCCGATACGACACCGCCGATAGTGAAGGCGCATCATGAACGACTCCACCGAGCGCAGCATGGTCCGCGTCCCCGTGCGGTTCGAGGACATCGCCGTCGGCGACACCCTGACGCCCGTCTCGATCGAGATCAGCTACAAGCGCATCTGCATGAACGCGGCTTCGACATGGGACTGGTTCCCCGGTCACCACGACCCCGACTACGCGCGCAGCCAGGGCCAGCGCACGATCTACCTGTCAACCCTCTTCTTCCATGGCTTCATCGACCGCGGCCTCAACGAATGGGCCGGACCCGACGCGCTCATCCGGCGCCGCAGAATCTCAATGATCCGGTCGATCTATCCGGGCCAGACCGCAACCCTGAGCGGCAAGGTCGTGGCCAAACGCGACGATGGCGGACGGCGCCTCGTCGACCTCGAGTTGCTCGTCTCGAGCGAAGATGGTCCGTGCGTGCCGAGTGAAGCCACCGTTGAGCTGGCCGACCCGTTTGTCGAGGTGCCGGGGTGAGCTGCCACTCACATGCGAGGCGACGGTGAGGGACGGAGGCTCGGTGGCCGAGCAACCGGTTCGCTACGAGGTCGTCGACAGCGTGGCCTGGCTGACGATCAACCGGCCCGAGGCGCGCAACGCGCTGAACAACGCTGTGCGCACGGGGCTTTTCGACGCGGTACGCCGCTTCAATGACGACGACGCGGCGAAGGTGCTCGTCCTCACCGGCGTGGGCGATAAGGCGTTCTGCGCCGGCGGGGACTTGAAGGAGATGGCGCAGAACGCGCTCAAGGTGCCCCCGAAGGACTTCGCTCCGCAGTTCGGCCGCAACATCGATGTCGCGAAGCCGACGATCGCGGCCGTCAACGGTGTCGCGTTCGCCGGGGGCTTCCTGCTCGCGCAGCAGTGCGACCTGGTCGTGGCTGCCGAACACGCGACCTTCGCCGTCAGCGAGGTCAAAGTCGGCCGCGGGTCGCCGTGGGCGGCACCGCTATCGTGGCTGGTGCCCCCACGCGTTGCCATGCAGATCCTGCTGACCGGCGACCCGATCACCGCCGAGCGCGCCCACCAGGTCGGCTTAGTCAATGAGGTGGTGCCGGCCGATCAGTTGCGCGAGCGTACCCGGCAGTTGGCGCTCAGCATCGCCGCGAACGCACCGCTATCGGTGCTTGCGTCCAAGCGCACCGTGTACCTCTCGGCACAGCACCACCTCGCCGCCGCCTACGACCTGGCCGACGAGATATGGGAGCCGGTCTATCTGAGCGACGACGCGCAGGAAGGCCCGACGGCGTTCCGCGAGAAGCGCGCACCACAGTGGAAGGGACGCTGACATGGCGGTGACCATGCAGTCGGTAATCGCCGACATCGAAGCCGAAACGGCCGCGTTGCGCGAACTCATCGCACCGCTGCCCGAAGGTCCGCGCGGCTGGGACGCGCCGACTCCGGCCGTGGGCTGGGCGATCCGCGACCAGATCAGCCATCTGGCGTTCTTCGACGACGTGGCGGTGCGCTCGGCCACCGACCCCGACGGTTTCAGCAGCGACTACCTGCCGATGATGGCCGACGGAAGCATCTCACCCGACGTCATCGCTGAGCGCTACCGTCAAATGCCGGCTGCCGACCTGCTCGCGTGGTTCGACACGTCGCGTGCAGCCCTCGTTGCGGCGTTCGCGGACATTGCCCCGGCGACCCGCCTGCCGTGGTTCGGGCCGACGATGAGCGCGGTCTCGTCGCTGACAGCGCGACTCATGGAGACCTGGGCGCACGGCCAGGACATCGTCGACGCGCTCGGCGCGACCCGCGAGGCCACGGCACGGCTGCGGCACGTGGCCCACATCGGGGTGGGTGCGCGCGCTTTCAGCTACCTGGCCAACGGTCTGGACCTCCCCGCGGACCCGGTACGCGTCGAGCTGACCGCTCCGGACGGCAGCGTCTGGACGTGGGGGCCAGCCGACGCCGCCAACCGCGTGAGCGGGCCGGCGCTGGACTTTTGCCTGTTGGTGACCCAACGCCGCCACCGCGACGACACCGCTTTGGTCGCCGACGGACCGCTGGCCGACCAGTGGCTCGCGATCGCCCAGGCCTTCGCGGGGCCCCCTGGCGGCGGGCGCGTGGCGGGCCAGTTCGCAGGGGGTCAGCGGTGAGCGTCCCGGTCCGCATCGGCAACTGCTCCGGCTTTTACGGCGACCGCATCGCCGCAGCCCGCGAGATGGTCGAGGGCGGACCGATCGACGTCCTGTGCGGTGACTATCTGGCCGAGCTGACCATGCTCATCCTGGCCAAGGCCCAGGCCAAAGACCCGTCCGGCGGGTACGCGCGGACTTTCCTCACCCAAATGGAACAGGTGCTGGGCACCTGTCTCGATCGTGGCATCAAGGTCGTCGCGAACGCGGGCGGGCTGAATCCCGCCGGCTTGGCCGCCGCGTTGCGCGAGCTGTCCGCACGTCTCGGCCTCACCGCGCGCGTCGCGCACGTCGAGGGCGACGACCTACGTGGCGACCTCCACGCAATCACGCCGCCCGTCGGCGACATCAAACCGGTGTCGGCCAACGCCTACCTCGGCGCCTGGGGCATCACCGAGGCGCTGCATTCGGGCGCCGACGTCGTCGTGACCGGCCGGGTCACCGACGCATCCCTCGTGGTCGGTCCCGCGGCCTGGTGGCACGCCTGGGCACGCGCCGACTGGGATCGGCTCGCGGGTGCGGTCGTCGCCGGGCACGTGATCGAGTGCGGCCCTCAGGCGACGGGCGGCAACTACGCGTTCCTCGACGAGATCACCGACCGCCGCTACCCGGGGTTTCCGATCGCCGAGGTCGCCGAGGACGGCTCTTCGGTGATCACGAAGCATCCCGGCACCGGGGGACTGGTCTCAGTCGGCACGGTCACCGCCCAGCTGCTCTACGAGATCGCTGAACCTGCCTACCTCGGCCCCGACGTCGTCGCCCACTTCGACACCATTCGCCTGGCTCAACAGGGTGAGCACCGTGTCGCGATCAGCGGTACGAAAGGCAGTCCGCCGCCGGACACGTTGAAGGTGGCGCTGAACGAGGTGGGCGGCTTCCGCAACACGATGACCATGGTGCTCACCGGCCTCGACATCGAGGCCAAGGCGGCCTTCGCCGAACAGCAGCTCTTCGACGTTCTCGGCGGACGCGACGCCTTCGACGAAGTCGACGTGCGACTGTTGCGTTTCGACGTCTCCGATGCGCCGACGAACGAGCAAGCCTGCGCGCACCTGCGTGTGACGGTGAAGGACGCCGACCCGCGAAAGGTGGGCCGAGCCTTCTCCGGCGGGGTCATGGAGATCGCCCTGGCTGGTTTCGCCGGCTTCCACACCACCACGCCACCGTCCTCGGAGACCGCGTTCGGCGTCTACCGGCCGGCCTACGTTCCGCGCTCGGCCCTCACGCACGTGCTCGTCGACGCCGACGGCAATCGGCACGTGATCCCTGACCCGCCGACCGGTGCGGTCCCGCCGGCTGGGATCGCCCCGCCCGCGAAGCTGCCGGCGCCATCCGGGCCGACGCGGCTCGCGCCGCTCGGGTCGGTACTCGGTGCGCGGTCCGGAGATAAGGGCGGCAACGCCAACCTCGGACTGTGGGCACGCGACGACCCCGGTTACGCGTGGGCGCGCGAGTACCTGAGCGTCGAGCGGCTGCGCACACTGCTCGGGCCGGAGACGGCGCACCTGCGCATCGAGCGCTTCGAACTGCCGAACCTGCGCGCGCTCAACGTGGTGGTGCACGGCTTGCTCGGTGACGGGGTGGCCTCCTCGACCCGGCCGGACGCGCAGGCCAAGGGGCTCGGGGAGTACGTGCGATCCCGAGTGGTGGACGTTCCCGAATCGCTGCTCGACACACACTAAATCCGGTGCGGGGCGCCGTCTACCTGCTGTGTAACCGCGCGGCTGAACAGCGCCGCAACGGCCGCGGCGGCCAGCATCGCCTCAATCGTCGCGTCGTCCAGCGACGCCGGCATGTACGCGGACGCGTTGAGCAATGACAGCACGGCGGCGACCAGGCCCTGTGCGCGCTCACGGTCCAGATCGCCCCGTGCTCGTACGAGCGCGTCGACCCAGAAGGACTCGTACCTGTGCTGTCGGCGTCGCAGGGCACGGGTCGCCAGCGGCGACAGCGAGCGGTGCTCGCGGGCGTAGACGGCCAACAGGCCGCGTCGTCGCGCGCCGAAGGCCGCGTGTAGGTCGACAAGGGCGTGCAGGACCTCCGTCGGTGTGCCGGCGTTGGTGGCGCGCCGGGCGCCGGCCAGCAGCTCAGTCATGGCGGCGTCGCATAACTCGCGCAGGATCGCGTCCTTGTTCTGAAAGTGCCGGTAGACGGCCGGCCCGCTCACCCCTGCTGCGGCACCGATGTCGTCGATGCCCACGGCGTGAAAGCCTTGCCGCGCGAACAGGTCGGCGGCGGCCTCGAGGAGCAGTTTGCGGCGCAAACCGGCCACTTTCAGGCCTCCTGTCGATTTGTGGTTACGTTGTTCGCCGTCCGATCCGCTGGGCCGGGCTGGGATCCTACCGGCGCTGGGGTTGCCTGCGTCGGCACCCGCCGCACCAAATCAAGGGAGGTGAACGAAACCGCTAGCCCCCGCCGATGCTGTCGCATCCTCTTCTCAGTTCATGATTTAGGGGCCCTGCTTCGAACCCGCGATGTGCAGCGGCACGACTCAGCGCAAAACGACTCCGCCCTCGATGCCCGTGAACTGCGCGCGCAGCTCGGTCTTGAGCAGCTTGCCGGTGGCATTGCGCGGCAGTTCGGCGACGAAGTGCACGTCACGCGGACACTTGAAGTGTGCCAGCCGCTCCCGGCACCACGCTACGATCTCCTCGGCGCTCGGCGCCTGTGTCGCCGGGTCGGCGACCACGACCGCGACGACGCGTTCGCCCCACTTCGCGTCCTTACCGCCGATCACGGCGGCGTCGAACACCGCCGGGTGGCGGAAGAGAACCTGCTCGACCTCGATCGGGTAGACGTTCTCGCCGCCGGAGATGATCATGTCCTTCTTGCGGTCGACGAGGGTGATGAAGCCCTCGGCGTCCATGCGCCCGAGGTCGCCCGTGTGGAACCAGCCCCCGCGTAACGCCTCGGCGCTCGCCTCGGCCTTCATCCAGTAGCCGGTGAACACATTCGGGCCGCGCACGATCAGTTCGCCCACGGTGTCGGTCGCGACGTCGCGGTCGTCGTCGTCGACGATGCGGGCGTCGACATGCATTGCGACGCGGCCGATCGACCCGGCCCGCGTGCTGACGTTCTCGGCGTCGAGGACGGTCACCAAGGGAGCGGTCTCGGTCATGCCGAAGCCCTCGGTGAAGGGCACGCCTCGCTCGCGCATGAAGTCGATGACCGTGAGGGGGACGGGCGACCCGCCGCCCATGGCGAAACGCAGCGCAGACAGGTTGAAGGAGTCGAAGTCGGGCACCTGTGTGAGTGCGGTCCACATGGCCGGCACCATGAACTGGACCGTGACGTGGTGGTCGGCCATCGCCTGTAACGTCGCTCGCGGCTCGAAGGACGGCATGATCACGCTGGTGCCGCCGACGTACAACAGCGGCAGGGTGTGTACTCCCAGCCCGCCGATGTGGAACATCGGCGCCACCGCGACGGTGACGTCCTCGCCCCGCAGGCCGATGTCGGTGCCGAGGACGTTGATCGCGTTCCATAGCAGGTTGTCGTGGGTGAGGATCGCGCCCTTGGGTCGGCCCGTCGTCCCCGACGTGTACATGATGAACGCGGGGTCGCGGCCGTCGACGTCACCGTTGAGCGGTTCGGGCGCGGCGCCCGAGACGACGTCTTCGTAGCCGAGCTCGCCCGGCGCCGGCACCCCACCGGCGCGCACGACATGGCGCACGCGGACTCCGGACTCGGTGACGGCGCTCCTGGCCTGCGCGGCGAACGGCTCGTGGAAGACCAGAACATCGGCGCCTGAGTCGGCCAGGATGTAGCCGATCTCGGGTCCGGCAAGGCGCACGTTGAGCGGAACTGCAAGTGCGCCGATTTTGGCGCAGCCCAGCAGCACCTCGATGAACTCGGTCGAATTGACCAGCAGCATCGCGACCCGATCGCCCTTGCGCACGCCGAGGGCGATGAGTGCGGCGGCGACCTGGTTGGTGCGCCGATCGAGGTCGGCGTAGGTGATGTGCGCGCCGTTGCTGATCAACGCGGTGCGCCCGCCGTTGAGGAAGGCGCGCCGGCTCACCCACTGACCGATGCCGAGTTGCATTCGATTCCCTTTCATTCCGCGGCGACTCAGTAGGACGCGGGCAGTTTCAGGCTGTGCTGCGCCACGAAGTTGAGGATCATTTCGCGGCTGATCGGCGCGGTGCGCATGAGCCGGGCCGGACCCCACAACGTGGCGAGGCCGTACTCGGTGGCCATGCCGTTGCCGCCGTGGGTTTGAATCGCCTGGTCGAGCGCCAGGATGCCCGCCTCGGCTGCGGCATATTTCGCCATGTTCGACGCCTCACCCGACCCCGGATCGCCGGCGTCGTGCAGGGAGGCGGCACGCTGAGTCATCAACCGGGCCAGCTCAACCTGGATCTTGGCGTGGGCGAGCGGGTGCGATACGCCTTGGTGCGAGCCGATCGGCGTTCCCCACACGTGGCGGTTGCGGGCGTAATCGGCGGCTTTATCCAGCGCGTAGCGACCGATGCCGTTGCCGAGCGCCGCCCCCATGATTCGCTCCGGGTTCAGGCCCATGAAGACCTGGCGCAGGCCCTCGTTCTCCGCGCCGATAAGGTTGGCGGCCGGCACGCGGACGTCATCGAAGAATAGAGTGAACTGCTTCTCTGGAGTGACCGCCTGCACCGGGATGAGTGACTTGGTGAGCCCGGGGACATCGGTGGGCACGACGAGCAAGCTGAGTAGTCCGCGACCACTGTCGTTGGTAGACGTTCGGGTGACGACCAGGATCGCTTCGGCTTCGTCGACACCAGAAATGTAGTACTTGGTGCCGTTGATGACCCAGTCGTCGCCGTCGCGTTTCGCGGTCGTGGAGATGTTGTGCGAGTTCGAGCCCGCGTCCGGCTCGGTGATCGCGAATGCCATGATCGTCTCGCCGCTGGCGATGCCCGGCAGCCACTGCTGCTTGAGTTCCTCACTGCCGAATGCCTGGATGATCGTGCCGCAGATGGTCGGCGAGACGACGGTCATCAGCAGCGGGCAGCCCGCCGCGGCGAGCTCCTCACCGACGATCTGCATGTCGTAGATGCCGCCGCCGCCGCCGCCGTACTGCTCGGAAAGGTTCACCCCGAGGAAGCCCTGTTTGCCCACGGCCTGCCACAGCTCGGTGCTCTTCCCGCCGGCCAGCGACTTTTCCAGGTAGTACTCGTGTCCGAAGTCCTTGGCGATCTCGGCGACCGCCTTGCGCAGGTCCTGACGTTCCTCTGTCTCGTGCAATTCCATGACACTCCTCACATCGGTATCGACGCGCCACCGATCGGGAGCGCGCCGGCTTCATTAGAGCTCCGTGGCGTCCGACGCCACTTCACCGCCGTCCACCGCCTCGACCACGGCGAGGACGTCACCGCTCGAGACCTGATGGCCGACCTGGACCGGCAGGGCGCTCAGCACCCCGTCGATCGGGCTCGCGACGGTGTGCTCCATCTTCATCGCCTCCAGGACGACGAGCGTTTGACCGGCTGACACCGTCTCGCCCTCGGCGACCGGTAGTCGGATCACCGAGCCCGGCATCGGCGCGGTGAGCGACCCGGGCGGGTTCAGAGTGCTCGGGTCGACGAAGCGTGGCGCCAGCCGCAGGGCGGAGTAGCCGGCGACCGAGTCGAGGTGGGCAACATCGCCGTCGAGGACGACATCATAAGTGCGGCGCACCCCGTCGACGCGCAGCACCACCCGCTCGCTACTGCCCTCGACAACCTCGACGTCGGCCAACGGCTCGTCGTCGACCTGCAGGCAGGTCCCTGTCGAACCTAACGTGTACCCGACGCGCACTTCGCGCCCGCCCTGGGTCTGCCAGGTTGTGGTCTGCGGCTGCGAAGGGTTGTTGCGCCAGCCGGCGGGCAACGTGGCCTGCAGAGTTGCGACGGCACGCCGCGCGGCCACCCCGGCCACGGTCGCCGCGACGGCGTGCAGGCGCTCGGACTGCGTGTCTGGGAGGGCAGCGCCGAGTTGGGCGACGTCGTGTCGGTCAAGGAACCCAGTGTCGGTGCCCCGCCCGGCGAACTCGTCATGGCGCAGGACGCGAACAAGCAGGTTGCGATTGGTGGTCACGCCGTGAATACGGGCGCCGGCCAGCGCCGCCGAGAGGCTGGCAAGTGCCTCGTCGCGCGTTGGTGCCCACGCGATGACCTTGGCCAGCAGCGAATCGTAGTAATGACTGATGACCGAACCGGCACGAAAACCCGAGTCAACCCGCACGCCGGCAAGCGCCGGGACATCCAAGGTGCGCAGGGTGCCGGTACAGGGCCGGTAGTCATCGGCCGGATCCTCGGCGCACAGCCGGGCCTCGACCGCGTGACCGCGAATTCGCGGGTTGTGCATCTCCTCAGGCAGCGGGCGGCCCATGGCTACGAGCAGCTGGGCACGCACCAGGTCGAGGCCGGTGATCAGCTCGGTAACCGGGTGCTCGACCTGCAGCCGGGTGTTCATCTCTAGGAAGGCGAAGGAGTCGGCTTTGCCATCCTGAGCGGCGTCGTAGACGAACTCGACCGTCCCGGCGCCTACGTAGCCGACGGCGCGCGCGGCGGCGATGGCGGCCTCGCTCATCCGAGCGCGCAACGCGTCGTCGACGACCGGTGACGGCGCCTCCTCGATCACCTTCTGGTGTCGACGCTGCACGGAGCACTCGCGCTCGAACAGAGAGACGACGTTTCCGTGCGTGTCGGCCATGATCTGGATCTCGACGTGGCGTGGGCGCTGGACGTAACGCTCGAGGAAGACGGTGCCGTCGGCGAACGCGGCGGCGGCCTCACGCGAAGCGGAGGTGACCGCTTCGTCGAGCTCGTCCGGCGACGCGACAATGCGCATGCCTCGGCCACCGCCGCCGGCGCTGGCCTTGACCAGCACGGGGTAGCCGACGTCGGCGGCCAGCTTCGCCAGCTGCTCGGCCGATAGCCCCGTCGTGTCGCCACCGGGCAGCACAGGCACCCCCGCGTCGGACATCGTCTTCTTGGCCTGCAGCTTCGAGCCCATCGCGTCGATCGCCCCGGGCGGCGGACCGATGAAGACGAGGTCGGCGGCGGCACAGGCGCGCGCGAACCCGGCGTTTTCCGAAAGGAAGCCGTAGCCGGGGTGTACTGCGTCCGCGCCGGTGAGCGAGGCAGCGGCGATGATCCGGTGGATGTCGAGGTAGGTCTCGGCGGCAGACGAGCCGGGAAGGTGCACGGCCTCGTCGGCGTCGGCGACGTGCCACGCGTCGGCGTCGGCGTCGGAATAGACCGCGACGGTGGCGATCCCGAGATCGCGGCAAGTGCGGAACACCCGCCGCGCGATCTCGCCACGGTTGGCGACCAGGACCTTGCGGATCTTGGGCATCGCCATCACATCCGGAACACGCCGTAGCCACGCTGGCCACGGACCTCGCCGTTGTGGATCACCGACAGGCAGAACCCGAGAACGGTCCGCGTATCGCGGGGATCGATGATCCCGTCGTCGTAAAGTCGGCCGCTGTTGGCCAGTGCGACGGATTCGCGCTCGATCTGTTCCTCGACGGCGGCGCGCATCTGGGCGTCGGCCTGCTCGTCGAAGGGCAGCCCGCGGTCGGCGGCGGACTCGCGCGCCACGATGGACAGCACTCCGGCCAGTTGCGCCGGACCCATCACGGCCGACTTCGAGTTAGGCCAAGCGAATAGGAAACGCGGTGAGTACGATCGCCCGCACATGCCGTAGTTCCCGGCACCGTAGGACGCACCCATGGTGATGGTCACGTGGGGGACCGTGCTGTTTGATACGGCGTTGATCATCTTGGCGCCGTCCTTGATGATGCCGCCCTGTTCGTACTCGGCACCGACCATGAAACCGGTGGTGTTCTGCAGGAAGATGAGGGGGGTGTCGATCTGATTTGCCAGTTGGATGAACTGCGAACCTTTCTCGGCCTCCTCACTGAACAGGATGCCCCGTGCGTTTGCGAGGATGCCGACCGGGAAGCCGTGGATCGAGGCCCAGCCGGTGACGAGTGACGTGCCGTAGAGAGGTTTGAACTCGTCGAAGGCCGAGCCGTCGACCACTCGGGCGATGACGTCGCGGGGGTCGAAGGGCACCTTCGGATCGACCGACGCGATGCCGAGCAGCTGATCGGGGTCGTGCACCGGTGGGTGCGGCGGCGTGGTGGGTCCGGGGCCGTTCTTCCGCCAGTTGAGCCGCGCCATGATGCGACGGCCGATGCGGATCGCATCCTGCTCGTCCTCGGCCATGTAATCGGCCAGCCCCGAGGTGCGGGCGTGCATGTCGGCGCCGCCGAGCGACTCGTCATCGGAGACCTCGCCCGTGGCCATCTTGACCAGCGGCGGACCGCCGAGGAACACCTTGGAACGGTTGCGCACCATCACGACGTAGTCGCACATGCCCGGGACGTACGCACCTCCCGCGGTCGAGTTGCCGAAGACCAGGGCCAGTGTCGGCAGCCCCGCTGCGCTGTGCTGGGTCAAGTCGTGGAACAGCTGTCCGCCGGGCACGAAGATCTCTGCCTGTGTGGGCAGGTCGGCGCCGCCAGATTCGACGATGTTGATGATGGGCAGTCGGTTCTCCCGCGCGATGGCCATGCCGCGGAACACCTTGCGGAAGGTATAAGGGTTCGATGCGCCGCCGCGGACGGTGGGGTCGTGGGCGATGATCATCGACTCGATGCCCTCGACCACGCCGATGCCTACCACCACGCTACCGCCGACGGGGAACTTACTGCCCCAGGCGGCGAAGGGGCATAGTTCGAGGAACGCCGTGTCGGGGTCGAGCATCAGCTCGATGCGCTCGCGGACAAGCAGCTTGCCCCGCTTACGGTGGCGCGCAACGTATTTCGCGCCGCCGCCGCCGTTGACCAGCGCCAGTTGCTCCGCGATGGTGTCGAGTTGCGCGCTCAGTCCTTCGCGGTTCTTGAGATAGCCGGGCGCGGTGTCGTCGACCCGATCGGGCAGGACCTGTACCAAAGTTTTCCTTCCGGGCGAGCATCGACGTCGATCTACTAGGCGCTGATGTTAGCCGCAATTAACATCAGGTGACAACGGCGCAGGCGGGCGTCGGATTTGTTCCGCGCCGTGGTTCCGTCGAATGGCGAGGATCGAAGCGGTGCGTTCGCTGCAGATCGAGCGATCGAAGGAATTGACTGGGGAGGGACGGCACACAGGGCCCGTGCGAGGTCGTATCGAGTTCCTCGTCCGGCGCGCGTGGAGTCTACGGTTCGCGATCTCGGGTGAACACCCGCAGCGATTGTCAGTGTCGCGCCATGCCCTTCAGCCAACCGAGTAGTGCATAACGCCGGTCGGCCAGAATCTATCGGGTCTCCTCGGCTTTGGCCAGCGGCGGAGCGGCCTGATCAGGCGCCTGTCCGAGGGTATACAGGCCGAGAATGCCGAGAAAACCCGCACAGTGCTCGATGAGCATTTCAGTCGAGAGGTTCAGTTGTCCATCTATCCAGCGACGGAGTATCTCGAACAGGCCCCCGACACCGTAGGTAGCGGCGAGATCTGCGACTTGGAGCACATCGCTGGGTATATCGAGGTGCAAGCGGGCCTCTCTGAGCACCAGCTCCGCAAAATCGGTCATCAGATCGCTTCGCAGCTGCCGAAGGAGGGGTTCTGCGCCCGACTCGACAAACAGTATGCGGGCCATGCGGGGATCGTTCTCGATCACCTGAACCAGGGCCTTGATCGGAGCGTAAGCCAGTTCTTGAGGAGCAACCGTGTCGTCCGGAATGGCGCTGGTTATCACCGCTTGGAAGGTAGTGGAGATCTTGGCAAATACCGCACGCAAGAGCGCGTCTCGATCGCGAAACTGTTGGTAGAAGTACCGGCTCGTCACTCCTGATTTCGCACACACGGCGGTCACGGTGCACGCGGTAGCTCCGTGGGTGCCCATGATTGAGACCGCGGCATCAATCAACATCACGCGACGCTGTGCATCGCGTTGAGTTGCGGACAGCCCGCCATAGACACGTGCTGGACTCATGTCCTACAGTCTGGCAGTCTTATCTGACAAGGCATAAAGTCAGATCCAAACTTCGAGGAAGGACCTCAAATGTCGGACGATCAAGCCCCGACCCCGACCCGGGTGCTGCCAAAACCCAGGCGCGTTCGGTTTCCGATGCCGACCTCCACGAAGCGGCAACATTTTGTCGATGGCGACCTGGTGATGAGCCATTTCATCTCGGTGCTTTCTGCGACGTTCCCGGAAGGCGAGGATTTCTTCATCCGCTCGGTCAGGAACTTCCAGAGTTCCATCGACGATCCCCAACTAGAGACAGCGGTCAAGGGTTTCATCGGACAAGAGGCCACACATCGACACCAGCATCGTCTCCTAAACGAGCGACTCCAGGTCATGGGTTATCCGACCGCGCGAATCGACCGTCATGTCGGACGCTTGATCAAGCGATTGGAACGGCGCTTTTCGCCGGAAATGCGGCTGTCCATGACCTCCGCGTTGGAGCACTACACCGCTACGCTGGCAGAAATCATTCTTACCAGCGAAGACGCCCAGAAGCTCATCGGCCAGACAGAGGTTCGACCGATTCTGCTGTGGCATGCCTTCGAGGAGTCGGAGCACAAAGCGGTTGCCTTTGATGTCTATCGGCTGGTGGGAGCAACCGAGCGCACCCGTGTACGGGGCATGCGGATCGCTTCAGTAATTCTGTTCGGCGAGCTCATTCTGCAGACTGCCTTGTCTATGGCCGCTGATAGAGCCTCATATAACCCGGTCACCCTGGTGCGCAGTCTGTACCGCTTTAGTCGCACCCCGATGTTCACCGCCGATGCGCTGCGGCGTTTCCGTTCCTACAATCGCCCGGGTTTCCATCCTGATGATTGGGACAGCGCCGCGGTCCTGGAGCATTGGAGCAAAGAACTGTTCGACCAAGACGGTTCACAGCGAGTTATCGCTTCGTCGGGATAGCAAAGATGCGGAAGTGCGGCGACGCAGGAGCACCGTTCCTGCGTCGCTCCTTCCGAACAGGGTGCGACGCGTCGGTGACTCACGGATTCGGTGCTCGGTGGCCGGTGAAGGTGGCGGTCGGACCCGCAAATGCGGTTCGCAGCGATCGCCACGGGGCTGGCTGGCCTGTTGTGAGCCTCGATCAGTCGCTGATGACATAGCGTTGAGCCAGGGTTTCAGCAAGTCTGCTGGTGTGCGCGACCACTTCTTTCTCGGTCACCGCAAGCAAACCGGAGTGCCAGGCGGTGATGACTTCGACGAATCCCCCGACAGCGATCAGGGTGTCCATGCGAAGGGCTATCTCGTCGGCATCTTGTCGGAGGTGTGGCCGGCTTGCCTCAACGACCAACTGCGTTGCTTCCTGTAGCGCCACGGCGCGGCGGTCTTGTAGCGGTGAGCTACCGACATGCTGAGCGAGGAGGATGCGTGCCCGGCCGGGATCGCGTGCGATCCGGTCGACCACGATGGTGATCGCCGCGGTGATGGTTTCGATCGGCGGCCGATTCGCACGCTCGTTGAAGAGCGCGGCGACCTCGCCGAGCATGTCATTGCGGACGCCATCCCACGCAGCAACGAGCAGCTCATCGCGCGTCTTGAAGCCCTCGTAGAAGTATCGATCGTTCAGCCCTGTGCGGGCGCATACGCCGCGCATAGTGACCGCGGCCCAACCGCTCTCACTCCAAATCTCGGTTGCGGCCTCGATCAATTGCTGCCGTCGCTCGGCACGACGCTCGGCCCCGGTCCGACCACCCCAGCGCTTGTTTCTCGACCGCACCTCTCCATCTTGACAAGGTGCTCGTTCCACCACCAAACTGGTGGCATGCGACACCAATGGTGGCTGGTGCCCCCAGATGAGAGTTTCCCCACAGCAGACGTCCATGTCGCGACCCGAAAGGCAGACGGATGAGATTGCTGCCCTTCGGCGGCGCACCAGGCAGAACGCACCGCGCCGATGCAGTCGTCACGGGCGCAGGAAGCGGTATCGGCCGCGCATTCGCCGTGGAGCTTGCGCGCCGAGGTGGACGCGTGGTGTGCGCCGACAAAGATCCCGTCACTGCAAAAGAGTCGGCAGAGTTGGTGAGGCAGGCTGGCGGCGAGGGCTTCGACATCGAATGCGATGTCACCGATCTTGAGCAGGTCCGCAACCTCGCTGATGTGAGCGAAGACTGGTTCGAGAAGGCTGCGAGCCTCGTCATCAACAACGCCGGAATCGGTGCGGGCGGCAACCGCATCGGCGCGACGTCGATCGAGGACTGGAACGCGGCGATTTCTGTCAACCTCTGGGGCGTTATCTACGGCTGCGAGACTTTTGTGCCTCGGCTCCGCAGCAATGGGCATGGCGGAGTCATCAATGTGGCGTCGGCAGCGAGCTTTGGCTCGGCCCCTCGGATGGCGGCTTACAACGTGAGCAAGGCCGGGGTGCTCGCTCTGTCGGAGACATTGGCGGCCGAACTGAGCGGTACTGACATCAACGTCACAGTGCTTTGCCCCACCTTCGTGAAGACGAACATCGTCAACAATCCTCAAATCGACGAGGCGGCTGCAAGACTCGCGGCCAACCTGATGAAATGGACCGGCATTTCGCCACAGCACGTTGCTCGAACGACGTTGAACGCGCACGATCGCGGACAAATTTATGTAGTACCCCAACTCGATGCCAAAGTCTTGTGGCAACTCAAGAGAGCCCTACCCGGCCCCTTTACTCGCACGCTGGGCCTCGTGGAGCGCATGGCCTCATGGAACGATTCAGCCGAGTAGAGGAGCAGGGAAAATGGCTTTCGCATACAGTGACATGCTCGAGACAATCAAAAACAAGCAATGGGCTCTTGCCGATATCGATTGGAACGCCCCTGGCGCGGAACTGATCACCGATGAACAGCGTCCCAAACTCAAGCAATTCATGTCCGACGTGGTGTGGATTGAGCATGTTGGAGCACGTGCCTTCGCCGCGATGGCTCCAAAGGCGCCATTCGAAGCGCTCGGAGACATTTACCGTTACTTTCACGCCGAGGAGCAGCGTCACGCCAATGCCGAACTTGCCTTGATGCGTCGCTGGGGCATGCTCGAGGAAGGCGAGAAACCGGTCCCGAACAAGAATATTCGGCTGGTCATCGAATGGCTGGACCGTTATGCGGAAGCCCTGCCCCTGACCGTCATCGGGGCCGCGATTCCGGCACTGGAGACTGCGCTCGATGGAGCGCTGCTGAAGTTTCTCCTCGATGAGGTTGACGACCCTGTGTGCGGGGAGGTGTTCAACAAGGTCAACAGCGACGAATCAAGGCATCTCGCGGTTGGCTTCCAGGTCTTGAATGACCTGGGCGCCAGCCCGATGCGAATCCACGCCATTCAAACTGCGGGTGCTCTTGTCGACCCGCGCATTCTCACCGGCGCGTTGCTGTATATCCCGCTCCTGACGCGCATGTTGATGAATCTCAACGCTATGGGTCTGTCCGAGGAGAAGTTATACAACGCAGTGACGCGGTATGCCAATGTCGGCGATCGCAGTGAGCATACGCGGAGGGTGCCCGGCTATCACATCTTGAAGGCGCACATGTCGTCGTCCATCAAGCGGTCCCAGCCTCTGCACTTCGTGTCTCAGCGCCTTGGCAATGCGATCGATGTTTTCCCTGTTCAGATTTTCGGTCGGCCGCCATCCTGGACGGACGAACTGACCTACGAACCGGTTGCCAAATGACAGGCACCACGACGACGTTGATCGTCGGCGCCGGGTTCGCAGGTATCGGTGCGGCGATCAGACTGCTTCAAGAGGGCACGGATGACTTCGTCATCCTGGAACGGTCAGATCGCGTCGGAGGCACCTGGCGAGACAATACTTATCCCGGTGCGGCCTGCGATATTCCCTCGCTTCTCTACTCCTACTCGTTCGAGCCGAATCCGGGCTGGACTCGTACCTACTCGGGGAGCGCTGAGATCCTCGAATATATCGACGATATGGTCGACAAGTACGATCTTGCCCGGTTCATCCAGTTTGATACCGACGTGACTGCCTTGGAATTCGATGAGAGTGCCGGCATCTGGATGGCCGACACGGCAGATGGAAAGCGGTATCACACCCGGTCAGTTGTGATGGCCAGTGGACCACTTGCCAACGCCAGCTTTCCCGATATTCGGGGTATTGACTCGTACGGTGGAAAAAAGATCCACAGCGCTCGATGGGACCATGGCTACGATCTCGGCGGTAAGAGGGTTGCAGTCATCGGGACAGGCGCGAGCGCGGTTCAGATCATTCCCGAGCTCGTAAAGTCGGCTGCCTCGGTCAAAGTCTTCCAGAGAACGCCCGGCTGGGTGTTGCCCAGGGTGAACTTCAGGCATCCGGCCTGGGCGCGTTCGACCTTCACACACCTGCCGGTGAGCGAACAAGCGCTCCGCGACGCGTGGTTTTGGGCCCACGAAGTGATGGCAGTGGGTATGGTCTGGAACACCGCCGCGACGTCCGCGATACAGCTGGCGGCCAAGGCTCATCTCCGTCGGCAGGTGAAAGACTCCTGGTTGAGACGTCAGTTGACGCCCCATTTCAGGCCTGGATGCAAGCGCATGCTCATGACCAGTGATTATTACCCTGCGCTACAGGCGGATAACTGCAAGCTGATCAGCTGGCCGATCGCCACATTGTCACCCAACGGTGTTCGGACCGCCGACGGTGTCGAGCACGAAGTGGACTGTATCGTATTTGCCACTGGCTTCGATGTGGCCAAACGTGGCACCCCGTTCCCGATTAGCGGCCTCGGCGGTCGGA
The DNA here is from genome assembly GCF_059812965.1 of Mycobacterium sp. NGS29. Taxonomy (NCBI): domain Bacteria; kingdom Bacillati; phylum Actinomycetota; class Actinomycetes; order Mycobacteriales; family Mycobacteriaceae; genus Mycobacterium; species Mycobacterium sp. NGS29. Next base: position 402,166 of record NZ_JCALDR010000001.1, read on the forward strand.
AGCTCGGCGATGAATGGTCTCAGGGGACATTTGCCTTCAAGAGCGTGAGCGTGGCCGGGTATCCGAACTTATTCTTCACTTTCGGACCGAATTCCGGGCCAGGCCACAACTCGGCGCTCGTATATATGGAGGCTGCAATTGACTATATAGTCAAGGCGATCAAGCTCCTTCAGCAAAATGACATCGGCACTTTGGATGTGAGGGAGGATCGTCAGGACCGCTATCACTCCGAAATTCAGCGCCGCCTTCGACGAACGACTTGGAATTCGGGGTGCAGCAGTTGGTATTTGACCGAGGACGGCTACAACGGCACGATGTACCCAGGTTTCGCGACCCAGTTTATGAGAGAACTATCCCGCTTGGATCCTCATGATTACGTGATAACCCGGCGCGACGATACACACGTCGAGCTGACGCAATCACTCTGAATACAAGTTTGCAGGGCTGACCGTCAGAACGGTGAAATACAGGAATGGATCGCAAGTCCGACCGTAATTACGAGATAATTATCATAGGAGCTGGATTTTCCGGCATCGGGTCTGGCATTAGCTTGATGAAGGCGGGATTTACCGACTTCTTGATGGTTGATGACGCCGATGGCGTAGGTGGTACGTGGCACTGGAACACCTACCCGGGTATCGCTGTCGATATACCGTCGTTCAGTTATCAATTCTCATACGAAATGCGGCCCTCTTGGTCGCGCACGTACGCCCACGGCAATGAGCTCAAAGCCTATGCCGAGCGATGTGTTGAAAAGTATCGGCTCTGGGACCATATTCGTTTCAACACAACCATTACCGAGGCTTGTTTCGACGAGAACGCAACACGGTGGCATTTGACCAGTGCCAATGGTGAGGAGTTCACGGCACGCTTCGTGATAAATTGCTCCGGCGTTCTCAGTCGGCCAAAGTGGCCTGAAATCAAGGGGGTGCGAGATTTCGCCGGCGTTACGCTCCACACGGCTAGATGGGACAATGCCAAAGATCTCAGCGGGAAGAGGGTTGCAGTAATCGGTACCGGTGCATCGGCGGTGCAACTGATACCCGAAGTCGCAAAGAAAGCAGAGAGTCTGACGGTATTTCAGCGAACTCCAATTTATTGTCTGCCGAAGCCAGACTTCCCCATACCGACGTGGGGTGGAAGGCTTCTACATTTCCTGCCGGGGGCACAATTGGCGACCCGGACCGCCAGCCAGGCGTTCGTGGAAATCACTTTCCCAATCGCCGCTCACTTTCATACGGTGATACCGTTCGCCGATGTCATGGAGAGCGCCGCAAAGCGGTACATGCGGCGTGAGGTCCATGACCCGACGACGAGAGAACAACTCATTCCGCGCTACTCGTTGGGCTGTAAACGACCCAGCTTCCACAATTCCTATCTCGCAACGTACAACCGGTCCAACGTTTCGCTCGAGACGAGCGGCATAACCCATATCGACCATGCATCCGTCCATACTCGAGACGGCAAAGCTCATCCCATTGACGTCTTGATCCTGGCCACCGGCTTCAAAGTGATGGAGTCGGGCAACATGCCAACTTACGTATTGAAGGGACGCGGCGGGCTGGAGCAGGCTACATGGTGGGACGAGCATCGACTGCAGGCCTTCGAAGGGGTGAGCGTCCCGGGATTTCCGAATCATTTCAACATCTTCGGCCCGTACGGCTACAACGGTTCCTCGTACTTCACGCTCATCGAGGCGCAGAGTCGGCACATCGTCCGGTGTCTTCGTCGCGCGCGGGCGCTGGGTGCTAACTGCGTGGAGGTCAAGAAGGAGGCGAACGACCGTTATTTCGCCGAAGTGCTAAGGCGGCGTCACAGACAGGTTTTCTGGCAGCCGAGCTGTTCCAATGCCAACAGCTACTACTTCGACAGGCACGGTGACGTTCCACTCCGTCCATCAACGACTCTGGAGACCTATTGGCGGAGCCGCACCTTTCGCCTCTCGGACTACCGATTCGAGAATCGGCCCGAAGAGGTGTGTCCCCGGTGACCAGAATGGATGCCCCTGACTGGCAGCCCAGTCTTGCCAGTCATCTCGTCGCGATGTCCTCGCGAACCACGCTGCGGCCACTGGCGCAGCTGATGCCATCAAACGCCTACGGACTTGCGGTGATGGATCGCGTGCTTCGAACAGCGCTCGTAGCCTCACGGCCTCGGCGCGGCGTCACAGTGCGCAAGGTTGACACTGTATTCGCCGGAGGCCCGGTTCGTGGGGACTGGATCACCACGCCTGCCATTAATCCGCATGCCAACCCTTTGCTGTACATCCACGGCGGCGCCTATTCTATGTGCTCGCCGGAGACGCACCGCGGTCTTCTTGGTGAACTCGCCTCGGCGAGCGGGCGCCCCATCTTCGCAGTGAAGTATCGTCTTGCCCCGCGGTATCCCTATCCCGCAGCCGCGGACGATGCGCTGAATGCGTATCGCTGGCTTACCAGCGGAGGGTCCCCGGGTTCTTGTCAGCGCACCGTCGCGGTTGCCGGCGATTCAGCGGGCGGTCAGCTCACGATGGCCACGGCCTTGGGCGCACGTGCAGTTGGATTGCCGCTCCCTGATGCGATGCTGCTGATGTCTCCCGTCCTGGATCTCAGGTGCGAACTTGCCAGAGCGCGTGAAATTCGCCGCCGGGATCCTTTTGCCTCCGCTCAATCAGCGGCGCGCGCTCTTGACCTCTACGTAGGTGGCGCAGATCGCGGAGATCCGCGCCTCAGCGTGCTTGACGCGGACCTCACCTCGATGCCGCCGATCCTCATTCAGGTGGGCGGGAGAGAAATGTTGATCGATGACTCGCGCCGTCTCGCCGAGCGACTTCAATCAGCTGGATCCCACGTCGAGATCCAGGTATACCGGGGACAGATCCATGTATTCCAGGCTATGTTCCGGATTCTTCCCGAAGCCCGAGACGCGATTCATCGAGCGGGACGCTTCCTTGAAGCCTCGGAAGTCAGGTGAAAGTGTCCGAACAGGCAATGCTCCTACACCTACACCACCTCGACCGCCGCAGCGTGAAGTCAGTCGTCTCTGCCTCATGAGCAGCAACTTCGCGACGGCCTGTCGCGCATACGATCCGTCGATCGTGATCATCGGGGCCGGCTTCGCCGGGGTTGCGATGGCCCACCGGCTGAAGAAGGACGGGTTCACGAACTTCACGATCCTGGAAAAGGCTGCAGACATCGGGGGTGTTTGGCGTGACAACACCTATCCGGGAGCGGCCTGCGACGTGCCGTCAGCGTTGTACTCACTCTCGTACAAGCCCAATCCTCGTTGGTCACGGCGATATGCCGAGCAACCCGAGATACTCAAGTACCTCCAACAACTCGTGGAGAGTGGCGGACTGGCCGCGCATCTGCGTACCCAGACCGAAGTTGTCGCAATGACCTTCGATGACCAGCTAGGGCGTTGGACCCTGGTTACGAACTCGAACGAGACAATAACCTGCGATGTCGTCGTCTCGGCCGTGGGTCAGCTCTCCTTGCCCCACGTACCCGTTATTGCCGACGCAGACACCTTCCAGGGGCCGCGCTTTCATTCGGCGCGTTGGGACCGATCGGTTTCGCTTCGCGGCAAGCAAGTAGCCGTCATCGGCACAGGAGCTAGTGCCATCCAATTCGTGCCACACATCGCCCAGGAGGCGGAGCATGTCACGCTATATCAGCGCACGGCTCCGTGGATCTTGCCGAAGTGGGACAGCAGGTATGGAGTCCTTCACGACAGGGTGAGCGAGTTATTGCCGATGGCGCTGCGCCTCGAGCGTTTCGCGGTATGGCTAATTTTCGAGTTGCTCGCTGTGACGCTAGTCGACGCGAAGCCCCTCTCACGCGTCCTCGGTGCGATCGCGCGCCGCCACCTACATCGGCAGGTTGCTAGCCCATCTTTGCGCGAGCAATTGATGCCTTCGGACGCGCCAGGGTGCAAGCGAGTGCTGTTCTCGAATGATTACTATCCAGCAATCGCGAGTGATCGCGTGTCGTTGGTGCCGAAGGCTATCGCAGAGCTCTGCGACAACGGTGTCAAGACCGTGGATGGAGAGTTTCGTCCTGCAGATGTCGTGATCTACGGAACCGGGTTTCGCGCCACCGATTTTCTCGCCCCGATGTCCGTGCGCGGCTCTCGCGGAGTCTCCTTGGCCGAGGTGTGGAAGACCCAGGCGTACGCATATCTGGGCATCACTGTCCCCATGTTCCCGAACCTGTTCCTGCTTTATGGTCCCAACACGAATGTGGGCTCGGGGTCGATCCTCTACATGATCGAGTCACAAGTCCGTCACATCGCAACGCTCATCAAAGCCGTGGCTGCTCATCCGGGTCATGCGATCGATGTCAGGACGGAGAGCGCGCAACGCTACAACACGCGCTTGAGAAGGCGACTACGGAGGTCGGTGTGGGCGCTGTGTGCGAGCTGGTATCGAACCTCGAGCGGGGAAATCCCGACGAACTGGCCGGGGCCTACCTTGGTTTATCGACTCCTTACCCGGAAGCCGCACAGCGGCGATTACGTCTTGAGAAACGTCGGGCGTCTAAAGGTCTGAGACCCTGCAGAACCGAGCCTGGCCGACTAAGGGCACGAGACGCGCACTTAACCGCTAGGCCAATAATGTCTAGATATTGACATCAATGGCATCTTTGTAAAGACTGGTGGACGCCGTCAAAGCGGCCCAGCGTCCAGGAGGAACCATGACGAATCACCTTCTCGCACCTGCGCACCACGTGAAGGAGCGGTTGTCCTCTGTGATCATGGTCCCCGCGCCTCACGCCGTCGACGACAGATGGCGTCGATGGAGCCGGGACTGGCCGGTTCGTGAACTGGCACCGGCACCCGCGGGCAGTGGATTGAAAGCCGTCCGGGGGGATGCCGGACTGCCCTTCGTAGGTCACACGCTCGACTACATCCGATTCGGCTCGGATTTCAGTCGAGAGCGCTACGACCGTCTGGGTTCGGTGTCGTGGATGGGCGCGTTCGGCACCAAGATGGTGGTCATCGCCGGCCCTGACGCCACTCGAGAGGCGTTCACGAGCGAAGCGAAAGCATTCTCTCAGGATGGCTGGTCCTTCCTGATCGACGCCTTCTTCCATCGCGGTTTGATGCTCATGAGCTTCGACGAGCACTTGATGCACCGGCGCATCATGCAGGAGGCGTTTACGCGTCCGCGCCTGACCGGATACGTCGAACAGGTAACGCCATGCGTTCGCTCGGCAGTGCCTGCGTGGCCGGTGGGCCCGTCGGTTCGAATCTACCCACTGTTGAAGGAACTCACCCTCGACATCGCTACCGACGTCTTCATGGGCGGCCGCGGCAAGGACGAGAGCGATGCTGTCAACAAGGCGTTCGTCGCTACGGTCCGGGCGGCGAGTTCCCTTGTGCGTGCTCCGCTTCCGGGAACCAGATTCCGCGCTGGTGTGCAAGGGCGGCGCGTTTTGGAGGACTACTTCTTCCGGCATCTGCCGGCCGCGCGAGCCGGTGAAACGGAGGATCTGTTCGCTGCTCTCTGTCAAGCCACGACCGAAGACGGGGAGCGGTTTTCCGACGAGGATGTGGTGAATCACATGATCTTCTTGATGATGGCGGCCCACGACACCTCGACGATCACCACCACAGCGGTCACCTATTTCCTTGCCAAGTATCCGCAGTGGCAGGAGGCTGCGGCTGCGGAAGCCGCGGCCATCGGTGACGGGTTGCCGGACATCGAGGCCCTGGAGAAGATGACGGTCATCGACCTCGTGATCAAGGAAGCGCTCAGACTGCTTGCACCTGTTCCGCTGGTGATGCGCAAGACGGTTCGAGATGTCGCCATCGATGGATATCACATCCCCTCGAACACGTTATGCGCTATAACGCCTGCCGTGAATCACTTCGATCGAACGATCTGGAGTGATCCGGAGCGGTTCGATCCCTCACGTTTCGACGAGCCTCGGCGCGAAGACCAACACCACCGATTCGCCTGGGTTCCGTTCGGAGGTGGAGCGCACAAGTGCATCGGCATGCAATTCGGGACGCTCGAAGTCAAAGCAATCCTGCACAGGATGCTGCGTTCGTTCACTTGGAAGGTTCCGGAGAACTATCACGTCCGATGGGACAACACCTCGCTGCCCATTCCGGTGGACGGACTTCCGTTGGAGATGAAGCGCCGATGACCGTCGACCACAGCCCCTACCTCGAACCCACGGAGTTTCTTGACTGGCAACAAGATTCGGTACGTGACTTCGTGTCATCGGCGATCCGTGGTGCCTGCGGCGACACCGAGAAGGCCATCGCCATCTTCACCGCGGTCCGTGACTCCATTTGGTACGACCCCTACACGGTGACCGACAACCCGCACGCGTATCGCGCCAGCACCGTCGCGACCGCAGAACGGGCCTACTGCGTCCCGAAGGCCGTGCTCTTGACTGCAGCGTGCCGAGCGGCGGGAATCCCGGCGCGGCTGGGGTTCGCCGACGTCCGAAACCACCTCCAGACCAAGGCATTGCGCGAGCGGATGGGTGGTAGCGACGTTTTCGTCTACCACGGCTACAGTCTCATGTTCCTCAACGGTGCGTGGGTAAAGGCCACCCCGGCGTTCAATCGCGAGCTGTGCGCACGCTTCGGTGTCTCGCCGATCGAATTCGACGGCCGTAGCGACGCGCTACTCCATGGTTTCACCGCTGACGGCACCCAGCACATGGAGTATCTGCGCGACCGGGGAGCCTACGACGATCTACCCCTAGCAGACATCCTGCAAGCACTGAGAACGCATTACGGCACATTCATCGATCAGCCGAACAGCCGTCCCGACCTCTTCGCCTGAAAGGGCACTACACGATGCAAAGCACAATGCAAAATGTTCCGCTCACGGTGTCGGCGATCGTCCAGCATGCGGCAGCCATACACGGTGACAGCGAGGTCGTCACTCCGACCGGAAATGGATATCGGAGAACGCCTTACCGCATTGTGCTGGCGCGAGTGGCTCGCCTTGCCAATGCGCTGCGCAGTCTTGGCGTCACGGCAGACCAACGCGTGGCCACCTTCCAGTGGAGCAACCAGGAACATCTGGAGGCCTACTGTGCGATTCCCTCCATGGGCGCGGTCCTGCACACGCTCAACATTCGTTTGGCCCCAGAGCAACTGGCGTACATCGCCAATCACGCGAGCGATCAGATCGTCCTAGTCGACGCTTCGGTTGCCCCGTTGTTGGCGCGCGCGCTCCCAGCGATGGCGTCGGTGCACACCGTCATCGTCACCGGAGAGGGCGACCTTGCCCCGCTCCAGGGATGCGGGAAGACCGTTCTGCGTTACGAGGAAGTGCTTGCCGGCCAAGAAGAATCATTTGACTGGCCTGAGCTCGACGAGCTGTCCGCCGCGGCCATGTGTTATACGAGCGGTACCACCGGAGATCCCAAAGGCGTCGTCTACAGCCACCGTTCGACGTACCTTCACTCCCTGACCGCCTGCACAGCTAACGCTTTGTCAGTCAGCGAGGCCGACCGTGTGCTGGCCATCGTCCCAATGTTTCACGCCAATGCGTGGGGGCTTATTTACGCAGCGTTGATGTCCGGTGCGGATCTGGTACTGCCTGACCGGTATCTCCAAGCCGAACCGTTGGTGTCGATCATCGAAGACACCAGACCGACCTTGGCCGGTGCAGTGCCGACGATCTGGAACGATGTCGACCGATATCTGGATTCGCACCCTGAGCGGGACATTTCTTCGTTACGGCTGGTCGCGTGCGGGGGGTCTGCTGTTCCGCTTTCGTTGATGCGGGCATTCGAAGAGAAGTACGACGTGCCCATTGTGCAGGCCTGGGGTATGACCGAAACCTCTCCGTTGGCGACCGTTGCACGTCCGGCTCACAGAGCCGACGCGACGCGGCGCTGGGAGCTGCGCGCATCCCAGGGCCGACCGATCTGCGGTGTCGAAATCCGGTTGCGGGACGACGACGGGAAAGACGTGCCGTGGGACGGGCAATCAGTTGGGGAGATCCAGGCGCGCGGTCCCTGGATCACCGGGTCCTATTTCGGAAACAACGATACGGAGAAGTTCGACGAAGGATGGCTGCGTACCGGTGATGTGGGCAAGATCGACGCCGAGGGCTATCTGACACTGACCGACCGCTCGAAAGACGTCATCAAGTCAGGTGGCGAATGGATCTCCTCGGTGGAGCTGGAAAACACGCTGATCGGCCACCCTGCCGTGTACGAAGCGGCGGTAGTCGGCGTCGCGGACGATAAATGGCAGGAAAGGCCGTTGGCGCTTGTCGTCGTCCACCCCGGAACCGACGTTGACATTGACCAACTCCGATCGTTCCTTGCGGACAAAGTCGCCAAATGGTGGATTCCCGAGCGATGGAGCTTCGTGTCCGATATTCCGAGGACGAGCGTCGGAAAGTACGACAAAAAGGTCATCCGTGCGCGCCACTCTGCCGGCGAATACCTCATCGAAATCGAAACGTCATAACGTCAAATCCCTGGAATTCCAACAGTCGGAAGGTAATCATGTCCTCACCAATCTCTCCCTGGATGAATGCCGAATTACTCGAGCTTCGTGACCTCGCTGCGAAGTTCTTCTCGGCCGAATTGGCGCCGCATGCGAACCGCTTTGCAGACCAGCACCACGTCGACCGAGAACTGTGGAACCGAGCAGGCGAGCTGGGCCTGCTCTGCATGTCTATACCTGAGGAATACGGCGGAGGCGGTGGCACTTTCGCGCACGAAGCGGTCGTGCTTGAAGAGCAGGCCCGCATAGGTGACAGCTCATGGGGCGCGGGACTGCACAGCGGAATCGTCGCCCACTACATCCTGCAGTACGCGACTGAAGAGCTGCGCGCGCAGTGGCTTCCCAAGATGGCGTCCGGTGAAATGATCGGGGCGATCGCCATGACAGAACCGGGGACCGGGTCCGATCTGCAGAGCGTCAAGACAAAAGCCCTCCTGGACGGTGACGAGTACGTGATCACCGGCTCCAAGACTTTCATCACCAACGGCCAACAGGCCGACCTCATCATCGTTGTTGCCAAGACAGATCCGAGCCAGGGCGCTGCGGGCATCTCTTTGATCGTTGTCGAGGCTGACCGGGCGGGATTCCGGCGCGGCAAGGTTCTCGACAAAATCGGCCAGCGCGGCCAGGACACCTCCGAGTTGTTCTTCGATGAAGTGAGAGTTCCGCGCTCGCATCTACTGGGCCAGTCTGAGGGACAGGGCTTCATTCAGCTGATGACGCAGCTGCCACAAGAGCGACTCATCGTCGCGGTGGGGGCTGTCGCAGCGATGGAACTTGCCCTGGAGCAGACGCTCAAGTACACGCGTGAGCGGGAGGCGTTCGGTCGGCCTGTCTTTGGCTTTCAGAACACCAAGTTCACGCTGGCTGAAGCCGCGACAGAAACGCGCATCGCACGAGTGTTCCTCGACTACTGCATCGACCTGCACCTTGCGGGTCAACTCGACGTGCAGACCGTCGCCATGGCGAAGTGGTGGACCACTGAGCGAGCGATGAAGGTACTCGATGACTGTATGCAGCTTCACGGCGGATATGGCTACATGACCGAGTACCCCATCTCGAGGTTGTGGGTGGATCAGCGCGTGCAAAAAATCTATGCCGGCACGAACGAGGTGATGAAGGAAATCATCTCGCGTTCCCTATGACTCAGAGGAGTTGCCGCCCGCACGTTAGTCATCTAGAGGAGGAGGACTGATGGCATCGATGGTGGTGCCGTATCGCCACGACATGGGCGGCCACTGCGGATCGGGGGCTCTTCGGGATTTGACCGAATGGGCCGGGATCCGTTGGGGTGATGACACCCCGGACGAAGGCATCGTGTTTGCTCTCGGCGGGGCCCTCGACTTCTCGTATGTTCGCTCGGCCCACCTACGTCCACCGATCTACCTCGTTGGACGCAGCGCGGACCTCGAAGACGAATACTTGACCCGGTTGGGCGCGCGCTTCGAGTGTCGTTCGACAGACGACCCCGATCTCGGGTGGAAATGGGTGACCGAACAGATCGATGCCGGTACGCCGGTCATGGTGTGGACTGACATCGCCGAATTGCCCTATCTGAGAACGCGTCTGAGTATGAGCCGGCACGATGTCGTGATCGTAGGGTACGACGACGACGAGGAACTCGCCTTCGTGGTCGATAACGATCGCGATACACCTCAAGCCGTGCCTTACGAGAATCTACGGAAGGCGCGGGCATCGACGGGATTTCCCGTCCCCACGCGGCACACCACCTACGTAGTCGAGTGGCCCGGCGCGGCACCAGATCTCGGCAATGCTGCCCGGTCGGCCTTCCGTAGGTCCGCGGACGCGATGCAGGGTTCGTGTGTGAGCGCGCCGATCACCGAGGACTCCGATTGTGAAATTCAGGTGCGTGGGCTACCAGGGGTATCGACTTTTGTGGAGGATCTCAAGCGGTGGCCGAAGATCTTTGACGACGACACCCTCGACGGAGCCTTGTTTGCGCTGAGCGCCTTCATCGAAAAAGCCGGAACCGGAGGCGGTCTGTTCCGAGATCTGCAAGCACGTGGATGTCGGCGCGTCGCTGAAGAGTTGAGTTTCGAACCTGCGTTTAAAGCAGCGGAGGCTGCAAAGACCGCATCTGAGTTGTGGACCGCGGTTGCGCACGCCGCTTATGACCGCGGTGCAGATCCGCACCGAAGAGCGAGCGGCGCCGCGTCCGTGGCTGCGCAATTGCCGACAGCCGAACGTCGACTCGCGGAGGCGCTGAGGGAGGCAGGAGATCTACTCCTATGAGTTCTGATTGCTTCGGAGCAAGCCGAACTGGTTGCGACCCAGCAGATTTATTTGAGCGCTTTGAATTGTGTCATAGGAAGGGAGAATCACGATGGCTGTCTTCGCTGATGCGGAAGAGGTTTACCGCTACCTCGCCGGCATCTTTCGACGAGGTTTGGAGAACGAAGACCTTGCGAACAGACTTGCCGGGTCCGGGGTGGTGTTACGGATCCACTACACCGATCCGGATGCGGTAGTAACCGTGGATATGCCGGAGAAGGTCGTAGAGACCGGCGCGGACAGTGGCGTTACACCGAATGTCGAATTGTTCATGTCCGCGGATACCGGCAACAGGTTCTGGTTGGGGAAGGTGAACTTGACCATGGCGATGGCGAAAGGAACTGTACGAGCGAAAGGTCCTGTCACCAAACTGATCAAGCTCATACCGCAGGCAAAGAACCTCTTTCCGGAATACCGGGCAATCCTTGAGGCCGACAAGCGTCACGACCTGCTCAATGTGTGATGTCGGTGCGGTACCGCGCCCGGGCCCGGGTGAGCGGCGCGGGCCTCTGGGCGATGTGCCCGGAGATCATCCAGGACAGTTCGCGCGACCACCGTGCGCGGTCGGGATAACTACTCGAGAAGCGTAATTCGATAGAAGGGACTTCAACATGAAGACACGTGCGGCTGTTTTGTGGGGCTTGGAGCAGAAGTGGGAGGTCGAAGAAGTCGATTTGGATCCGCCAGGTCCCGGGGAGGTCCTCGTGCGGCTGGCGGCCACCGGCTTGTGCCATTCCGACGAACATCTGGTGACCGGCGACCTCCCGATCCCATTGCCGGTAGTGGGGGGTCATGAGGGTGCTGGCACAGTCGTGGAGTGCGGCGAAGGGGTTGAGGAACTGTCCGAAGGTGATTCTGTCATCTTGACCTTCCTTCCCTCGTGTGGGCGCTGCTCGTACTGCGCGCGCGGCATGGGCAATCTCTGTGAGTTGGGAGCGGCGCTCATGATGGGACCGCAGATCGACGGCACCTATCGCTTTCACGCACGAGGCGAGGACGTCGGGCAGATGTGTTTGCTCGGGACGTTTTCCGAGTACACAGTGGTGCCGCAGGCGTCCGTGGTCAAGATTGACGGCGGAATCCCCCTGGATCGGGCAGCCTTGATCGGTTGCGGCGTCACGACCGGTTACGGATCTGCGGTGCGGACTGGGGAGGTGCGCGCCGGGGACACCGTCGTGGTAGTGGGAGCGGGCGGAATCGGAATGAATGCGATTCAGGGCGCGCGAATCGCGGGAGCGCTGGCGATTGTGGCGGTCGATCCGGTGAAGTTCAAGCGAGAGCAAGCGAGCGGGTTCGGTGCGACGCACACCGCGGCCTCGATGGATGAAGCTTGGTCGCTGGTCAGCGATATGACGCTGGGCAAGCTGGCTGATGTCTGCATCCTCACCACCGATGTGGCTGAGGCCTCCTACACCGCGGAAGCGCTGGCCTTGGTCGGAAAGCGCGGGCGCGTCGTGGTCACGGCCATCGGGCACCCCGACGACTCATCGATCTCAGGATCACTGCTTGAAATGACGCTTTACGAGAAGCAGATTCGTGGCGCTTTGTATGGCTCATCCAATGCGCCGCACGATATTCCGCGACTGGTCGAGCTGTACTCCGCTGGGTTGTTGAAGCTCGATGAGTTGGTCACCCGCGAATACTCCCTCGACCAAATTAATGAGGGCTACCAGGATATGCGTTCAGGAAAAAATATCCGAGGGCTGGTCCGGTTCTGAAGAGCATCATGCCCACTGCTGGTCTCCATGTCCTTGCGTTGCTGCAGATCATGCGGCCGGGCCCCTTGGGTGGTTGGCGTCGGGTCCTTCTTTCCCGTCGTGAGGACGGCAAGCATCAGACACCTCATCGATCATCTATCACATTCTCTGGGAGGCTGAGATGACGGACGCTGGCACGACCACGGCAAGCAGGGATGGGGCTGCTCGTTTCGCTATCGCCCCGGAGGTGTGGACCACGCCGGAGCGACGAGCGCTGAGCCAAATGGCGCGGTCTTTCTCGGAACGTGAAATCGCGCCGAAGCTAGCGGAATGGGAGCACGTGGGTGAGATTCCGCGCGACCTGCATCTCAATGCTGCCGAGGTGGGGCTTCTCAGAATCGGGTTCCCGGAAGAAGTCGGCGGCAGCGGCGGCAATGCGATTGACTCTGCACTGGTCACTGAGGCCATCCTGGCCGCAGGCGGGTCCACTGGCGTCTGCGCCGCCTTGTTCACCCATGGCATTGCCCTTCCCCACATTGCCGCCAATGGCTCCGACGCCCTGATTCAACGATATGTCCGTCCTACGCTCGCAGGAAAGATGATCGGCTCGCTGGGCGTTACCGAGCCTGGGGCAGGCTCAGATGTCGCGAATCTGCGCACACGCGCGGTGCGCGAGGGGGACACCTACGTGGTCAACGGAGCAAAGACGTTCATCACCAGCGGAGTTCGAGCGGACTTCGTTACTACGGCGGTACGCACCGGCGGACCGGGTTACGGTGGAGTTTCATTGCTTGTGATCGACAAGAATTCGCCTGGATTCGAAGTGTCCCGCCGGTTAGACAAGATGGGGTGGCGATGTAGCGACACCGCCGAGTTGTCTTTCGTCGACGTTCGCGTACCGGCTGACAACCTGGTGGGGGCAGAGAACAGTGGGTTTTTGCAGATCATGCAGCAATTTCAGGCTGAACGGCTCGGCATCGCCGTCCAGGCGTACGCGACGGCGGGTCGGGCTCTCGACCTTGCCAAGAGTTGGGCGCGGGAACGTGAAACGTTCGGTAGACCCTTGACGGGGCGCCAGATCATTCGCCATAAGCTTGCGGAGATGGCTCGACAGGTCGACGTGGCGTGCACCTACACCCGTGCGGTCATGCAGAGGTGGCTAGCGGGGGAGGATGTCGTTGCCGAGGTGTCGATGGCCAAGAACACCGCTGTGTATGCGTGCGACTACGTGGTCAATGAGGCGGTTCAGATCTTCGGTGGGATGGGCTACATGCGTGAGTCTGAGATCGAGAGACACTATCGAGATTGCCGAATTCTCGGAATAGGCGGCGGCACCAACGAAATCATGAACGAGGTCATCGCCAAACGTATCGGACTCTAGCTACTTGATTGAATCGCCCTGACTTTCCCGGAGGCTCGGGTTATTGGATTCCGGCCAGGGGTTGGTCGGTCCCATGTGCATCGTGGAACGCGGCTTCGAACTCGGTGGGTGGGATGTCATTAAGGTAGCTGTGTAAGCGGCTGGTGTTGTGCCAGTACACCCAGCTCAGGGTCGCGAGTTCGACGTCCTCGACGGTCTTCCACGGCCTGGTGCGGACTGGCCCGTAGATCAGCTCCGCCTTGTAGTAGCCGTTCACCGTCTCCAGGGCATTATCGTAGCTGTCTCCGATCGTGCCGATCGAGCGGACCGCTCCGATCTCGGCGAGCCGTTCGCCATAGCGGATAGAGGTGAATTGCGATCCGGCATCGGAGTGACATGTCAAGCCCGGCAATGTGTTTCCGCGTGACCAACGAGCCATCTCCAACGCATCCAGCACCATGGTGGTACGCATGTGCGACGCTACCCGCCAGCCCACGATCATCGGGTCTGCTGCACCAATAGGTGACATCTGAGTTGGCTTGCCCAAAGCGGGCGGGCTGGAAGGATGTCAGTGTGCCTAGGCCCTACCCCCGTGAATTTCGCGACGACGTCGTCCGCGTTGCCCGTAACCGCGACGACGGGGTGACGATCGAGCAGATCGCCACCGATTTCGGCGTGCACCCGATGACGTTGACCAAGTGGATGCGCCAAGCCGACGTCGACGAGGGCGCCAAGCCAGGTAAGAGCACCAATGACTCCGCTGATCTGCGCGAGCTACGACGCCGAAATCGGTTGTTGGAACAAGAGAATGAAGTCTTACGGCGGGCAGCGGCGTACTTGTCGCAGGCCAATCTGCCGGGAAAAGGGTCTACCCGCTCGTAAGTGAGCTCGCCGCCGACGGGATTCCCGTCGCGGTGACGCGCCGGGTACTCAAGCTCGCCCGCCAGCCCTACTACCGCTGGCGGGCAAATCCCATCACCAATGCCGAACTCGTCGAGGCATACCGCGCCAACGCCCTGTTCGACGCGCACGGCGAGGACCCCGAGTTCGGCTACCGCTACCTCGTCGAGGAGGCCCGTGAGGCCGGCGAGCCGATGGCCGAGCGCACCGCCTGGCGCATCTGCTCACAGCAGCAGTTGTGGAGCGTGTTCGGCAAGAAGCGCGGCAAGAACGGCAAACCAGGACCGCCGGTGCACGACGATCTGGTCCAGCGCGACTTCACCGCTGAAACGCCAAACATGTTGTGGCTCAGCGACATAACTGAGCATTATACCGGCGAGGGCAAGCTCTACCTCTGCGCGATCAAGGATGCATTCTCCAACCGCATCGTGGGTTATTCGATCGACTCCCGAATGAAGTCACGCCTGGCGACCGCCGCGCTGCGCAACGCGGTCGGCCGCCGTGGGGTGGTCGCCGGCTGCGTGGTTCACACGGACAGAGGGTCGCAGTTTCGAAGTCGAAAGTTCGTCCAGGCCCTGCACCATCACGGCATGGTCGGCTCAATGGGACGTGTCGGCGCGGCCGGCGACAACGCGGCGATGGAGAGCTTCTTCAGCCTGCTGCAGAAGAACGTCCTCGACCGCCGCCGCTGGGCCACCCGAGAGGAGCTGCGGATCGCCATCGTCACTTGGATCGAACGCACCTACCACCGACGTCGCCGCCAAGGCGCCCTCGGCCGGTTGACCCCCGTCGAATACGAAGCCATCATGACCACGACGGCCAGTCAGGCCGCGTGACCGAAATTGTCACCTGATCGTGCAGCAGACCCACTTCCTGATAGAGCTTGGCACAGGCCTCTTTGGTAGGTGCACCGTCCTCGCGTGAGTCAGATGCATCGGGGTCGGGAGGCATATTAGACACGGCACGACCTTAGGACGGCGGTCTCACATGTCACGCCGACGCGCCGTTTGCTGTGGTGGGTCTGCTTCCGCAGCGCGGGGACAATATGGAGACCTTTCGGTCACATCGGTCACATCTGTCACAGGCAGCAAACACTCCGAAACGACAACAACCCTGCCTGAGCATTGCGTTTGCATGGTGCGCCGTCAGGGTTTCGAACCCCAGACCCGCTGATTAAGAGTCAGCGGCTGTCAGCGATGCCTGGGCTACCGGCGTCGCCGCGAAAACGTCAGAGTAGCTCTATCTGCTCAGGTTCCTCGACGCTAGGCCCGTTAAACTCCACCAGCGTATGACGGATCAATGGACGGTTTGTACGCCACTGGTTGGTCGAAGTCAAACAACCAGAACGCTATTTATCGACAATAGGTTGTTTGACAAGTAGTCACTGAGTAGAGTAACAGACGTGCTCTCTGCTTCGATTCCTGCCCGCTTGGTCGACGCAGGCGTGCGGATGGTGACTGGTGATGCACACAGCATCACATACCGAATCGATGGCCGCGCCGTAGTAGCGGACCTGGTTCTGGCAGAACGTGTGCCATCTCCGGCCGCAGTCCTTAGTCGTGTGCGCCGCCATCCAGGCCGCCGCGTATTCGTGGTGTGCGAGACCATCTCAGATGAGGCACGTTCAGCGCTCCTGGCTCAGGCTGACGTGGATCTCAGCGTCGGCAGCACCGGCGAACTGGTGCTCTCCGGGCGAACCTACCGAACGCCAACACCAGGACGGCCGCCCCGCGCCGCCAGCGAGCGCAGCTGGCGGCGGCGGGCGGCTGAACGGGTCTGTGTGCTTACGCGCGGTCACCTCCGCCAACGCGACATTGCCGCGGCCATCGGAGTTAGCCAGCAGGCGGTGTCCAAAATGACCGAGAAGGATCCGCTGCCGGACACGCCGATGACCGAGGCTGCGCGCCGGGAGCTCCTGGTGAAACTGGCATTGGTACCTGCGGACAGCGGACTTGTCGAAACGTACTGGTATGGAATGGATCCGGTAGTGGAGCAGGTGCGCAGTGCGACCCGACTCGGCGCCGAGCTCACCGTGCCGATCCTTGCTGGCGGCGAGGTCGCCGCCGACGTCCTGCGACCGTGGCAGGTACCAACCAGAGGTCTGGTCTATGCCAAAGAACTGGTCGACCTCTCCGAGTTCGGTTTGGTGGAGGCCACCGCCGAGGAAGCGACCTTGACTGTGCGGGTTCCCGCCGACCCGACCGTCTGGACGACCGCGGCCTGGTGGCGGCGGGTTCGTGATACGCAGCGTTCCGACATCATCACTGTGGATCCAGTGATTGCGCTTCAGGACCTCAGCGGCGGTGCCGATCTTGGCGACGGTGCACCGCAGCATCTCAGCGACTGGATCGTGCACCGGTGACCGGAACAGCATCGGTGCAAATCGCCTGCACTGCGGTGGCCGACGACAACGGAATGCGTGCACTGCGTGACGTGGCCGCAGTCACTGCCGACATCGAGTACCGCGTCATCGGCGGTCACATGGTGCGACTGCTGCGGCACGTCTACAACGTGTCGGGCATACCGCGACTGACCTCCGACGCAGACACCGGGATCGACGTCAACGTGGCGTCCACCGGGAACCTCCACGATCGACTCACCGCACTGGGGTACACCGCTGAGTGCGGCAACCGCTACGAGCGGGGTGAGCAAGCGGTCGACCTCTTAGTTCCCACCGCAGCCAAACCAGGCAAGCGGATCATCGGCGAACGAGCCTTCGACGGAGCGCCAGGGCTGCGGTTGGCGCTCGCCCTACCGCCGATCGAAGTCGCCGTCACAGCCCGACTCACCGACGGCGACACGGTTGAGTTCGAAATTCCGGTTCCCGACGTCGAGGCAGCATTCGTGTTGAAGATGCTGGCACGTACCGTTCGCGACTCCGAACGTGACCTCCAGGATATCGAGACACTACTGGAGATCGTCGCGTCACAACCCGATTACCACGCTTCGCCGTGGCGCCTGGGCGACCCCAAGATCACAAAGGCCGGCGAGCGCGGCGACGCTGCGCGTGTGGCAGCGCAGATGATCTCCAGTCCGCCGACGAGGGTGCCGGCCAGAGTGCGGGCGCTGCTCCGGCGCCATGTCGCCATCGTGTCGCGATGACGCACCAGCAGACAGTCGTTCGTTTCCGTGCGGCTACGCCGAGCGAAACGGTTTCGGTCTCGACGGAGCCGGCAAATGCTGAGCCGGAGCATTGACATGGCTGCTGGCTGCGCGGGTCCCCACGCCGGTGGCAATAACGGCTAGGTCGTTGTCGGCGGAGCGGCGTAGTCTAGTTACATGGATGTAGTTCCCGCGACGCCTGCCAACCTTGATAATGGTACGTCCTCGCCGGGACCTGGCGAATTCGCCGCGCAGGTCTATCCAGCAGCCGAGCGCGAGGCGGCTGGCCCGCGCCCCGAGCGCTTCCAGGTCCTCGCTCTCGATGGAGGGGGCGCCAAGGCGTTGTTCACTGCGCATGTGCTTGCACGTCTGGAGCAGGATCTGGGCGTTAGGATCACCGATTCCTTCGACCTCATTGCTGGCACGTCGGCGGGCGGCATCGTCGCACTGGGTCTCGGTGCGGGCCTCACGCCGAAGGAGATTGTCTCCCACTACGAAGAACTGGTCGAGAAAGTCTTTCCGGCGTCGAGGCGGCGAGGATGGCGCCGACCACGGCAGCTGAGATCGCCCATCTATGACGCAGAGGCGCTGCGGCAAGCGTTGACCGGCGTCCTCGGAGCCCGACTCCTTGGCGACAGCACGAAGCGACTCGTCATTCCCGCGTGGGATGTACAACGCGGGGCCGTGCACATCTTCAAGACTCCGCACCACACACGGCTGACCCGCGACTGGCGCATACCGATGGTGGACGTTGCACTGGCGACCTCGGCGGCGCCGCTGTACTTCCCCGCGGCGTACGTCGACGGACACAGGCTCATTGACGGCGGAGTATGGGCCAACAACCCGGCTGTCGTCGCGATCGCCGAGGCCGTCAGCATGCTCGGTGTTCCTCTCGACGCGATTACCGTCCTCAACGTCGGCACCATTGATCAGCTGACCGATCACCCCAAGCGCTTGGACCGCGGCGGACTCTTACACTGGGCAAGACCGATTGCCCCGCTGATCCTTAACGCCAGCAGCCGTGGCGGACAGGGCCTCGCCGAACACTTGATCGGCAAATCCAACTACACGCGCTTCGACGCTCTAGTGCCCGGCGGCCTCTACGCACTGGACTCGGCGGACCCAAAGGACGTGGCCGGCCTCGCTGCCTCAGTCAGCCGAGAACTCAGCCCTAGCTACACCGCGAAATTCGCTGACCACCAGGCGCCCGCATACACACCGGTGAACGGACGCCGACACCGCGACGATCCGGGCAGCATTTCACACACGGAGGCCCCCAATGCAACTCGCTGACCACTTCAACGTCTTGCTGAAAGACACGGTCAATCTCAGCCAGTTCAAACTGGACCTACTCAACCAGCGCGTCGAAGCCATCTACAAGGCACTCAAAGCCGACGTCGAAATCGGTGCGCTGATCACCGGCAAGACGCCGCAAGGCTCCTGGGCACACCGCACGATCATCAACCCCGTCGGTGACAACGAGTTCGACGCCGACTTCATGCTCGACATGAGCCAGAACCCGGACTGGGCCGACAACCCCAAGACCTACATCGATGAGGTCTACGCAGCCCTGCATCGGCACAGCACCTACGGCACCATGCCGCACTCACGTAAGTGCCGCTGCGCGCGGCTCGTCTACGCCAACTCCATGCACGTCGACATCGTCCCTCACCTCAACCTGGCCGACGGTCGAGAGGTCATCGTCAACCGCGACGACAACGAGTGGGAGCTGACGAACCCGCAGGGTTTCACCGATTGGATGAAGAAACAGGACTCTATCGCCAGCGGGAACTTACGCAAAGTGATCAGACTCATGAAATACCTTCGTGATCACAAGAATTCGTTCACCGGCACACGTTCAGTCCTGCTGACCACCATGCTGGGGGAGCAGGTAACAGACTTGCGCAAGCTCCTGGACCCGAGTTACTACAGCAACGTCCCCACAACTCTTCTTCATGTCGTGCAAGACCTCGACACCTGGTTGCAAGCGAACCCGATCAAGCCCTCCATCGCCGACCCGTCCGGTTCCGGCGTGACGTTCGACCACCGGTGGGGACCAGACCCCGAGAGCGCTCAGGCGACCTACAGCTACTTCCGTGACCGAATCCACGTGCATGCCGCCGACATCGAAGCGGCCTACGAGGAGAAAGACAAAGACCGCAGTGTCCAGCTGTGGCAGAACATCTTCGGCGACGGATTCAAGGCGCCGGCCACAACAACCGCTAGCGCGAAGTTTCCAGCAGCCACCTCTGCCGCGGACTCAACAGTGGGGCGCTCTGGTCGGGCAGGGTGACCAGACGCCACCAGCCCACGCTGACGGGCTGGCAGAAGCATCTCCTCGCCGAACTCAAAGCGCTAGCGCAACAACGTCCCAACGAAATCCAGGTCCGAGGAAGACCCACGCTCGACGCTAGCGGCGAGGCGTCGCTCCGCATCTCGCTACGCACGGCCGCCATCCCGCATCATCCGGGTGGCCTGCAACTTCAAGAGACCGAGGAGTTCATCCTTCAGCTTCGCCCCTCTTCGTACTCGCTACCGGCTATCGACGTTGATCACACTCGGTTTCTCGGCTACCCCCATGTGCTCGCGGGTCAACGACTATGCATCTATTTGGATCCTTCACGGGAATGGCAGCCGACGCTTGGTGTGGCCGGCCTACTCACCCGCCTTTGGGACTGGCTCGTCGACGCGGCCGCCGGAAACTTCGACGCCGCCACCGCCATGTACCACGCTGTTGGCGGAGTGCCGCATCAGGCACATGACACACCGACGATCGTTACCCGAGAACCCGGACCGGCGAAGCGCCACCAAACGGCTCACCTGATCGCCCGGTCAACGCACCGATACGACCTGACGTACTCGCCTGGAGCTGCCGGGCATCGCGTACCGGTAATTACCCTGGCCACCGCGCTGCCGTTCGGTGCCGCATCCACATTCGCGCTACTGCTTGCTCTCCTGGACGACCCCTACCTTGACCGCCTCGAAGGACGGGCTCCCCGGATCGCACCGCAATCGCCGGCGTTCCTCACCGCCCTCCTGGCGAGTGCGTTACGAAATCACCACGACGCCGAGCAATACTTCGTCCTCGCCGTGCCGCACCCCGCTGGAGGCCCACCCCACCTCTTGGGCGGACGGCTCCCCACCCCAACGGCGAATGCGCTCCGCGAGGTCGCGCAGCAACGGGGTGTGGGGGTTGTTCTCGACCCCGCGAAGATCAACACTGAAATCCCGATTGAGTGGTGCAGGATGTCCGACGAACGACCCGAAGTGACAACCCGCCGCGACGACGGCCGCCCCGTGAACGGATTTCAACGAAAGACTGTCCACATCTGGGGCTGCGGCGGGCTCGGATCATGGATCGCCGAATTCATCGCTCGCGCAGGAGCATCGGAGATCACCGTGTGCGACCCTGGCATCGTCACCGGCGGCTTGCTCGTCCGACAAAACTACGTCGAAGACGACATTGGCCGTTCCAAAGCCGAGGCACTCGCTGGACGGCTCCGCGCGATCCGTGATGACCTGACGGTCACCGTCGCAGAAGGGCACCTCCCAGAAGACCACACGTCATGCCTGGCAGCGGATCTCATCATCGACGCCACAGTGAACAACGGCATCACGAGCTGTCTCGATGCGTTGGCAACTGCGCCGACGCGAAAGGCATTGATCGCTCAGGTCGCCACAGACGCTCGCTCTGGCACGCTCGGCCTAGCCGTGCTGTGCGCCGCAAGCGCAACAGCGACAGTTTCCAGCATCGATCAAGACGCTGGCCGAACAATCCAGGGCGACAGCGGACTTGAGCTCTACCACACGCTGTGGCAAGAACCCAGCGATGACGAACTTATACCAACCAGGGGCTGCTCGGTCCCCACATTCCACGGCTCGGCAGCCGACCTCGTAGCGGTCGCAGCCACACTCGTCAACCTGATCGGAAGCCACCTCCAACAACCGGACTCCGCGGTTTCGGGCACACACCTCATCGCTCTGCCGCACGCGGCCAGCGGCCCCCGACACCACTTCCTCCCCGGTGTAACGCACCCCATGGATCACACAGCAGGGACAGAATGAGGGCAACGGAACGTCAACGCAATGCCCCATCAGAGGGCGTCATTGTCGAGCGTCTTCGCACCGAGGCAACCAACTGGATCAACGCCGTGGCGCTCCAATCAGGACGCATCGACCGACGCTTCAACAAGCGGCACGCCGACCACGTGGAACTCCAAACTCTTGAACGTGACCTGCACTTCTTCCTGTTAGCGGCGGTACGCCTTCGCCGCTGTATCGAGCAGGTGTCTCGATACCAGTAAAGAAAGTTCTCACATCGCAGGTCAGCGACGGTCAGGCTATTGGTCCGGCCTGCCGCTCGCGGCGTCTCGATGCGGCGAGCAGCGAGGGCAGCTGCGCCTCGTCGTGATGCCAGCGCTGTGGCCTGCGACTTAGTTCCGGCGCCGGTCGTGGGTGCATGCATGCGTGGCGGCGGACGGAGGGCGGAGCGCAGGGAGCGGCGCGGACGGGAGCGCCAGCGGACGGGAGCAGAGCGAGCGTAGCGAAGCCTGCTGGTGGCCGCCGGTTCCTGCGGGTCGCGGGTGTCCAGGATCTGCGCCATCAGCCGCGACGGGGCTGCGGCATGGTGCTGGGGCTCGTAGGCTGGCGGTTGTGAGCGTAGTTTTGGCGCAGCGTGCACGGCGCGAGGCCGAGGCGCGGCTGGCTGAGCAGCCGCGGCGGTTGGCGCATGTCCGGGGGGTCGCGACGACTGCCGAGCGGTTGAGCCGGCGTTTCGATGCTCAAACGGCGGACTGTCTGGTCGCGGCGGGGTGGTTGCACGATATCGGTTACGCACCGTCGGTGCGCCGGACCGGTTTTCATCCCCTTGATGGAGCGGAGTTCGTGCGATCGGCGGGTTTCGGGGAGCTGGTCGCTTCCTTGGTGGCCTTTCATACCGGAGCGCACGCGGAGGCTGCCGAGCGGGGCTTGTCGGGTTTGTCCGCGTTCAGCGATCCGCCCAGCAATGTCCTTGATGCGTTGACTTTTTGCGATCTGACGACTGGACCTGACGGGGCGCCGATATCACCGCGAGATCGACTACGCGACGTGTTGGCGCGTTATGGATCCGAGGACCCGGTGCACCGGGCGGTCGACGCGGGCCGCGACGAATTGTTGGCGGCGGTCCGGCGAGTACGCGACTGGCTGTAGCCCAGCGGTCAGCCGAGGTAGGGGCTGTCGCGGCGTTGCAGGTAGTGCTCGACGCGCAGTCGCATCGACGGATGCATATCCAGGCCAGCGATGTCGTCGGGGGCAGTCCAGGCGATGTCGGTGCTTTCGTGGTCGATGGCGAGGGTCCCGCCGAGCACCGTGGTGGCGAACAGTAGCGAGAATTGTTGGCGCACTTCGCCATCGGTGAACGCGACCACGTGGTGGGGGTTGGTGTAGACACCGACCAGACCCGTGACTTCGACGTCGAGCCCGGTTTCTTCTTTGACTTCCCGCACGGCGGTGTCGGCGATGGTTTCGCCGATGTCGTGTCCGCCGCCGGGTAACGCCCACAGGGTGTTGTCGCGGCGTTTGATCAGCAGAATACGACCTTGTTCGTCGGTGACGATGGCCGAGGCGGACGGAACGACACTGTTGGGCGCCGGGGCGTTGGGGTCATTGTAGTAGTCGGTGCGCATCGGGGGTCAGCCTTTCGCGGTCAGCGGTCTGGCGCGGTTCCAGACCTGGGTGAAAGCGTCTTCGAGGGTGGTCCAGAGCCTTGGCTCATGGTGACGTGACAGAACCAGCACAGGGTTGTTGCGCCCGGGTGAGCCGTAGATGTGGAAGTTGACAATCATGGCGTCATCGACCCGAAAGATCGACGTGTAGAGCGCGGTGTCGTGGGTGCGAATGTCCAGCCCCGGGGTACAAGCGTGAGGGGCGAGCAACTCCACCGACGTGCGGCAGCGGGCGATGACAGCCTCGCCGATCCCTTCCTCCTCACCGCGCAAGATCGTGGTCGCAGTGTCGGGATCCCCGACGAGAAACCGCACCGACACACCGCGGGCGGCGGCGGCGAGCAGGGTGTCGAGGAATCCGTCGAGGGTGTCGAACAGGAACGTGGCCGCGAGCACGAGGATGTCGATGCCGGTGGTGGCGTCGGCGAAATGCTGCTGCCACGTCGTGATCGGCAGCTGAGTACGGCTGGCATACAGGGTCGCGGTGAATGGCCCACCCGCAGACGCTGTTGTCACTGCACGGGGGGTAGCGGCCGGGTACTGCTTGGGCCACAGGTCATGCGGAGTGCAGTCGAGCACCTCGCTGGCGCTGCGGGCGTTGTGTTCGCGAATTCTGTAGTCGCTATCGGCCAGCCAGCGTCGCACCGACTTGATATCGACACCCACCGCGGTGGCGAACCGCTGCGAGGACAGACCTTTGGCCTGTAGCCGCTGCGCGAGGCGATCGTTGGGAGTGATGGCGGCCTCGGTGCCGTCCTGCTCGTCCATCGTGTCAGCGCACATCTTCCCGTGTCGTCCGTATCCATCCTTCAGCGCGTGGTGTCTAGTTTGCCATGCGATTGCCGCCACCCTGCGGCGATAGTGTCGGTGTGATGTCCGTGGGTATGTCCGGCCGTGTCCGAAATGCCCGTGGATGTGTCGGAAATGTCGGCACATGTCTCTCGCAACGTCCGTGATGTCCACGTGAACTGAATCCAGCGCCGGACCGGCGTCAACATCTCACGAAAGGACTAGTAGGAC
The DNA here is from genome assembly GCF_059812965.1 of Mycobacterium sp. NGS29. Lineage (NCBI taxonomy): Bacteria > Bacillati > Actinomycetota > Actinomycetes > Mycobacteriales > Mycobacteriaceae > Mycobacterium > Mycobacterium sp. NGS29. Next base: position 426,708 of record NZ_JCALDR010000001.1, read on the forward strand.
AATGCGTTTGAGAATCGATACGTCTGGAACTCGTTTTATCGTCACCCGCGCTCCGGAGCCACGGCTGAACTTCGAAACCGGCGCCCCGAAAGTCGACACCGCCACCGGGATGCCGATGTACGCCACCCAGGTCCTCGCGCTGGATGACTCCGGCGGCGAAGTACTCAATGTCACCGTGGCAGGAGACCCCAAAGTTACAGTCACGCAGTCTATTTCGGTGGTTGGTCTGGTGGCCATCCCGTGGGCCCAAGGTGATCGCAGCGGGGTGGCGTTCCGCGCTGATGCCCTCACCCCCGCCACCGCCAGTGGTGCTGCGCCGAGTGAGCAGACACGCCCGCAGAAGTAACCCCAAGCGGGTGTGGGGTGCGGTGAACCGATCACCGCACCCCGCCACCCCGGGCATTGCTGTTGACCACACGCTCACGGAGGGCATCTCTCATGACATCGAACAATAAGAACACCACCAACAGTGGATCAGGCGATGACGACTGGTTCGGAGAACTGGTCATGTCGCTGTTCACCGCAGCCGGGTATGTGCTCTGGTGGGCGGTGCTGTTCCCGGCGATCAACGTGCCCATCATCGCCAGCCTCGTGCTTGCCATCAGCCACGGCCCACGCGTGGGCCTGATCTGCGCGATCGTGTGCAGTGCCGGGTATGCGGGCTGGGCCTGGCTCCAACCGGGGTCATTTCGCGCCTGGGTGACCGAACCGGTACGGCGGCGCTGGCTCACGTGGTCGCGCTACACCCGCACCTGGGAATCGACCTGCACCTTGCACGGCCTGACGGCCACACTCGGCGGCCGCACCCTCACTCCCACCCTGCGCACGGTGACAATCGGTAAAACCACCGATGTGCTGGCGGTGCGCATCGTCACCGGCCAGTCCGTGGCAGATTGGCATAAACAGTCCGACGCGCTGGCCGCCGCGTGGCGCGCCGACCGCATCAGCATCACCGCCACCTCGCCTGGCGAACTGCGCATCACTTTAATGCGGGCAGACGTGCTCGCTGAACCGATCGTCCTGCCCATGCCCGCCCCGGCAACCCCGGTGGACCTGGCGCTGGTGCGGGTCGGGATCACCGAAACGCGGCATTGGTGGCAAGTGCCGCTGCTCGGTCACCATGTGCTGATCGCCGGGGCAACCGGCGCAGGTAAAGGCTCAGTGCTGTGGTCGTTGATCGCCGGCATCGCCCCCGCGGTGAAGACCGGACTGGTGCGGTTATGTGTCATCGACCCCAAAGGTGGCATGGAACTCGGTGCCGGAGCACCCCTGTTCACCGTGTTCACCCACGACGCCACCGACACCACCCTGGAGCTGCTACGCCAGCTCGTCACGGTGATGCACGCCCGGGCGAATCGTCTGCGCGGCCACACCCGACTACACACTCCCACGACGTCGGAGCCGTTGTTCGTGGTAGTGATCGATGAAATCGCAGCACTGAGTGCGTATGTGACCGACCGCAAGGTCCGCACCGAAATCGAACAACTCCTGGGCCTCCTGCTCTCGCAAGGCCGCGCAGTCGGCATCAGCGTCGTCGCCGCGGTGCAAGACCCCGCCAAAGACACCCTGCCGTTAAGGCAGCTGTTCACGGTGCGGATCGGGTTGCGCCTGACTGAAGCCACCCAAACCACTATGGTCCTGGGACAGGGAGCACGCGATGCCGGCGCCGAATGTGACCGCATCCCCGACGCGACACCGGGTGTTGGCTACATGATGGTTGACGGCACCGCCTACGCCCAGCGGGTGCGGGCCTTCCACGTCACCGACCACGACATCACCGCGCTGGCCACTCGGTTCCGCCGACCCCCGAGCCGACCGAACAAGACCCACCAGCCACACAACACCGATACCGGGCACACCGTGGGTGAGGGCAGCGGTGAATAGCTCCATGACATCGGCGCAGCTTGCCCTGCCGGGTGTTCCGGATACAGTTGATACCACCCGAGTGGTCGAGCAGATGGTGCGCCGGGCCGCGTCGATGGGATACCAATCCTGGTGGCGACGAGCAGAATCCGTCGGATTCTGCGCTCACCCCATCCAGCTGATCGGTACCGATGAGTACGGGCGTCAGCGGGTGGTGTGGACGCGGTGCAACAACCGTCGCGCCCACATTTGCCCGTCGTGTTCAGATCTCTACGCCCGCGACACCTGGCAACTCGTGCACGCCGGCGCTGCGGGAGGCCACCACGGCATGCCCACCGCGGTGGGCGATCATCCGCAAGTTTTCCTCACCCTGACTGCCCCCAGCTTCGGGGCCGTCCACACCGCCACGACGTCGGGGGACAAGAAAGCGCAGGTATGCCGAGACCAGCACCGGATCGGCGGCTACCGCCGCTGCCCGCATGGAAAACAATTGTGGTGCAGCATGTCCCATGATCATGGCGACGAGCGGGTCGGTCAGCCGCTCTGTCCGGAGTGCTACGACTATGCCGGGCATGTCCTGTTCGCCTGGCATCTTCCCGAACTGTGGCGACGCTTCACCATCACCATGCGGCGCACCCTCCGCAAAGAACTGAAAGCCACCGGTGTGGATCCGGATGCGGTGCGGGTGAGCTTCATCAAAATCGTCGAACTGCAAGCCCGCGCCATCCCACACATCCACGCCCTGATCCGCCTGGACCCCCAAGACGACCCCGATCAGACCGATTGGGAATCACCCATCGGTGCAGTCGAACTCGCCACCATCATCCAACACGCCGCCCGCACCGTCACGCTCACCATCGACGATCCGACCGCTGATACCGATGCGCGGACGATGCGTTTCGGCACACAGATCGACACCCAACCCCTCGCCGCATCCGCAAAACCAGTGAAAAGTGCTCCACCAGAACCAGAACCAGAACCAGGGTCAGGCTCAGGACGGTCCATGTCTGGCCGGCTGGTGGCACGCTATCTCGCCAAGTATGTCACCAAATCCTTGGTAGACCTCGGAATCAGCGCGCGCCGCCTATCTACGGAAGCCATACCCGACCTGGACGTGTCAGAGCATGTGCGGACCATCCTGACCACCATCAGCGATCTCGCGGACAAAGGACTGTCCGGCATCGGGCGGTGGTTGCACACCCTCGGATTCCGCGGCCACATCACCAGCAAATCCCGCCGTTATTCCACTACCATGACCGTGCTGCGCGAACAGCGCGCCATTTGGACGCGTGAAGAACGCTTGAAAAGCACTGCATACCAATACGATCCCAACTGTGACTTCGCCGGTCGCGATGATCTGGTGGCGTGGGAGTTCGAACGTGCCGGCCTCGGCAGCCTCGGCGATCGCAGTCTCGTCTATTCCGCGGCCCTCCAACGCATCCACTCCCGCCTCATCGGACTGGTAGAAGCACGTCGCCAAGCCCACAACGAACAATGGGATCCGCTAGGGGCAAGCGATGGCTGAAAGATGCCCGACTACGACACATGCTCGCTCCGAGTGTGACGTTCGAGTCGATGCTCCGAACATGTCAGAGGGAGGTGTTGAAATTGACCTGCCGAACCGGTATCGGCTCCCGCGCGAGGCCAACCGCGCGCTGGTAAACGTCATACTGGCTATGCGGGACCGGACGCCTAGATCAGGGAGGGGAGTGGCATGAGCCTCAGGTTCGCCTTCTATGGCCGAGTGAGTACCGAGGACGCCCAAGATCCGGAGGCGAGCCGCAGCTGGCAGAAACGTCGTGCCATCGATCTGATCAGTCCGCATGGCGGCGTCCTCGCCGCCGACTACTTCGATATAGGCCAGAGCCGGTCGCTTCCCTGGAAACGCAGGCCGGAGGCTTCACGTCTGCTCGCAGATGTCACTTCTCGTGGCCGTGGCTTCGATGCCGTCGTGATCGGGGAACCTGCTCGCGCGTTCTACGGACCGCAATTTGCGCTCACCTTCCCGGTGCTCACGCACTACGGGGTCGGCCTATGGGTGCCTGAAGTTGGCGGAGCGGTTGATCCCGGATCCGAGGCACACGACCTCGTGATGACGCTCTTTGGCGGAATGAGCAAGGGAGAACGTGCGCGAATCCAGATGCGCGTGCGTACCGCGATGTCGGCACTCGCGCAGGACACAACCAGATACCTCGGCGGTCGCCCACCGTACGGTTATCAACTCGTCGATGCCGGCCCGCACCCAAACCCCGCCAAGGCAAGTCTTGGGCAGCGTCTTCACCGCCTGGAGCCTGACCCCGAGACCGCCCCGACCGTCGAGCGGATCTATCGCATGTATGCCGATGGTGCTGGCTTGCGCTTCATCGCACAGCAGCTCACCGACGATGGAGTGCCATCACCGAGCCAATACGACCCGGCACGGAACCGGCATCGTGACCCACGTGGATGGTCCCATTCGGCGATCCGCGCCATTCTCGACAACCCTGCGTACCGCGGTATCCGTGTCTGGGGCAAGCAGGAGAAGTATGAGGTCCTTTTGAACCCCGATGATGTCGCCGCGGGATATGAGACTCGCATGCGGTGGCGCGATCGGGCCGACTGGATCGCACCCGATCGACGCACGCACGAAGAGCTGATCCCTGATGAGCTGGCGCAGGCTGTTCGTCTCCGGATGCAGGCGCGGCGTGGTCCCGGTCGCGTGTGCAGCAGAGAATCGACAGTGCCGTATGCGCTGCGTGGGCTGCTGTTCTGCGCCGCATGTGGACGGCGAATGCAGGGCGCCGCCCGGCCGGGGAAGCAAACAACGCGGATCCTCTACCGTTGTGAGTTCGGCAAGTCACGTTCTGTACCTGTGGACCTGAGTGATCATCCGCGCACCGTCTATCTCCGCGAAGACGCAGTGACAGCGCGACTCGACGAATGGATCGCCACTCTGGCCGATCCAGAAGACCTCGCACGCGGGCAAGACGTGGACCCGGCGGCCGGACCTGGCTACGCCGCCTTGCAGCGCCAGCTGAGCGAGGCGAATGCCAAAGTGGCTGCCTTGATCACCGCCGTGGAGTCTGGCGTGGCCGTTGAGGATCTAACTGCTGCGTTGCGTCAACGTACCGCCGAGCGCGACGAGCTGAGGGCACGCGTTGAGCGAGTGGAGCGGCCCCGCGCCATGTGTGCCGCCGAGATCAGTGAGTTAGTTAAGGAGTTAGGCGGACTGTCGGTCATCCTCGGCGCGGCAACCGGAGCTGAGCGCGCCGAGGTGTACGCAAGCTTGGGCCTGCGTCTCGACTACGACCCGCATCTTCGGCGAGTCACGGCGACTGCCGACCTGAGTCGTGTCGCCGGATGTGTCCGAGGGGGGACTTGAACCCCCACGCCCATTAGTAGGGCACTAGCACCTCAAGCTAGCGCGTCTGCCATTCCGCCACTCGGACATAACCAACCGCAAGAGTTGGCAGCTAAGGCTATCGGATCGGTCCGCCACGACCCAATCGGCCCAGCACGGGCGGCGGGAGCGCGCTGCGGAGTGGTAGGAAAGGAGACTGTGACCCTTCCCGCTGACCAGGTTTTCGTCGACGACGTGGCTGAGGTGGTCAGCACGCTGATCCGGTTCGACACCACCAACACCGGCGATCTGGCGACCACCAAGGGCGAGGCGCAGTGTGCCCAGTGGATAGCCGGGCAACTGGCCGAGGTCGGCTACCGGACCGAATACGTCGAGTCCGGAGCGCCGGGTCGCGCCAACGTGTTCGCCCGGCTGCCGGGGGCCGATCCGTCCCGGGGGGCGCTGATGATCCACGGGCACCTCGACGTGGTGCCCGCCGAACCCGCCGAGTGGAGTGTGCATCCGTTCTCCGGCGCCATCGAGGGCGGCTACGTTTGGGGCCGCGGCGCGGTCGACATGAAAGACATGGTGGGCATGACGTTGGTGCTGGCCCGCCATCTGCGCCGGACCGGCATCGTCCCGCCGCGCGACCTGGTGTTCGCATTCCTCGCGGACGAGGAGAACGGCGGCAAGTACGGGGGACAGTGGCTGGTGGACAACCGCCCCGACCTGTTCGCCGGGGTGACCGAGGCGATCGGCGAGGTCGGCGGCTTCTCGCTGACCGTGCCGCGCCGCGACGGCGGGGAGCGCCGCCTGTACCTGATCGAGACCGCCGAGAAGGGCATCTCCTGGATGCGGCTGACCGCGCAGGGCCGCCCCGGGCACGGGTCGATGGTGCACGACCACAATGCGGTCACCGTGTTGGCCGAGGCGGTCGCCCGATTGGGTCGCCACCAGTTCCCGCTGGTCATCACCCCCACGGTCGCGGAGTTCCTCGCCGCGGTCGGCGAGGAGACCGGACTGGTCCTCGACGTCACCTCGCCCGATCTCGACGGGGTCATCGACAAGCTGGGCCCGATGGCCCGCATGCTCAAAGCGGTGCTGCACGACACCGCCAACCCGACCATGCTCAAGGCCGGGTACAAGGCCAATGTGGTGCCTGCGACCGCGGAGGCGGTGGTGGACTGCCGCGTGCTGCCGGGACGGCAGGCGGCCTTCGAAGCAGAGGTGGACGCGCTGATCGGGCCCGACGTGACCCGAGAATGGATCCGCAGCCTGGACTCTTACGAGACCACTTTCGACGGCGACCTGGTCGACGCGATGAACGCCGCGGTGCTTGCCGTCGACCCGGACGGGCGGACGGTGCCCTACATGCTCTCCGGCGGTACCGATGCAAAAGCGTTCGCGCGCTTGGGAATTCGTTGCTTCGGGTTCAGTCCGCTGCGGCTGCCGCCGGAGTTGGACTTCTCGTCGCTGTTCCACGGCATCGACGAGCGGGTACCCATCGAAGCGCTGCGGTTCGGCACCCAGGTGCTGGCGCACTTCCTCACGCACTGCTGATCACACGAAAGGACTGTTCATGACTGTGCCCAATCCCTATGACGCGTTGCCCGACCTGCCGTCGTTCACCCTGACCTCGGAGTCGATCACCGACGGAGAATCGCTGGCCAACGCTCAGGTCAGCGGAATCATGGGCGCCGGCGGTGAGGACGTGAGCCCGCAACTGAGCTGGTCGGACTTCCCGGCGGAGACGCGCAGCTTCGCGGTCACCGTCTACGACCCGGACGCGCCCACCGCCTCCGGATTCTGGCACTGGGCGGTGGCCAACCTGCCGGTCGACGTCACTGAACTTCCGGCCGGCGCCGGCGACGGCAACAACCTGCCGGGCGGCGCGCTGACGCTGCTCAACGATGCCGGGCAGCGACGCTACATCGGCGCGGCCCCACCGCCCGGGCACGGGCCGCACCGCTACTACGTCGCCGTACACGCGGTGGATGTCGACAAACTCGAACTCGACGAAGACGCCAGCCCCGCCTACCTGGGTTTCAACCTCTTCCAGCACGCGATCGCCCGGGCCGTGATCCACGCGACCTACGAGCAGAAGTAGGCGCCGGGCACGCTCGATGCGCGGCTGCGTGCTGGTGCTGCCGGGTGGGCAGGTCCGCAGCGAGCAAACGTTTCGGTGGTGGCAGCCGGCCGGGTTGCGGATGGCTTTCCTTGTCTACGCCCTGCGGCGTCGGCTCGGACGCGGTGTCAAAGTGGTTCTGGTGCGCTACCGGCTGCGGGGGTGGAACAGCCCACGCCAGGATCCGGTAGGTGACGCCCGGACCGTGCTCCGTCTGCTCCGCGCCCGCTGCGAGCCGGAAAAGGTTGTGCTGGTTGGACATTCGATGGGCGGGCGGGTCGCGGCGCACCTGGCCGCTGAGGGTGGCATCGATGCGGTGGTGGCCTTGGCGCCGTGGTGGCATGGCGACAAGGGCGATCTGATCCCGGTCGGTACGCGGCTGCTGGTGGTGCACGGCAGCGCGGATACTCGCACCGACCCGCAGATCTCCCGTGCGCAGACGCAGCGCGCCCGGCAGCGCGGGGTGGACGCCCAGTGGGTGGGCATCGAGGGGGTCGGCCACCACATGATCCGGCATTGGCGCGAATGGCACTCGCGCACCGCCGATTTCATCGCCGACCAGTTGAGCTAACCCGGCGGTGTCTCTCTGCCGACCGCGGATCCGACGGCGTCACCCAGCCCGCGGAAGCCGCCGTCGCGCAACCGCTGGGCGAGGCCGTCGTGAATGTGCTTGGCCCACAGGCCTCCTCCGTAGACGAAGCCGGTGTAACCCTGCAGCAGCGAGGCTCCGGACACGATGCGCTCCCAGGCGTCGTCAGCGGTCTCGATGCCGCCCACGCTGATCAGCGCCAACCGATCCCCGACACGCGCATACAGTCGGCGCAGCACCGCCACAGCGCGTCGCGCCACCGGCGGGCCGGAGATGCCGCCGGGGCCCAACTCGTCGACGCCGGGCGTGCGCAGGCCGTCCCGCGACACAGTGGTGTTGGTGGCCACGATGCCCGCCAGACCCAACTCCACGGCCAGATCGGCGATGTCGTCGATTTCGGCATCGGCGAGGTCGGGAGCGATCTTGACCAGCACCGGCGTCGTGGGGGCTTCGGCCAGCACGGCCGAGAGCACCGGCCGCAGGGACTCCACCGCCTGCAGATCACGCAGGCCCGGTGTGTTTGGCGAACTGACGTTGACCACCAGATACGACGCCAGCGGCGCCAACAGCCGGGCGCTGGCCCGGTAGTCTTCCACCGCGTCGGCGGCGGTCTTGGTCTTGCCGATGTTCACCCCGAGCGGCACCTCGGGCACCCACTGGGCCAGCCGCGCGGCCAGCGCGCCGGCGCCGTGGTTGTTGAAGCCCATCCGGTTGAGCAGGGCGCGATCCTCGGGCAGCCGGAACAACCGCGGAGTCGGATTGCCGGGCTGCGCGTGGGCGGTGACGGTGCCGATCTCGGCGTACCCGAAACCCATTGCGCCCCAGACTGACAGGCCGGTCCCGTCCTTGTCGAAGCCGGCCGCCAACCCCAGGGGCGCCGGAAAACGCACCCCGAACACGGTGCTGGCCAGGATCGGATCCGTCGGGGCCAGTCTCCGGCTCAGCGCGCGGCGGGCCGGCCCGCCGGCGGTGGCACCGCGCAGCGCAGCAAAGACCAGGGTGTGCACGCGTTCGGCCGGCACCTGGAACAGCACGCCACGCAGCAGACCGTACACGCTCACGGTTCCGACGGTTCGGTTACACGAATCTTCTTGCGCCGCAACAATACCCGCCTGCTGCCATCGGTGTAGAGCCGCACCCGGGTCAGCTCCCAGCCGCGGTACTCCGCCTCGATCGACAGCCGGGTGGACGCGCTGAGCCGGGTGACATCCGGCGGCAGCCGCAGCGGGGCCCACTCGTACTCGTCGGACATGTCCGCTTCCCACCCGGCGGGCAGTCGGCTCCACCGCGGCGCCGTCACTGCCGGCCCGCCGCGTGCTCGATGACCTGAACTCCCGCACCGGACGCGGACACCACATACAAGGTGTCCGACGCCTCGTCGAAGGCCAGCGAGTTCGGTTGCTGCACGGTTGGGTAACGCACCTTTTCCACGGGGATTCCGGTGCTCAGATCGTAACCAACGACCTCGTTGGACGCCGTCTGGGACACCCACGCCAAGGTGTTGGACCCGACCAGACCGTAGGGCGCCCGGCGCACCGGGAACGCCTGACGCAGGATCAGCGGGTTCACGCCGTACACCAGCAGCAGGCCGCCGCGGGTGTCGGCGACCAGCACCCGGCCCGCCGGGTCGACGGTGAGCGTCGTCGCCCCCTCCCCGGCCCGCAGCGCCTGCTCGGCGCGGCCGTCGGCGCCGATCGACGTCACCGAGGTCTGCCCGCAGTCCAGCACAACGGTCGTATCGCCTTGTGTCGCAAGCGCATCGACGCGCGCGAAGATCTTGGTGCGGTTGGCGATGTTTGTTGGCCGTACGCCGCCGTCGAGCGTGTATACCGCGCCGTCGGCGCTGCCCAACACCAGCCTGCCGTCGGCACGCCGCGCGATCGCGGTGAAATCCACCCGCTCGGCGACGCGCACCGCGGTGCTGGTGCCGCGCGCCAGGTCGACGGTCAGGTAACCGCCCGAGGTCGCCAGGTAGGCCGTCCCGCGCCCGTCGCCGGCCAACGCGGTCGCGGGTCCGGGCAGTGGGATCTCGCGCGGTGCGGCCTGCGCGCCGATCAGGGCGATGCTGGCGGGTGCGGCCGGGTCGGGGCCGGGGGACAGGACCACCAACTGGCCGGTGCCGGCGTCGAATACGGCGCGTTGCGGGTGCCCCCCGAGTGGTCGCACCGTGCCGGCCGGATTCGCAGCGGGCGGTGCCACCGCGGGACCGGCGGGTTGGATGGTGGGTGGCGCGGCCGTCAGCCCATCTGACGAACACCCAGCCACCAGCATCAGCAGCGTCAGCAGCGCCACCGCGCACCGATTCGGTGACCTCAACCGACCACTCCCGCGACGTCGGCGGCAACCCTGGCTTGTCGAAGGAACGGCACCGCGCTCAATTCCGTCATTTTGGCGGTGTGAAACGGTACGGCGGGGGTATTCTGCCCGTATGACCGTCATCGTTGACCGGCATATTGCAAACCATGAGTTTGTTTTCGAGGACATCAGCGCTGGAATCTTCGCCAGCGGGTATGGACAGGTCGGGGATGGCCGCAGCTTCTCCTTCCACATCGAGCACCATGCGCTCGTCGTTGAAATCTACCGGCCCCGCCTCTCGGGACCCGTTCCGCAGGATGAAGACGTGGTGGCGCGCGCTGTGCGCAGCGTCCGCGACATCGACCTCACCGATGAACGCAGCCTAGCCGCCGCGGTACGCGACTCCGTCGCCCACGCGGTACCCGTCGCGCGCTGAACCGGTCTCCGCAAGCTCCACCCTCAACCAGGTACGGTCGTCGTCGTGTCCGCCGTCGTGCCCATGTCCTGGGGACAAGTCGTCGTCCTTTCCGTGGTGCAGGGACTCACGGAGTTTCTGCCGGTCTCGTCCTCGGGGCATCTGGCGATCGTGTCGCGGGTGTTCTTCAGCGGGGACGCCGGTGCGTCGTTCACCGCGGTCAGCCAACTGGGGACCGAGGCCGCGGTTCTGCTCTACTTCGGGCGCGACATCGTGCGCATCCTGCGTTCGTGGTTCAACGGGCTGATCGTGAAGTCTCAGCGCGACGCCGACTACCGGCTGGGCTGGTACGTCATCATCGGCACCATTCCGATCTGCGTGCTGGGCCTGCTGTTCAAAGATCTGATCCGGTCCGGCGTGCGCAATCTGTGGGTGGTGGCCGCGGCGCTGGTGGTGTTCTCGGGGGTGATCGCGCTGGCCGAATATCTGGGCCGGCAACGACGCGACATGGAACATCTGAACTGGCGTGACGCCGTCATCGTGGGCGGCGCGCAGTGCCTGGCGCTGGTACCGGGAGTGTCGCGCTCCGGGGCGACCATCAGCGCGGGGTTGTTCCTGGGGCTGGAACGCGAACTGGCCGCCCGCTTCGGTTTCCTGCTGGCCATCCCGGCGGTGCTCGCCTCCGGCCTGTTCTCGCTGCCCGACGCTTTCCACCCGGTCACCGAAGGGATGAGCGCCACCGGCCCACAGCTGCTGGCATCGACCCTGATCGCGTTCGGGATCGGCCTGGCCGCGGTGTCGTGGTTCCTGCGTTTTCTGGTGCGGCACAACATGTACTGGTTCGTCGGGTATCGGGTGCTGGTCGGTGGCGCAGTGCTGATCCTGCTGGCGACCGGGACGGTCGCGGCGACATGACCGTGCTGCTGGTGCGTCACGGCCGGTCCACGTCGAACACAGCGGGGACCCTGGCCGGCCGCTCCGAGGGCGTCGACCTCGACGACAAGGGACGCCAGCAGGCCGCCGGGCTGGTCGATCGGATCGGTGATCTGTCGATCCAAGCGGTGGTGACTTCGCCGCTGCTGCGGTGCCGTCGCACCGTGGAGCCGCTGGCTGAGGCGCTGTGTCTGGAGCCGCTGGTCGAGGACCGGATCGCCGAAGTCGACTACGGCGAATGGACCGGCCGCAAGATCGGCGAGCTGGTCAGCGAGCCGCTGTGGCGTGTGGTGCAGGCCCATCCCAGCGCGGCGGTGTTTCCGGGCGGGGAAGGCCTGGCACAGGTCCAGGCTCGCGCGGTGGCCGCCATCCGGGAGCACGACCGCCGCCTCGGCGAGCAGCACGGCGGTGACGCGCTGTGGGTGGCCTGCACCCATGGCGACGTCATCAAAGCGGTGATCGCCGACGCCTACGGGATGCACCTGGACAGCTTCCAGCGCGTCAACGCTGATCCGGCGTCGGTGAGCGTGGTGCGCTACTCGCCGCTGCGCCCGTTTGTGTTGCACGTCAATCACACCGGGGCGCGGCTGTCGGCCGGCCTGCACGCGGCGCCTCCAGCTCAGCCGGAGGAAAAGCCCGCGGAGGCGTCGGACGGCGAAGTGGCTTCCAGCGACGCCGTGGTGGGTGGCTCCACCGGTTAGCGGGGCGCGCCCTGGGAATACGAGTCGCACAGCGACATCACCTGCACGGTATTTTGGAAGAGCCATGGCCCGCGCAATTCACGTATTCCGTACACCCGACCGCTTCGTGGCCGGGACCGTCGGGCAGCCCGGAAACCGCACCTTCTACATCCAGGCGGAGCACGACTCCCGAGTGGTGTCGGTGGTGCTGGAAAAACAGCAGGTCGCGGTGCTGGCCGAACGGATCGGCGCGCTGCTGCTCGAGGTCAATCGGCGCTTCGGCACGCCGGTGCCCCCCGAACCCACCGAGGTCGACGACCTGAGCCCATTGACCATGCCGGTGGACGCCGAATTCCGGGTCGGGACGATGGGGCTGGGCTGGGATTCCGAGGCGCAGACCGTGGTGGTCGAGCTGCTGGCTGTCACTGATGCAGAGTTCGACGCTTCAGTGGTGCTCGACGACACCGACGAAGGTCCCGATGCGGTGCGGGTGTTTCTGACCCCGGAGTCGGCCCGCCAGTTCGCGACCCGGTCCAACCGCGTCATCTCGGCCGGCCGTCCGCCGTGCCCGTTGTGCGATGAACCGCTGGATCCCGAGGGACACATCTGCGCACGCACCAACGGCTACCGGCGCGACGCGCTCTTCGGGTCCACCGATGAACCCGAGGTCTGACGAACGCGAGGCGCTGCGGGACGGCGAACTGACAGTCCTCGGCCGGATACGCTCGGCGAGCAACGCCACCTTCCTCTGCGAGGCAGCGCTGGGTTCGGTGGCCGTGCACTGCGTCTACAAGCCGGTCGCCGGGGAGCAACCCCTGTGGGACTTTCCCGACGGCACGTTGGCCGGCCGCGAACTCGGGGCCTATCTGGTATCGCAGGCGCTGGGGTGGAACATTGTGCCGCACACCATCATTCGCGACGGGCCCGCCGGTCCCGGCATGCTGCAGCTGTGGGTGCAGCAGCCCGGCGATGCCGCCGACTCCGATCCGCGGCCCGGCCCCGACCTGGTGGATCTGTTTCCCACCGGCAAACCGGAGCCCGGTTACCTGCCGGTGCTGCGGGCCTACGACTATGCCGGTGACGAGGTGGTGCTGATGCACGCAGACGACGCGCGACTGCGGCGCATGGCGGTCTTCGACATCCTGGTCAACAACGCCGACCGCAAGGGCGGCCACGTCCTGCACGGACTGGACGACAACGTCTACGGGGTCGACCACGGCGTGAGCCTGCACGTGCAGGACAAGCTGCGCACCGTGCTGTGGGGGTGGGCCGGCAAGCCGATCGACGAACCGACGCTGGAAGCGGTCGCCGGGCTGGTCGACGCGCTGCGCGGCCCGCTGGCCGCCGAGCTGCGGGGCCGGATCACCACCGCAGAGATCGCGGCGCTGACCCGCCGCGCGCACGCGTTGCTGGACGATCCGGTGATGCCCAGCCCGAACCGGCACCGCCCGATTCCGTGGCCGGCGTTCTGACCGGCGATACTGGGGCGGTGAACCCGGCCGCGAGCGACCTGACGGACGCCGCGCTGGCCGCGGAGCTGGCCGTCGACGCGGGAAAGCTGCTGCTCAAGGTGCGCGACGAGGTCGGTTTCGACTACCCCTGGGAGCTGGGCGATGCCGGTGACCGCCGGGCGAACTCCCTGATCTTGCGTCGCCTTGCGGTTGCGCGGCCCGAGGACGCAGTGCTCAGTGAGGAAGCTCACGACGACCTGGTCCGGCTGAAATCCGACCGGGTGTGGATCATCGACCCGCTGGACGGCACCCGCGAGTTCTCCATGCGGGGCCGCGACGACTGGGCGGTGCACATCGCGCTGTGGCAACGCCCGTCCAATGGCAGGCATCAAATTACCGACGCCGCGGTGTCGCTGCCGGCGCGCGGCAACATCGTGTACCGCACGGACACCGTCACCGCGGATGCCGCGCCCGTCGGCGTTCCCGACGTCATCCGCATCGCTGCGAGCGCCACCCGCCCGCCGGCCATCCTCTACCGCATGCGTCAGCTCATCGACATCGAGCTGGTGCGGATCGGGTCGGCGGGCGCCAAGGCAATGGCGGTCATCGACGGGGTGGCCGACGCCTACGTGCACGCCGGCGGGCAGTGGGAGTGGGATTCGGCCGCGCCGGCCGGTGTGGTGCTGGCCGCCGGGATGCACGCCTCGCGCCTGGACGGCTCGCCGTTGCTGTACAACCAGCTGGACCCCTACCTGCCGGATCTGCTGATGTGCCGCAGCGAGGTGGCGCCGATCCTGCTGGACGCGATCCGCCAGTCGTGGTGGTGACCCTGGTTCGGTCACCGGGCGAGCCGACGGCGTTGGGTGTGAGCTGACGGCCTTGAGTGTGAGCCGACGGCGTTGAGTGTGAGCGCAGTGCGGCAGAATCGCGAAAGAAGCGCCCTCAGCTCACTCTAAAATCCGTGTCTTCACACTCAATTGCCGGCCCGCGCTGCTCATGAACGGCTGCATCGTCCGGCGGGATTGATTGCGCGCCTCCTTCTCAGCCCGCTGCGCGGGCTGCATCGTCGCCACGCGGGGTCTGATTGCGCGCCTTCTTCTCAGCCCGCTGCGTGGGCTGCATCGTCGCCACGCCTAAAGTACGAGCCATGCGGTCGTGGTCTTCTCCGCCGGTCCCGGCCCTGCCGGGACGCGGCCCCGAGCTGCGGCTCTATGACACCGCCGACCGTCAGGTCCGACCGGTAACCCCCGGCCCGAAAGCGTCCATGTACGTGTGCGGCATCACGCCCTATGACGCCACGCATCTGGGCCACGCCGCCACCTACCTCGCCTTCGACCTGATCCACCGGCTGTGGCTCGACCTGGGCCACGATGTGCACTACGTCCAGAACATCACCGACGTCGACGACCCGCTGTTCGAGCGCGCCGACCGCGACGGCGTCAACTGGCGCGATCTCGGCGACCGGGAGACCGAGCTGTTCCGGCAGGACATGACCGCGCTACGGGTCCTGCCGCCGCACGACTATGTCGCAGCCACCGAAGCGGTCGCCGAGGTCGTGGAACTCGTCGAGAAGATGGTGGCAGCCGGCGCAGCCTACGTCGTGGACGGCGAGTACCCCGACGTCTACTACCGCGCCGACGCCACCCTGCAGTTCGGCTACGAGTCCGGCTACGACCGCGACACCATGCTGGAGCTGTTCGAACAGCGTGGTGGCGACCCGCACCGCCCCGGCAAGACCGACGAACTCGACGCGCTGCTGTGGCGCGCGGTGAGGCCCGGCGAGCCGTCCTGGCCCTCGCCGTTCGGGCCGGGCCGCCCGGGCTGGCACGTCGAGTGCGCGGCGATCGCCCTGAGCCGCATCGGCAGCGAACTCGACATCCAGGGTGGCGGCAGCGATCTGATCTTCCCGCACCACGAGTTCACCGCCGCGCACGCCGAATGCGTGACCGGTGAACGCAGATTCGCGCGCCACTACGTGCACGCCGGGATGATCGGCTGGGACGGGCACAAGATGTCCAAGAGCCGCGGCAACCTGGTGCTGGTCTCGAAGTTGCGAACCCAGGGGGTCAACCCCTCTGCGGTGCGGTTGGGCCTGCTGGCCGGCCATTACCGTGCCGACCGATATTGGAGCCAGGCGGTGCTCGACGAAGCAGAGAGTCGCCTGAACCGTTGGCGCTCGGCGACCGTGCTGCCCGCCGGGCCCGACGCCGCCGACGTGCTGGCCCGGGTGCGCCGCTACCTGGCCGACGACCTCGACACCCCCAAAGCGGTTGCCGCACTTGATGGTTGGACCACCGATGCGCTCGACTACGGCGGTCACGACGAGGCGGCGCCAGGATTGGTGGCGACCGCGGTGGACGCCCTGCTGGGAGTGGACCTGTAAGTCCGCGATGGTACGTTTTCGGCCATGACTCGGGTGCAGGGCACAGTGCAGGACAAAGTCGTTCTCATCACGGGCGCCGGGCGGGGGATCGGCGCGGAAGTCGCCCGTCGCCTGCACCGCAAAGGCGCCAAGCTCGTGCTCACCGATCTGGGTGAAGAAGAGCTGACGACGATCGCGAGCGAACTCGGCGGGGACGAGCGGGTGCTGACCGTGGTCGCCGACGTGCGGGACCTGCCGGCGATGCAGGCGGCCGTCGCTCAGGGAGTCGAGAAGTTCGGCGGCATCGACGTGGTCATGGCCAACGCCGGCATCGCCAGCTACGGGTCGGTGCTCAACATCGACCCGGAGGCCTTCAAGCGGGTGATCGACGTCAACCTGCTCGGCGTCTTCTACACCGTGCGCGCCGCCCTGCCGGCCATCATCGACCGCCGCGGGTACGTGCTGGTCGTCTCGTCGCTGGCGGCGTTCGCCGCCGCGCCGGGGATGGCCGCCTATGACATGTCCAAGGCCGGCAACGAACATCTGGCCAACGCGTTGCGCCTGGAGGTCGCGCCGCTCGGCGTCGCCGTCGGTTCGGCGCACATGTCGTGGATCGACACCGCGCTGGTCCGCGACACCAAGGGCGATCTGCCCGCGTTCGGCGAACTGCTCGCCAAATTGCCGTTCCCGCTGAACAAGACGACCTCGGTCGACAAGTGCGCCACGGCGTTCGTCAAAGGCATCGAAGGCCGCAAGGACCACATCTACTGCCCGGAATGGGTCGCGGGATTCCGGTGGCTCAAGCCGGTGCTGACCACCCGGCTCGGCACCCTGCCGACCAGCCGGGCCGCGGTCGAGGTGGTGCCCAAGATGGACGAGCAGGTCGCCGCGCTCGGGCGTTACACCAGCGCCTACACGCAGGGTCTGGAGAAACCGCCGAATCCATGACGCCGTGAAGGTCATCATTTGCGGTGCCGGCATCGCCGGGCTGGCCGCGGCAGAGCGCATGTCGAGCCTGGGCGCCGACGTCGTCGTGCTGGAACGAACGCCCGAGCCTGACGAGCGGGGCTACCTGATCGACTTCTATGGCGCCGGATACGAGGCTGCCGAGGCGATCGGCGTGCTGCCCGCCGTCAAAGACGTCTCCTACCGCATCGACGAGGCCACGCTGGTCGATGAGCAGGGTCGCCGGCGGGCCGACCTGCCGTACAACCAGATCGCCAAGGCGCTCGGCGGCCGGGTGTCCAGCATGTTGCGGGCCGACTTGACCAGCGTGTTGCGCGGCAATCTGCCCGAGGCCGTCGAGGTGCGTTTGGGCACCTCGCTGTCCGCGGTGACCGACAACGACGACGGCATCTCGGTGACGCTGGACAGCGGGGAGCAGCTGGTGGCCGATCTGCTGATCGGCGCCGACGGCATTCACTCGACGGTGCGGGCGATGGTGTTCGGGGCCGAGTCGGATTACCTGCGCTATCTCGGATTTCACTGCGCCGCTTTCGTGTGCGACGCCACCGACATCGGCCGTCAGGCCGATGTCGAGCAGATCGTCCTGACCGACACCCTCGAACGCCAGCTGGACACCTTCTTCCTTCCGGACGGTCGCGCCGCAGTGTGCGGGACATTCGCCGCTGCCGACCCGACGCTGGCCGACGACCCGCGCGGCGTCGTCCGGGAGAAGTTTGCCGGGATGGGGTGGTTGGTGCCGGCGATTCTGGACCGTTGCCCACCGTCGGAGCAGATCTACTACCAGGCGGCCGCTCAGGTCATCATGCCCCGCTGGAGCAAGGGCCGCGTGGTGCTGATCGGTGATGCTGCCGCCGCGGTCTCACCGCTTGCCCCGCACGGCCCGTCGCTGGCGGTGGCCGGGGCCTACGTGCTGGCCGAGCAGCTGCGCACTACCTCTACGGTTGAGCGGGCGCTGGACTTCTACGAGAAGCTGTGGCGGTGGGTGGTTGAGGATAAACAGAAGGTCACCCGCGATACCGGCTGCTGGACGCTGCCGACCTCGCGTCGCGTTGCGTTGCGGTTCACCGCACGCCCACTGATCAACCGGTTCATCTCCACAGCGCTGGCCGGCGAACCGACGACCGTCGTCGCGATGCTGCGCCGGGGCACGACTGAGCCCAACTGAGCCCGACTGAGGCTAGCGCCCGAATCCCGGCCGGCGCCGCTTCAGATACCGCTCGAATTCGGCGGCCAGCGCGTCGCCGTCGATCTGGCCGAGCGCCTCGTTGACGTCCACGGCGGCGTCGCCGTGCTGTTCGAGCGACTGCACGTATTCGGCCAGTTCCTGGTCGTCGGAGGCCATCTCGGTGATCTCCTGCTCCCACGCCTCGGCCTGCGCGGGCAGGTCGGCCAGTGGCACCTCGACGTCGAGTACCTCCTCGACGCGGTGCAGCAGCGCCACCGTCGCTTTCGGATTGGGCGGGTGGGACACGTAGTGCGGCACCGCCGCCCAGAACGTGACGGCCGGGATACCGGCCGCGACGCAGGCGTACTGGAAGACGCCGGCGATGCCGGTGGGCCCCTCGTAGCGGGTTTCCTCCAAGCCGAACAGCCGCGCCGACTCCGACGAATATGCCGCCCCCGAGACCGGCACCGGCCGGGTGTGCGGCGTGTCGGCCAGTAGGGCGCCGAGGATCACCACGGTGTCGACGTTGAGCTTGTCGATCACCGCCAGCAGTTCGTCGCAGAAGGTGCGCCACCGCATGTTCGGCTCGACCCCGGACATCAGCACGACGTCGCGGTCGCTGTCAGGGGGGCGGCAGTGCGAAATCCGCATCGCCGGCCATTCCAGCTCCCGGGTGACGCCGTCGACCTGGCGGATCACCGGCCGGTTGACCTGGTAGTCGTAGTAGGCCTCGTCGTCGATCTCGACGATGGGAGCGGCGTCCCAGATGTCGAACAGGTGAGCCACCGCGTCGCTGGCCGCGTCACCGGCGTCGTTCCAGCCTTCGAACGCCGCCACCACGACGGTGTTCTGCAGGCGCGGCAGCGTGTCGCCGCCGTCCTGGTCACCGTCGGGAAGTGTCATCCAGTCAGCCTAACGGCGTTGCGGGTGCCATACCGATCCGGACGTGCGGTGCGCCGGGACCGATCGCCTTAAGCGAGGATGGTCCTGCTGCGCTGAGCGCCTCCACATGTGCGGCAAATCAGCCCTCAGACCGGCATTGTGAGGACGCTCGTGGCGGAAATAGCTGCGACGGTGAGCTGGTTGACCCTGGTGACAACGACATTGCCGATAAGATCCGGGTCGGGTCTAGCTGGGCGTCCAGATGTCGGAAGACCGACGTAGACTTGCCGGGTCGAGAGGCGTTGCAACGGAGTCCGGGGTCAGCACCGGCCATCCGCCACGCTCGGCAGATCTCAAGGACGCCTTCCGCTGTGGAAGGAACGTACGTGAACGCCGCTCAGTCGAATAACGCCGCGTCGAACATTTTCGAGCCGAACATCCGCCCGGACTGCACCGACGAGCTGGCGGCCGCCCTGCGCCAGCGGATCCTGGTGATCGACGGCGCGATGGGCACGGCGATTCAGCGCGACCGCCCGGACGAGGCCGGATATCGCGGCGACCGGTTCACCGAGTGGCCGACCGCTCTGCAGGGCAATAACGACCTGCTCACGCTGACCCAACCGCAGATCATCGAGGGCATCCACCGCGAGTACCTCGAGGCGGGCGCCGACATCCTGGAGACCAACACCTTCAACGCGAACGCGATCTCGCTCGCCGACTATGACATGGCGGACCTGAGTTATGAGCTGAACTACGCCGGTGCGGCGCTGGCCCGCAAAGCCGCTGACGAGTTCAGCACGCCGGACAAGCCCCGCTACGTGGCTGGTGCCATCGGCCCGACGACGCGCACCGCGTCGATCTCGCCGGACGTCAACGACCCCGGCGCCCGCAACGTCTCCTACGACCAGCTGGTGGCCGCCTACCTCGAATCGGCCAACGGCCTGGTCGACGGCGGTGCCGACCTGCTCATGATCGAGACGATCTTCGACTCGCTGAACGCTAAGGCGGCGGTGTTCGCGGTCGAGACACTGTTCGAGGAACGTGGTCGCCGCTGGCCGCTGATCATCTCGGGCACCATCACCGATGCCTCTGGGCGGACCTTGTCCGGGCAGGTCACCGAGGCGTTCTGGAACGCGATCAGGCACGCCAGGCCCATCGCGGTCGGCCTCAACTGCGCCCTGGGTGCGCCGGAGATGCGGCCCTACATCGCCGAGGTGTCGCGGATCGCGGACACGTTCGTCTCCTGTTACCCGAACGCCGGCCTGCCCAACGCCTTCGGCGAATACGACGAGTCCCCGGAGCGCCAGGCCTCCTACATCGCCGAGTTCGCCGAGGCCGGGCTGGTCAACCTGGTCGGTGGCTGCTGTGGGACGGCGCCGCCGCACATTGCCGAGATCGCCAAGGTGGTCGAGGGGAAATCCCCGCGTGAGGTGCCGCAGATCCCGGTGGCCACGAGGCTGTCCGGGTTGGAGCCGCTCAACATCACCGACGATTCCCTGTTCGTCAACATCGGTGAGCGCACCAACATCACCGGCTCGGCCCGGTTCCGCAACCTGATCAAGGCCGAGGACTACGACACCGCCCTGTCGGTCGCCCTGCAGCAGGTCGAGGTCGGTGCGCAGGTCATCGACATCAACATGGACGAGGGCATGATCGACGGCGTCGCCGCGATGGACCGGTTCACCAAGCTGATCGCCGCCGAACCAGACATCAGCCGCGTGCCGGTGATGATCGACTCCTCCAAGTGGGAGGTCATCGAGGCCGGCCTGAAAAACGTGCAGGGCAAGCCGATCGTCAACTCGATCTCCATGAAGGAGGGCGAGGAGAAGTTCATCCGCGAGGCACGGTTGTGCCGCAAGTACGGCGCGGCCGTCGTCGTAATGGCCTTCGACGAACAGGGGCAGGCCGACAACCTCGAGCGTCGCAAGGAAATCTGCGGGCGCGCCTACCGGATCCTGACCGAAGATGTCGGCTTCCCGGCCGAAGACATCATCTTCGACCCGAACTGCTTCGCGCTGGCCACCGGCATCGAGGAGCACGCGACCTACGGCATCGACTTCATCGAGGCATGCGCCTGGATTAAAGAGAACCTGCCCGGGGTGCACATCTCCGGCGGCATCTCGAACGTGTCGTTCTCGTTCCGCGGCAACAACCCCGTGCGCGAGGCGATCCACGCGGTGTTCCTGTTCCACGCCATCAAGGCCGGCCTGGACATGGGCATCGTCAACGCCGGCGCCCTGGTGCCGTATGACTCGATCGATCCCGAGCTGCGGGACCGGATCGAAGACGTCGTGCTGAACCGTCGCGAGGACGCCGCCGAGCGGCTGCTGGAGATCGCCGAGCGGTTCAACAAGACGGAGAAGTCCGAAGACCCGAAGGCCGCTGAATGGCGCAGCCTGCCGGTGCGCGAGCGGATCACGCACGCCCTGGTCAAAGGTATCGACGCCAACGTCGACGACGACACCGAAGAGCTGCGTGCCGAGATCGCCGCGGCAGGTGGTCGCCCGATCGAGGTGATCGAGGGCCCGCTGATGGACGGCATGAACGTCGTCGGCGACCTGTTCGGCGCAGGCAAGATGTTTCTGCCTCAGGTGGTGAAGTCGGCCCGGGTGATGAAGAAGGCCGTGGCCTACCTGCTGCCGTTCATCGAGCAGGAGAAAGCGGACTCCGGGGCCGCCCAGGATGGAAAAGCCGGCAAGGACACCAACGGCACCATCGTGATGGCGACCGTCAAGGGTGACGTGCACGACATCGGTAAGAACATCGTCGGAGTCGTGTTGCAGTGCAACAACTTCGAAGTGATCGACCTCGGGGTGATGGTGCCCGCCGAGAAGATCCTGGCCGCGGCGAAGGAGCACGACGCCGACATCATCGGGCTGTCCGGATTGATCACCCCGTCGCTGGACGAGATGGTCAACTTCGCCGTCGAGATGGAACGCGAGGGGCTGGAGATCCCGCTGCTGATCGGTGGTGCGACCACCTCGCGCGCGCACACGGCGGTCAAGGTCTCACCGCGTCGCAGTGGACCGGTGGTCTGGGTCAAGGACGCCTCCCGGTCGGTGCCGGTCGCCGCCGCGCTGCTCGACGACAAGCAGCGACCGGCCCTGTTGGAAGCCACCGAAAAGGACTACGCATCGCTGCGCGAACGGCACGCCCAGAAGAACGAGCGCCCGACGCTGACCCTGGAGAAGGCCCGCGCCAACCGGACGCCGATCGACTGGGACGGTTACACGCCGCCGGTACCCGCCGCGGGCCTCGGGGTCCGCGAGTTTCTCGATTACGACCTCGCCGAGCTGCGCGAATACATCGACTGGCAGCCGTTCTTCAACGCCTGGGAGATGAAGGGCCGGTTCCCCGACATCCTCAACAACCCCGCCTCGGGTGAGGCGGCCCGCAAGCTGTACGACGATGCGCAACAGATGCTCGACACCCTGATCAAGGAGAAGTGGCTGACCGCCAACGGGGTGATCGGCTTTTTCCCGGCGAATGCAGTCGGGGACGACGTCGAGGTCTACACCGACGACACCCGTACCGAGGTGTTGACCACGTTGCACAATCTGCGTCAGCAGGGTGAGCACCGCGACGGCATCCCCAACCGGTCGCTGGGCGACTTCATCGCCCCGAAGGAAACGGGCCTGCGCGACTATGTCGGCGCCTTCGCCGTCACCTCCGGGCTGGGCGGCCAGGAAAAGATCATGGAGTTCAAAGAGGCTCTCGACGACTACAGCGCGATCCTGCTGGAGTCGATCGCCGACCGCCTCGCCGAGGCGTTCGCCGAACGGATGCACCAGCGGGTCCGCGAGGAATTCTGGGGATACCAGCCGGACGAGCACCTGGACAACGAGGCGCTCATCAGCGAGAAGTACCAGGGCATCCGGCCCGCCCCCGGTTACCCGGCCTGCCCGGAGCACACCGAGAAGGTGACGCTGTGGAAGCTGATGGACGTCAAAGAACGCACCGGCATCGAACTCACCGAGTCGATGGCGATGTGGCCCGGTGCCGCGGTCAGCGGCTGGTATTTCTCCCACCCGCAGTCGCAGTATTTCGTGGTCGGCCGGATGGCCCAGGACCAGGTCGCCGACTACGCCAAGCGCAAGGGTTGGACCCTGCGGGAAGCCGAGCGCTGGCTGGCCCCCAATCTCGGCTACAACCCGGAGGACTGAACTTGGGCGAGCAGACGCAAAAGCGCCCTTAAACCCGGCGTATCGGGTGCTTTTGCGTCTGTTCGGCACGGACGTGGAACAATCGCTGGCCGTGAAGACCTTCGAAGATCTGTTCGCCGAACTCGGCGAACGCGCCCGCACCCGGCCGGCGGGCAGCGCCACCGTGGCAGCGCTGGACGCCGGCGTGCACGCGCTGGGCAAAAAGATCTTGGAGGAGGCCGGCGAGGTGTGGCTGGCTGCCGAGCACGAACCCGACGCGGCGCTGGCCGAAGAGATCAGCCAGTTGCTGTACTGGACGCAGGTATTGATGATCGCCCGCGGCCTGTCCCTCGATGACGTCTACCGGAAGCTGTGAGCATGCTGCGCGTGGCGGTACCCAACAAGGGCGCGTTGAGCGAACCGGCCGCCGAGATCCTGTCTGAGGCCGGCTACCGCCGACGCACCGATCCCAAAGACCTGACCGTCATCGATCCCGCCAACAACGTCGAATTCTTCTTCCTGCGGCCCAAGGACATCGCCATCTACGTCGGTTCCGGGGAACTCGACTTCGGCATCACCGGACGCGATTTGGCGCTGGACTCCGACGCGCCGGTGCGGGAACGGCTGGCGCTGGGCTTCGGGTCGTCGAGGTTCCGCTATGCCGGCCCGGCCGGGCTGGACTGGACGACGGCGGATCTGGCGGGTAAGCGCATCGCCACCGCCTACCCCAATTTGGTGCGAAAAGATCTGGCCGACAAAGGCATTGATGCCACTGTCATCAGACTCGATGGCGCCGTGGAGATTTCCGTGCAACTGGGGGTTGCCGACGCCATCGCCGATGTGGTGGGCTCCGGACGCACCCTGAGCCTGCATGATCTGGTGGCTTTCGGTGAGCCGCTGTGCGATTCGGAAGCGGTGCTGATCGAACGCGCAGACAGCCAATCCGGCGCTGCCAGTGACCAATTGATCGCCCGGGTGCAGGGCGTGGTGTTCGGTCAGCAATACCTGATGCTCGACTACGACTGCCCGCGCTCGGTGCTGGACAAGGCGACCGCGATCACCCCGGGTCTGGAGTCGCCGACCATCGCCCCGCTGGCCGACCCGCAGTGGGTCGCGGTCCGCGCGCTGGTGCCGCGCCGCGACGTCAACGGAATCATGGACCAGCTGGCCGTGATCGGGGCCAAGGCGATCCTGGCCTCAGACATCAGGTTCTGCAGATTCTGACCCGCTGCCCGGACGTTAGCTGTGCTAGCGTCCCGCTGGAACCCGTGCATCCACGGAAGTCCGGCCGCCGTGTCCAGGCGCTACGTCTGTCCCAGGAGGGATTGCTGTGACGCAAGTTACTGTCCTGCTGCTGGCCATGCTCATCGGTGTCGTGGCGGGTCTGCGATCCCTGACGGCGCCTGCTGCAGTCGCCTGGGCGGTGGCGCTGAGCTGGCTCAACCTGACCGGAACCTGGGCTGCCTGGGTCGGCAACCTGGTGACCGTGGTGATCCTGAGCCTGCTGGCAGTCGCCGAGCTGGTCAACGACAAACTGCCCAAGACGCCGCCACGCACCGCGACACCGGTGTTCGCGGTCCGGCTGATCACCGGCGGGTTCGCCGGCGCGGTCCTCGGCACCGCGTGGGGGCACAAGTGGGCGGCTCTGGGGGCGGGCATCGTCGGGGCCGTGCTCGGCACCATCGGCGGCTACCAGGCCCGGCGCGCGCTGGTGGCCAAGAACGGCGGCCACGACCTGCCGATCGCCCTGCTCGAAGACGCGGTTGCCGTGCTGGGCGCGTTCGCCATCGTCGCCGTCGCGGCAGCTTTGTGACGCAGACGTTCGACGCGATCGTCATCGGCGCCGGCCAGGCCGGACCGCCGTTGGCCGGGCGGCTGACCGCCGCCGGACAGCGGGTCGCAGTCATCGAGCGCCAGCACGTCGGCGGCACCTGCGTCAACTACGGCTGCATCCCCACCAAGACCCTGGTGGCCAGCGCCCATGCCGCGCACCTGGCGCGGCGTGGCGCGGATTACGGAGTCGGGACCGGACCGGTCACCATCGACATGGGCAAGGTCAAAGCCCGCAAAGACGACATCATGCTCAAGGACCGCCACGGCGTCGAATCCTGGTTGGACGGCATGAAGGGCTGCACCGTCTTCCGCGGACACGCACGATTCGAGGATCCGCACACCGTGCGGGTCGGGAACGAACTGCTGCGCGCCGACCGGATCTTCCTCAACGTCGGCGGCCGTGCGGTGGTGCCGGACATCCCCGGCTTGGCGGAGGTCGACTACCTGACCAATGTTTCGGTGCTCGACCTCGACACGGTGCCCGAGCATCTCGTGATCGTCGGCGGTAGTTACATCGCGCTGGAGTTCGCGCAGATGTACCGCCGCTTCGGTGCCCGGGTGACCGTCGTCGAGCGGGGGCCGCGGTTGGCCGCCCGTGAGGACGAAGACGTGTCGGCGACCATCCGCGAGATCCTGGAAGCTGAAGGCATCATCGTCGTCACCGGCGCCGACGGTGTACGAGTCAGTAAGCGTGACAACGGATTTGAACTCACGCCGAGTGCCGGTGCCGATGCGATCGCGGGGACTCATCTACTGATTGCGGTGGGCCGCCAGCCCAACACCGACGAACTCGGCCTAGACGCGGCCGGTGTGCAGATCGACGCGCGCGGCTACATCGAAGTCGACGACCAACTCAAGACCAACGTCGACCACATCTGGGCGCTGGGGGACTGCAACGGCAAGGGTGCTTTCACCCACACCTCCTACAACGACTTCGAGATCGTAGCCGCCAACCTGCTCGATGACGACTCCCGCAAGGTCAGCGATCGCATCACCACCTACGCCCTCTACATCGACCCGCCGCTGGGGCGCGCCGGTATGACCGTCCGGCAGGCCTGCGACTCGGGCCGCACGGTGCTGGTCGGCAAGCGGCCGATGACGCGGGTCGGCCGGGCCGTGGAAAAGGGTGAGACACAGGGGTTCATGAAGATCGTGGTCGACGCCGACACCGACGAGATCTTGGGCGCGGCGATCTTCGGTGTCGGCGGTGACGAGGCCGTGCACTGCGTCTTGGACGTCATGTCAGCCAAAGCGCCGTACACCACGCTGTCGCGCACCATGCACATCCATCCGACGGTCAGCGAACTGATTCCCACGGTGCTGCAGGAGTTGACGGCGCTGGACTAGGGGATCTGCAGGTCAGATCCCGGCACCGCACGGCCCGCGCCGCCGGTGGCTGAGAGAGGCCAGCGCCTGCGCCGCTGCGCTATCGCCGTTGGATCAACAGCGTCTGCGCGGAGGTGCCGATGAATCCCGCGGTATCGAAGATCTCGCCCGTGGTCACCCCGGCGCCGTCCGGGCCGACGGACGCGCGGGCACGCAGCGCGAAGTCGTTGCCGACGGGCAGTCGATGCAGATGCACCACGGTGTCGGTGTTCATGAACGCGAATTCGCCCGGATCCAGAATTTTGCCGACCCCGTTCGCGCAGTCCACCACGGCGGCGAGGCGCTGCAGGGCCGTCGTCTCCTCGGCGTCGACGATGTGCACGATCGGACTGAACCAGGACAGCGCCTCGGCGCCGTCGTCCACGCGCTGCGGGCGCCAGGTGATCGCATCGAAATAGCCCCCGGCATCGGCGAATACGTCCGGGACGGGCTGGGCGGGACCTTCTGGTACCGGCGGATAGCGGTCCGAGGCGGCGTCGGCGGTGTCGGATACCGCGATCAACCACGCGGACAGGCGCGCGACGGCGCGGGTGGAGCCATCCGTCCGGTCGACGTGCATCTCAGCCGACATCATCGCCACCCGCGATCCCGGCCGCTGCATCCAGGCGCGGGCACGCACCGGGGCGACCGGGATTGCGCCCAGAATGTCCAGGCTGAGTCGGCCGATTCGCAAGCCTGATCCCGCCGAGAGTTCTTCCACCAGCTTGGTCAGCAGCGCCATCGGCGGAGACCCGTGCTGCAGATCCGGCCCCCAGTTGCTGCGCGTGAATTCCGTCGATTCAAACCGTTCATCGCCGTCGCCGAGTCGGGGTAGACGGCGGTAAAAGCTGCCGCTCATGCCGCCGGTTCGGTCGGCCAGCCCGGGTAGGGCGGCGGGGTGCCACCGAAGGCTGGGCAGTGCACCTGGTGGGCACACCAGTTGCACAACCGCGATGGGCTGGGCCGGAAATCGCCTGTCTGGCCGGCAGCTTGGATCGCGCGCCACATCGCCATCAGTGTCTTCTCGAATCGCAGCAGTTCGTCACGGTCCGGCGTGTAGTCCAGCAGTTGACCGTCGGCGAGGTAGATCAGCCGCAGCCGGGTAGGCAGCACGCCACGCGAGCGAAACAACGCCACCGCATAGAACTTCATCTGGAACATGGCCTTGAATTCGGCCAGGGCGCGCGCTTCCGGCGGCGCCTTGCCGGTTTTGTAGTCGACCACGCGCAGCTCACCGGTGGCAGCGACGTCGATCCGGTCGATGTAGCCGCGCAGCAAGGTGCCGTCGGCCAGTTCGACCTCGACCCGCTGCTCGCAGCACTGCGGGTCGAAACGGGTCGGATCCTCGAGCCGGTAGTAACCCGCCAGCAGCGCCCGCGCCTCGTCGAGCAGCTGGGTCCGCTGATCGGGTTCCAGTCCGGCGAGCAGGTCCGGCTCGCGGGCCAGCACCTGCTCCCACGCCGGCTCGACCAAAGCGCTGGCGGTCTGCGGATCGCGCTGCCCGGCGGGCAAGCCGTACAGCCGCTCCAAGGCGGCGTGCACCAAGGACCCGCGCAGCTGGGGTGTGGACGGCGCCTCCGGTAGCCGGTCGATCGCCCGGAACCGGTACAGCAGCGGGCACTGCTTGAAGTCCGCAGCCCGCGACGGGGACAACGCCGGCCGCGAGCTGTGCGCAACCGGCGGGGCAGCCGCCAGCTGATTGGTCATATTCGCAGCTTATGACCGGCCTACGACAAATCGTGGTCAACCCCGATAAACGTGGTCGGCGAGTCGACTGGCACGCTGGACGGCGTGTCAGCCACCGGTCCGTTCACTGTCGGCGAGCGCGTCCAGCTCACCGACGCCAAGGGCCGCCACTACACCATCACGCTCACGCCGGGCAGCGAATTCCACACTCATCGCGGCCGCATCGCCCACGACACGATCATCGGACTGGAGCAGGGCAGCGTGGTCAAGTCCAGCAACGGCGCGCTGTTCCTGGTGCTTCGCCCGCTGCTGGTCGACTACGTCATGTCCATGCCGCGCGGACCGCAGGTGATCTACCCCAAAGACGCCGCCCAGATCGTGCACGAGGGCGACATCTTTCCCGGCGCGCGGGTGCTGGAAGCCGGCGCCGGTTCCGGTGCCCTCACCCTGTCGCTGCTGCGGGCGGTCGGCCCCCGAGGGCAGGTCGTGTCCTACGAGCAGCGCGCCGACCACGCCCAACACGCCCGGCGCAATGTCGGCAGCTACTACGGCGAGCTGCCGGACAACTGGCAATTGATCCTCGGTGACCTCGCCGATTCCGACTTGCCCGACGGATCCTTCGACCGCGCGGTGCTGGACATGCTGGCGCCGTGGGACGTGCTTGATGCGGTGTCGCGACTGGTGGTCGCCGGCGGCGTGCTGGTGATCTACGTCGCCACCGTCACCCAGCTCTCCAAGACGGTGGAGGCGGTGCGCGCCCAACAGTGCTGGACCGAACCGCGGTCCTGGGAGACGTTGCAGCGCGGCTGGAATGTGGTCGGGTTGGCGGTGCGGCCACAACACACGATGCGCGGGCACACCGCCTTCCTGATCGCGATGCGCCGCTTGGCGCCCGGCACGGTTGCGCCGATGCCGCTGGGTCGCAAGCGCGAGGGTCGCGACGGCTGATCGGCAACAGACCGAGCTGGCCTAGTCGTCGTCGCTGCGGTGCAATCCTCTGCGCGCCGAGAGCAGCTCGAATTCCGGGTGTGCCGCGACCAGCCGTTCGGCCCGGTCGAGAACGTCGAGCGCGTGCGCCCGATCGGCCGACACCACCGCCAACCCGATCCCCGCGCGACGATGCAGATCCTGTGACCCGGTCTCGGCGGCGGACACGCTGAACTTGCGGTGCAGTTCGGCGACGACCGGGCGGATCACCGAGCGTTTCTGCTTGAGGGAGTGCACATCACCCAACAGCAGATCGAATTCCAGCCAGCCGATCCACACGGTGCGCTACGGCGTCGGCGACGGGCTGGCGGGCGGCGCGGGTGCCGGGCTGGGTTCTGAGCCGGGTGCCGGGGGAGGTCCGGGCGGCGGCGGCGACGTCGGGGGCAGCGTTCCCGCATTCTGCATGGCCAACAGCATCTCCGCGGTCTTGCGTGACAGCTGCCATCCGCCCTGGAACGGGGTGAACTCCATCGGGAAGGTGAACTCGCGGTGCTGCGGGTTGGCGGTGGTGACCACGACGGTGGCCATCGCGTTCGACGGGTTCTGACTTGACCAGGCGATGTTGTTGGCGACGAACGTCATCGGCAGGTAGCCGCCGTCACGTGCGGCGGTGGTGAAACGGTCCAAGGCGCCGACGGTATCCGGACCGGAGCCCTGAACAAGATTCAACTTCTCGGCACCAGGCACGGCTGGATCGGCAAGCCGAACCAGGATGTCGCTGAGAGCTTCGGGCGCGGGCAGGGGAGCGGTTGGCGGGGCGGCCGGTGCGCTCGACGAGGCAGCTGGCAGCGACGAATCGTTGGCGCCCATATTCTTTGCGGTGTCATGCGAACAGCCAGCTATCGCGACCGCCGCTGTGACGAGGGCGGCGCTCAGTGTTACGCGGACGTTGCGGGACATTCGTTTGCGGGCGCGGTTATCGCCGATAAGTGGGTAACCAGCGGAATGAAACGTAAGTCACATCCGGGCTTGCGCAGCCTGTCGTCGCATCGATAAGAATGCCTGTGGCTAGGGATTTCGTCGTCACAGAAGTCCTTTCGCGCGGCCCGAGTAGAACCCGAGATTACCAGCGTGACCCAACTTGTAACTTTTCAAGGGCATTTGACTGCGCACATCATTCGCGGTTGGCCGGTAGCTTGGATGTATCCGCCACGCCATTCCTGGTGCGGGAAAGGAGCGCAACATGGGTGACTCAGAGCGTTCTGAAGCATTCAAGAACCCCCGCGATATCCCCCTGTCCAGCGAAGATGCTGCCGAGTTGGAACAGTTGCGTCGTGAAGCAGCAGTGCTGCGCGAGCAACTGGACAACGTAGCGGCCCATCAGAGCTCCACGCGCACGGCCCGCGACGTCCATCAACTCGAAGCCCGTATCGACTCACTCGCCGCGCGCAATTCCAAATTAATGGAAACTCTTAAAGAGGCTCGCCAACAACTGCTGGCGCTGCGCGAAGAAGTGGACCGGTTGGGGCAGCCGCCCAGCGGTTACGGCGTGCTACTCGGCACCCACGAGGACGAGACCGTCGACGTGTTCACCTCGGGTCGCAAGATGCGTCTGACGTGCTCGCCGAACATCGACACCTCGTCGATGCGGAAGGGCCAGACCGTCCGGCTCAACGAGGCACTGACCGTGGTCGAGGTCGGGACGTTCGAATCGGTCGGTGAGATCTCTACGCTGCGTGAGGTGCTCAACGACGGGCACCGGGCGTTGGTGGTCGGCCACGCTGACGAGGAGCGCATCGTCTGGCTGGCCGAACCGCTGGTCGCTGAGGACCTGCCCGAAGGGCATCCCGACGCCCTCAACGACGACAGCCGCCCCCGCAAACTGCGGCCGGGTGACTCGCTGCTGGTCGACACCAAAGCCGGCTACGCGTTCGAGCGCATCCCGAAGGCCGAGGTCGAGGACCTGGTGCTCGAAGAGGTGCCGGATGTCAGCTACTCCGACATCGGTGGTCTGACCCGTCAGATCGAGCAGATCCGTGACGCCGTCGAGTTGCCGTTCCTGCACAAGGATCTGTACCGCGAGTACGCGTTGCGTCCGCCCAAGGGTGTGCTGCTCTACGGCCCGCCCGGTTGCGGTAAGACCCTGATCGCCAAGGCGGTGGCAAACTCGCTGGCGAAGAAGATGGCGGACCTGCGTGGGGACGACGCCCGCGAGGCCAAGTCCTACTTCCTCAACATCAAGGGCCCCGAACTGCTCAACAAGTTCGTCGGCGAGACCGAGCGGCACATCCGGCTGATCTTCCAGCGGGCCCGGGAAAAGGCCTCCGAGGGCACCCCGGTGATCGTGTTCTTCGACGAGATGGACTCGATCTTCCGCACCCGCGGCACCGGCGTCTCCTCGGACGTCGAGACCACCGTGGTGCCGCAGTTGCTGTCCGAGATCGACGGTGTCGAGGGACTCGAGAACGTCATCGTGATCGGCGCCTCCAACCGCGAGGACATGATCGACCCGGCCATCCTGCGGCCCGGCCGTCTGGACGTGAAGATCAAGATCGAGCGCCCGGATGCCGAAGCGGCACAGGACATCTTCTCCAAGTACCTGGTGGACACGCTGCCGGTGCACGCCGACGACCTCGCCGAGTTCGAGGGCGACCGCGGTGCCTGCATCCGGGCGATGATCGAGAAGGTCGTCGAGCGGATGTACGCCGAGATCGATGACAACCGGTTCCTGGAGGTCACCTACGCCAACGGTGATAAGGAAGTCATGTACTTCAAGGACTTCAACTCCGGGGCAATGATCCAGAACGTCGTCGACCGGGCGAAGAAGAACGCGATCAAGTCGGTGTTGGAGACAGGCCAGCCGGGTCTGCGCATCCAGCACCTGCTCGACTCGATCGTCGACGAGTTCGCCGAGAACGAGGACTTGCCCAACACCACCAATCCCGATGACTGGGCGCGGATTTCGGGCAAGAAGGGTGAACGGATCGTCTACATCCGCACCCTGGTCACCGGCAAGTCGTCGAGCGCGTCGCGGGCCATCGACACCGAGTCGAACCTGGGTCAGTACCTGTAGCCCAGGCGCGTTCAGACTCAGGTCACCAGCGAATAGCTGTTGGTCAGGTCATCCTGCAGTACCTGAGCGGCTTGGGTGGTGGTGTCGACGCGCAACTCGTCGGAGAGCACACGCGAGTGATACGCCCAGCCCGTCGGCAGGTTGAGTCGCTCGCCGAGCTTGGGCAGATCCGCCCGCGACAGGTTGGGGTCGGCCACCTGGCTCCAGGTTTGCATCACCCACTGCCGGCCGTGCGGGTCCTGAAGTTCGTAGATCTCCTGGCCGGCGTCGAAGACGAACACCGTGTTGCGGCTCACCTGGTTGACGGTGTACGGCGACGGGTTCATCGACGAGAGCAGCACAGTGGCCTGCAGCAACATGTCGATGCCCCCGAAGGTCTTGATGATCTGCATTCCCGCAGAGGGCTTCTCGATGCTGTTCATCAACCAGTAGCGCGGACCGTTGAGTAGCGCTGTGGCCGCACCGTTTTCGGTTGCGATGGCGTGAGCGTCCAGAGCCGACCAGAGCTCGGCCGGACAGTCGTTGAGCGGGAAGCTGTTGTAGACGGTGGCTTGCGGACCCGCCTCGCCGGGGGTTACGAGAAGTACTTCGCCGTAACGCTTCCCGGACAGGTCACCCGCGGCATGGCGGGATGTGGAACTCGATTGTGGGGCTGACACAGGGTGAACCTAATCACCCAGCTCACCAGCGTCAATCATCGGCGTAGTCGCTACCGGACCGCGATACCGGCCACGCGCTACCAGGGCGGCCCGCAGGTCGGCGATCAGCGGGTCGACGAACGTCGCGCGGTAGTCGTCGTCGCCGGCCGCGCGGGCGCTGACGTACATGAAGGTCAACGCCCCCAGGAATAAGCACAAATGAGTCAGCGAATCAGGCACGGGAACCGTCAGGTTCAGAATCGTCGAGTTGGCCTCGGTGGTGCGGGCCCACTCTTTGAGCAGGGCCGGAGTCAGCACGATCAAACCGAGGACCACATAGATCCCGCTAGTGAGCGCCGCGACCACCGTGATCTGGGTCAGTTGCGAGGCGACCAGCACGAAAACTACGTTGACGCGCTCAATCCTGCTCAACGCGGGTGCGTTCGGCGGGTCCGGCATCGCCGCAAAGGGCGTGTCGGTTAGGCGTTCTGCCTCGTCGGTGACCCCGGTTGGCGAGCGCAGCATTGGCCGGATACGTTCTGCGGTCGCAGAGACCACGAACGCGGCGGCGATGCCGACCAAGAACACCACTGCGAGCGCCAATCGGCCGCCGGTGATTGTCGCCGACATCAGCCAGACATTGCCATTGAAGAAGACCAGGGTGGTCAGCAGAACTACCGGCAGCGCCCGAACCGCGAGGCCGCCGATCGTGGTGAGGTGCGACAGCGTCATGCGGGCCGACCAACCGGCGACGGACCCGACCCCAAGTCCGGTCAACAGCATCAACACCGCGGCGGTGCCCGCAGCGTTGCCGAGATGCTGCGGTCCGTTCTGGAGAGCAATCACGATCCCCACCAGCGCTGTAGACACCGTCGAGGCCGTCGCGCGTCTACGACGGTCCGCCATCCGCGACACCAGCCAACCGACGACCGCCATCGCCACCGGGGCCAGTCCGAGGAGCACCAATAGGAAAAAGTCCCGAGGGGTGAGCTGTCCTTCGATCACGATGTGTTCCGGGTCCGCGACGAACAGGATCGGCAGAGTCCAACAGTGCAGCGTGGCGTAGGCCGCCAACATCGGCGCCGACCGCGGCCAGAGTCGTCGCCACCGCCCGCGTGTCGTCAGCACCGACGGCAGACCGCGCTGCAAGAACCAGCTTTCCGCCTGGTCCGTGGCCGATGATGGGCTCATGGCGGGTCACACTAGCCCGTTCACTCTGCGGGCAGGGTGCGGCTTAGTCGCACTTTGTCGCCCTAGACGCAGAGCCAAGGGCGGGGGAGCAGCCCCCGCAGGGGCTGCATCGTCGGCGGGCTCGGCTTGATTGCCCGCCTCCTCACCAGCCCCCGCAGGGGCTGCATCGTCGGCGGGCCTAGGCTTCAAGGCATGCAACGGATTATCGGGACGGAGGTCGAGTACGGCATCTCCTCGCCGTCGGACCCGACCGCCAACCCGATCCTCACCTCGACCCAAGCCGTTCTGGCCTATGCCGCGGCCGCCGGCATCCAGCGCGCCAAACGTACCCGCTGGGATTACGAGGTCGAATCGCCGCTGCGCGACGCGCGTGGGTTCGATCTGAGCCGCTCGGCCGGACCGCCACCCGTCGTCGATGCCGACGAGGTCGGCGCGGCCAACATGATCCTGACCAATGGGGCCCGGCTCTACGTCGACCACGCCCACCCGGAGTATTCGGCGCCGGAATGCACCGACCCGATGGACGCGGTGATCTGGGACAAGGCCGGCGAACGGGTGATGGAGGCGGCCGCACGGCATGTCGCCAGCGTGCCCGGTGCCGCGAAACTGCAGCTCTACAAGAACAACGTCGACGGCAAGGGTGCGTCCTACGGATCGCACGAGAATTACCTGATGTCGCGGCAGACGCCGTTCTCGGCCATCATCGCCGGCCTGACGCCGTTCCTGGTGTCGCGGCAGGTGGTGACCGGATCCGGGCGCGTCGGCATCGGCGCCTCCGGTGATGAGGCCGGCTTCCAGTTATCGCAACGGTCGGACTACATCGAGGTCGAAGTCGGCCTGGAGACCACGCTCAAGCGCGGCATCATCAACACCCGCGACGAACCGCACGCCGACGCCGACCGGTACCGACGGCTGCACGTCATCATCGGTGACGCCAACCTCGCCGAGACCTCGACCTACCTGAAGCTGGGCACCACCGCCCTAGCGCTGGACCTGATCGAGGAAGGGGTCGACCTCAGTGACCTGGCCCTGGCGCGCCCGGTGCACGCCGTGCACGCGGTCAGCCGCGACCCGTCGCTGCGTCAGACCGTCGCGCTGGTCGACGGTCGCGAGTTGACGGCCCTTGCGCTGCAACGGATCTACCTCGATAGGGTCGCCAAGCTGGTCGACAGCCGCGACCCGGATCCCCGTGCCTCGCACGTCGTGGAAACCTGGGCACACGCACTCGATCTGCTCGAACGGGACCCGATGGAGTGTGCCGAGCTGCTGGACTGGCCGGCCAAGCTGCGGCTGCTGGAAGGGTTTCGCCAGCGCGAGAACCTGAGCTGGTCGGCGCCGCGGCTGCACCTGGTGGATCTGCAGTACTCCGACGTGCGATTGGACAAAGGCCTGTACAACCGCCTGGTGGCGCGCGGATCGATGAAGCGCCTGGTTAGCGAGCATCAGGTGCTCGAGGCGGTGGACAACCCCCCGACGGACACCCGCGCATACTTCCGCGGCGAGTGCCTGCGCCGGTTCGGGGCCGACATCGCCGCGGCCAGTTGGGACTCGGTGATTTTCGACCTCGGCGGTGACTCGCTGGTACGGATCCCGACGCTGGAGCCGCTGCGTGGCAGCAAAGCACATGTGGGGGAGTTGCTGGATTCGGTGGACAGCGCCGTGGAGCTGGTGGAACAGCTGACGCGGTGACCGGTTGACGGCGTGGTCAGACCGACGAAATGTCGGGGCCGACCGGTAGGGTAGAGAAAAGTCAACGGGCGAATGGACACCCGCCCGAAGGGCGTATGACGAGCAGGAGGCGGCGATGGCGCAGGAGCAGACCAAACGCGGCGGTGGCGGCGGCGATGACGACGACGTCACCGGTGCGGCGGCCGCTGGCCAGGAACGCCGCGAGAAGCTGACCGAGGACACCGACGATCTGCTCGACGAGATCGACGACGTCCTGGAGGAGAACGCCGAGGACTTCGTGCGGGCATACGTCCAAAAGGGCGGCCAGTGACCTGGCAGTCGCCCGATCGCCTACCCATCAACTCAGCACTTCCCGGATCCTCAGGCATAGACCTGTCGTCGTTTGCTGACTTCCTGCGCCGTCAGGCACCGGAGTTGCTGCCCGTCGGGGTCACTGGTGCCTCGCTCGGCGACCAGCTGCCGCACGGCACCACCATCGTCGCGCTGAAGTATCCGGGCGGAGTCCTGATCGCCGGAGACCGGCGATCCACGCAGGGCAACATGATCGCCGGGCGCGACGTGCGCAAGGTCTACATCACCGACGACTACACCGCCACCGGCATCGCAGGCACCGCGGCGATCGCGGTCGAATTCGCCCGCCTCTACGCGGTCGAACTCGAGCACTACGAGAAGCTCGAAGGCGTGCCGCTGACGTTCGCCGGCAAGGTGAACCGGCTGGCGATCATGGTGCGCGGCAACCTGCCCGCCGCCATGCAGGGCCTGGTGGCGCTGCCGCTGCTGGTCGGTTACGACATCCATGCCGCCGACCCGGAGTCGGCGGGTCGCATCGTGTCCTTCGACGCCGCCGGCGGCTGGAACATCGAAGAGGAGGGCTACCAGTCGGTGGGCTCGGGCTCGATCTTCGCCAAGTCGTCCATCAAGAAGCTGTATTCCCAAGTCGCCGACGCTGATTCGGCCCTGCGGGTCGCGGTCGAAGCGCTCTACGACGCGGCCGACGACGACTCCGCGACGGGCGGTCCGGACCTGGTCCGCGGCATCTATCCCACCGCGGTCACCATCGACGCCGACGGGGCGATGGAGATCCCGGAGCGCCGGATCGCTGAACTCGCGCGCGGTGTCATCGAAAGTCGTTCGCGCGCTGATACTTTCGGCCCCGATGGCGGTGAGAAGTGAGCTTCCCGTATTTCATCTCGCCCGAACAGGCGATGCGCGAGCGCAGCGAGCTCGCCCGCAAGGGCATTGCCCGCGGACGCAGCGTGGTGGCTCTGGCCTACGCCGGTGGCGTGCTGTTCGTCGCGGAGAATCCCTCGCGATCGCTGCAGAAGATCAGCGAG
Organism: Mycobacterium sp. NGS29; assembly: GCF_059812965.1. NCBI lineage: Bacteria > Bacillati > Actinomycetota > Actinomycetes > Mycobacteriales > Mycobacteriaceae > Mycobacterium > Mycobacterium sp. NGS29. The sequence continues at coordinate 463,631 of NZ_JCALDR010000001.1, forward strand.
CTGTACGACCGGGTCGGTTTCGCCGCGGCCGGCAAGTTCAACGAGTTCGACAACCTGCGCCGCGGCGGCATCCAATTTGCCGACACCCGCGGCTACGCGTACGACCGTCGCGATGTCACCGGCAGGCAGCTCGCCAACGTCTACGCCCAGACGCTGGGCAGCATCTTCACCGAGCAGGCCAAGCCCTACGAAGTGGAACTGTGCGTGGCTGAAGTCGCCCACTACGGCGAGACGAAGGCCCCGGAGCTCTACCGGATCACCTACGACGGGTCGATCGCCGACGAGCCGCATTTCGTGGTGATGGGCGGCACCACCGAACCGATCATCAACGCACTCAAGGAGTCATTCGCCGAGGAAGCCGAGCTGCCCGACGCCCTGCGGATGGCGGTGGAAGCGCTGCGCGCCGGCAGTGCCGACTCCAGTAGCAACGGCCAGGCCAGCGTAGGTGTGGCCAGCCTGGAAGTCGCGATCCTCGACGCCAACCGGCCGCGGCGGGCGTTCAAACGCCTCACCCGGTCGACGGTGGAAAGCCTGCTGCAGGACGGCGAGCCGGAATCGGACAGCGCTGCAGAGTCCGAAGGCGAGTCCCCCGAGTAGGCGCGGCACCGGAGTGCGCCGCGGGTCTGCCGGAAACAGGTCCGACGCGTCCGGTCACAGTTGCGGCACAGGCGCGGCTTGCTGACTGCAGCGGTAGGACAGCAAGTACCCTCGATAACGTGCAGCGACGAATCATGGGCATCGAGACCGAGTTCGGTGTCACCTGCACCTTCCACGGGCATCGTCGACTCAGCCCGGACGAGGTGGCCCGCTATCTGTTCCGCCGCGTGGTGTCGTGGGGACGCAGCTCCAACGTGTTCCTGCGCAACGGCGCCCGGCTCTACCTCGACGTGGGCAGTCACCCCGAGTACGCCACCGCCGAATGCGACAGCCTGGTGCAACTAGTCACCCACGACCGCGCCGGCGAATGGGTGCTGGAAGACCTGCTGGTCGACGCCGAACAGCGGCTCGCCGACGAGGGCATCGGCGGCGACATCTACCTGTTCAAGAACAACACCGACTCCGCGGGCAACTCCTACGGCTGCCACGAGAACTACCTGATCGTGCGCGCCGGCGAATTCTCCCGCATCTCCGACGTGCTGCTGCCGTTCCTGGTCACCCGCCAGCTGATCTGCGGGGCCGGCAAGGTGCTGCAGACCCCCAAAGCCGCGACGTTCTGCCTGTCCCAGCGCGCCGAACACATCTGGGAAGGTGTGTCCAGCGCGACCACCCGCAGCCGCCCCATCATCAACACCCGCGACGAACCGCACGCCGACGCCGAGAAGTACCGCCGTCTGCACGTCATCGTGGGTGACTCCAACATGTCCGAGACCACCACCATGCTCAAGGTCGGCACCGCTGCGCTGGTGCTGGAGATGATCGAGGCGGGGGTGGCGTTCCGGGACTTCTCCTTGGACAACCCGATTCGCGCCATCCGCGAAGTCAGCCACGACGTCACCGGTCGCCGCCCGGTCCGGCTGGCCGGCGGCCGTCAGGCCAGCGCGCTGGACATCCAGCGGGAGTACTACAGTCGCGCGGTCGAGCACCTGCAGAACCGTGAACCCAACGCGCAGATCGAGCAGGTCGTCGACCTGTGGGGCCGCCAGCTCGACGCCGTGGAGAGCCAGGACTTCGCCAAGGTCGACACCGAGATCGACTGGGTCATCAAGCGCAAGCTCTTCCAGCGCTACCAGGACCGCTACAACATGGAGTTGTCCGACCCCAAGATCGCGCAGCTCGACCTGGCCTACCACGACATCAAGCGCGGCCGCGGTGTCTTCGACCTGCTGCAACGCAAGGGTCTGGCCACCCGGGTCACCACCGACGAGGAGATCGCCGACGCGGTGGACCACCCGCCGCAAACCACCCGCGCCCGGCTGCGCGGGGAGTTCATCAGCGCAGCCCAGGCTGCCGGTCGTGACTTCACCGTCGACTGGGTGCACCTGAAGCTCAATGACCAGGCGCAGCGCACGGTGCTGTGCAAAGACCCGTTCCGGGCGGTCGACGAGCGGGTGAAACGACTCATCGCGAGTATGTGACCGAACCCGGCGCTACTCGAACCTGCGCATAAGCTCGCGCCCGCGCATGAAAAGGAGTCGAGGCATCTAACCTAGGACGGATGCCCACTTCGAAAGTCGAACGGCTGGTCAACCTCGTGATCGCCCTGCTGTCCACGCGCGGCTACATCACCGCCGAGAAGATCAGGTCCAACGTCGCCGGCTACTCCGAAAGCCCCACCGCCGAAGCGTTCTCGCGGATGTTCGAGCGGGACAAGAACGAGTTGCGCGACTTGGGCATCCCGCTCGAGGTCGGCAGAGTGTCCAATCTGGACCCCACCGAGGGCTACCGCATCAACCGCGAGGCCTACGCGCTGCCGGAGGTCGAGTTGACTGCCGCCGAGGCGGCGGCGGTCGCGGTCGCCACCCAGTTGTGGGAATCGCCGGAGCTGATCACCGCCACTCAGGGCGCCCTGCTCAAGCTGCGCGCGGCCGGTGTGGAGGTCGATTCCGGTGCCCCGGTGGCCATCGCCTCACCGCCCGGTGTTCCCGGCCTGCGGGGCTCGGAAGACATCCTGGGAATCCTGTTGGCGGCCATCCAATCTCGGCAGGCCGTCCAGTTTCCGCACCGCCCGTCGCGCGCCGAACCGTTCACCACCCGCACGGTCGAACCGTGGGGCGTCGTCACCGAGAAAGGCCGCTGGTATCTCGTCGGGCATGACCGGGACCGCAACGCCACCCGCACGTTCCGACTCTCGCGGATCGGTCCCGGCGTCACGCCCATCGGGCAGCCCGGCGCGGTCACCGTGCCCGAGGATGTTGATCTTCCCGGGATCGTGGCCGCCGCCGTCGCCGAAGCACCGACCGGCGCGCAGGCCAGCGTCTGGGTGGCCGACGGACGCGGCACCGCATTGCGGCGCACCGGCAGGCCGGTCGGCCCGCAGCGACTGGCCGGCCGCGACGGCGACGTGATCGAGATCGACATCGGATTCAGCGACCGACTGGCCCGTGAGATCGCCGGATATGGCGCCGACGCGATCGTGTTGCAGCCGCAATCGCTGCGCGAGGATGTCCTGGCGCGGCTCCGGGCGGCGGCCGCTGTGGCGGAGGCGCCGGCGTGACCCAACTGTCCAACCGGCTGGTGCGGCTGCTGAACATGGTGCCCTACCTGATGTCGAATCCGGAGATCACCAAAGCCGAGGCGGCCGCCGAACTCGGCGTGTCCGACAAGCAGTTCGAAGCCGACCTCAACCAGCTCTGGATGTGCGGTCTGCCGGGCTATTACCCCGGCGACCTGATCGACTTCGAGTTCTCCGGCGACACCGTCAAGGTGACGTTCTCGGCGGGAATCGACCGGCCGCTCAAACTGACGTCGCCGGAGGCAACCGGGCTGTTGGTGGCATTGCGCGCGCTGGCCGACATTCCCGGTGTCGTCGATCCGCAGGCAGCGCGCAGCGCGATCGCCAAGATCGCCGCGGCGGCCGGCGCCGTCGGACATGAGGACACCGTGTCCGCGGTGGAGGAACCGGCGCCGGTGGAGAGCCGCGCCGCAGCGGTCGTACGTGCGGCCATCCGCGACGGACATGCGCTGACCCTCGACTATTACGCCGCCTCGCACGACTCGCTGACCCAGCGGACCGTCGACCCGATCCGGGTGCTGCTGATCGGCGGCCACAGCTACCTGGAAGCGTGGTCGCGCGAGGCCGAGGGGGTCCGACTGTTCCGGTTCGACCGCATCGTCGACGCCACCGACCTGGGTGAACCCGCCTCGCCGCCGGAACCGGCCCGGCAATCGCCGCCGGACACCTCGCTGTTCGACGGCGACCCGTCCTTGCCGTCGGCGACGCTGCTGGTGGCGCCGTCCGCGTCGTGGATGTTCGAGTACTACCCGTTGCGGGAGGTACGCGAACACTCCGACGGCTCCTGCGAGGCGACGATGACCTATGCCTCCGACGACTGGATGGCGCGGCTGGTGCTGGGCTTCGGATCCGAGGTCAAGGTGCTGGCGCCAGAGTCGCTCGCGTCCCGGGTCCGATCCGCCGCGGAGGCGGCCATCGCGGCCTACCAGGCCGCTGAACTCGGCTGATGCCGGTCGCGCCGACGGCGCGCAGCGCGCGTGTCCCGGTGCGGCAGCCGTACTGCGGTAACATCAGGGCCAACGTCTGGAGGTAATCAAAGTGGGCAGTCTTCAACCGTGGCACTGGCTGATCCTGGCCGTTGTGGTGATCGTGCTGTTCGGTGCCAAGCGGCTCCCCGATGCAGCGCGCTCGCTGGGCAAGTCGCTGCGGATCTTCAAGTCCGAGGTCCGCGAGATGCAGAGCGAGAACAAGACCGACGCCGCCATCGAAAACCCCACGCCGGTGCAGTCGCGGCGCGTCGAACACCCCGCGCCCGCGGAGCAGGGTCACACCGAGGCGCGGCCGGCCTAGCCCGGCGGCATTCTGACCGAATGTGGTGAAAGGTTCCAGGGCCTCAGCGCGCGCTCTCGGTCCGCTGAGACGGCTGAACCCGCGTAACCGGCGCAGCCGGGTCAATCCCGACGCGACCATGTCGCTGGTCGACCACCTCACCGAACTGCGGGCCCGGCTGCTGGTCTCGCTGGGCGCGATCGTGGTTACCACGGCGTTCGGATTCATCTGGTACTCCCACCCGATCTTCGGGGTGGAGAGCCTGGGCGAATGGCTGCGCCAGCCGTACTGCGCACTGCCGCAATCGGCGCGCGCCAGTATCAGCGCCGACGGGCAGTGCCGGCTGCTGGCCACCGCGCCGTTCGATCAGTTCATGCTGCGGCTCAAGGTTGGGATGACGGCCGGGATCGTGGCCGCCTGCCCGGTGTGGTTCTACGAGCTCTGGGCGTTCATCACGCCCGGCCTGTACAAGAAGGAACGCCGGTTCGCGGTGGCGTTCGTGATCCCGGCGGCGTTTCTGTTCGTCGCCGGCGCGTTTCTGGCCTATCTGGTGTTGTCCAAAGCGCTCAGCTTCCTGCTGACGGTCGGCAGCGACGTGCAGGTGACCGCGCTGTCGGGCGACCGGTACTTCGGCTTCCTGATCAATCTGTTGGTCGTATTCGGGGTCAGCTTCGAATTTCCGCTGCTGATCGTGATGCTCAACTTCGCCGGTGTGCTCACCTATGAGCGGCTCAAATCCTGGCGGCGCGGCCTGATCTTCACCATGTTCCTGTTCGCCGCGGTGTTCACCCCGGGCTCCGACCCGTTCTCGATGACCGCGCTCGGACTGGCGCTGACCGTGCTGCTGGAGTTCGCCATCCAGATCGCCAGACTGCACGACCGGCGTAAAGCCAAACGCGAAGCCGCCGCCATTCCCGACGACGAGGCATCGCCAATCGACAAGCCCGAGCCGATACCCGCGCCGTCGGTGATCGGCGGAAGTCATGACGACGTCACTTAAGCACCCACGCGCCACCGTTGCGGCGCCCAGCGCCCCTAAATGTGCGACAAAAGGGCATGTTGACCGCCAATTTGGGGACGCTCGCGCAAGCCCGGGCAAGGTGGTGGGGTGACTGATCTGCCCGAGTTGGCCCGATTCAGCGCCGAACTGCCCTTTGCCCTCGACGATTTTCAGCGACGGGCCTGTGGCGCGCTGGAGGGCGGCCACGGCGTGCTGGTCTGCGCGCCGACCGGCGCCGGAAAAACGGTGGTCGGGGAGTTCGCCGTGCACCTGGCGCTGGCCGCCGGCGGCAAATGCTTCTACACCACCCCGCTCAAGGCGCTGAGCAACCAAAAACACTCGGACCTGACGGCCCGCTACGGCAAGGATCGGATCGGGTTGTTGACCGGCGACGTGTCGGTCAACGCCGATGCCCCGGTCGTCATCATGACCACCGAGGTGCTGCGCAACATGCTCTACGCCGATTCGGCTGCGCTGCAGGGGCTTTCCCACGTGGTGATGGACGAGGTGCACTTCCTGGCCGACCGGATGCGCGGGCCGGTGTGGGAGGAAGTCATCCTGCATCTGCCCGACGAGGTGCGGGTGGTGAGCCTCTCCGCGACGGTCAGCAACGCCGAGGAGTTCGGCGGCTGGATTCAGACGGTGCGCGGTGACACCACCGTGGTCGTCGACGAGCACCGGCCGGTCCCGCTGTGGCAGCACGTCCTGGTGGGCAAACGGCTGTTCGACCTGTTCGATTACCGGTCGCAGGGCCCCAAGGACAAGCCGCACGTCAACCCCGAGCTGTTGCAACACATCGCGCATCGCCGCGAGGCCGACCGGATGTCGGACTGGCAGCCGCGCCGGGGCCCACGCGGTGGCCCGGCGCGCGGTGGGGGACGACCCAGGTTCTACCGCCCTCCCGCGCGGCCGGATGTGATCGCGTCCCTGGACTCCGCCGGGCTGCTGCCCGCCATCACTTTTGTCTTCTCCCGGGTCGGCTGCGACGCCGCCGTCCAGCAGTGCCTGCGATCACCGCTCAAGCTGACCACCGAAGCCGAACGGGCCCGCATCGCCGAGGTCATCGACCACCGCTGTGGCGACCTGGCCGACGCCGACCTGGCCGTCCTGGGCTATTACGAGTGGCGCGAAGGTCTGCTGCGCGGCCTGGCCGCCCATCATGCGGGGATGTTGCCCGCCTTCCGCCACACGGTGGAGGAGCTGTTCACCGCCGGCCTGGTCCGGGCCGTCTTCGCGACCGAGACCTTGGCGCTGGGCATCAACATGCCGGCCCGCACGGTCGTGCTGGAGAAACTGGTCAAGTTCAACGGTGAGCAGCACGTACCGCTGACGCCGGGGGAGTACACGCAGCTGACCGGCCGGGCTGGCCGCCGCGGCATCGACGTGGAAGGCCACGCGGTGGTGCTGTGGCATCCGGATGTGGAACCGTCGGAGGTCGCGGGGTTGGCCTCGACCCGTACCTTCCCGCTGCGCAGCTCGTTCGTGCCGTCGTACAACATGACGATCAACCTGGTGCGTCAGCTCGGGCCCGACGAGGCGCATCGGCTGCTGGAGCAGTCGTTCGCCCAGTATCAGGCCGACCGATCGGTGGTCAGCGTGGTGCGCGGCATCGAACGCGGCAAGAGCATGCTCGACGAGATCGCCGCCGAGATCGGCGGTCACGATTCAGCAGTCCTGGATTACGCCCGGTTGCGCGCCCAGATCAGCGAGCTGGAACGTACGGCGGCGCGGGCTTCTCGGCTGCACCGCAGGCAGGCGGCCAGTGATGCGCTGGCCGCGCTGCGTCGCGGCGACATCATCACCATCAACCACGGCCGCCGGGGCGGGCTGGCCGTGGTGCTGGAGTCCGCTCGTGACACCTCCGACCCGCGGCCGCTGGTCCTGACCGAACACCGTTGGGCGGGGCGGATCTCGTCGGCCGACTACACCGGGGCCACGCCCCCGGTCGGTTCCATGACGTTGCCCAAGCGGGTCGAGCACCGCCAGCCGCGGGTACGACGGGATCTTGCGTCCGCGCTGCGGTCCGCCGCCGAGGGGCTGACGGCTCCTTCGGGGCGCCGCGCGAAGGAGAACGCGCATTACGATCCGGAGCTGACGGCGCTGCGCGAGCAGTTGCGCCGCCACCCGCTGCACAGTTCTGCAGGTCTCGAGGAGCAGGTCCGCCAGGCCGAGCGCTACCTCCGGATCGAACGCGACAATGCGCAGTTGCAGCGCAAGGTGGCCGCCGCCACCAATTCGCTGGCCCGCACGTTCGACCGGATTGTCGGACTGCTCACCGAGCGGGAGTTCATCCGCGGCCCGGCAACCGATCCCCAGGTGACCGACGACGGCCGGCTGCTGGCCCGGATCTACAGCGAGAGCGACCTGCTGGTGGCCGAGTGCCTGCGCACGGGTGCCTGGGCCGGCCTGAAGCCGCCCGAGCTCGCTGCGGTGGTGTCGGCAGTGCTGTTTGAAACCCGCGGCGGGGACGGTCCTGGCGCGCCGTTCGGCACGGATGTACCGACCCCGGCGTTGCGCCAGGCGTTGATGCAGACTGCTCGGTTGTCGACGGCGTTGCGGGCCGATGAGCAGACCCACCGGATCGCCCAGAGCCGCGAACCCGACGACGGTTTTGTGCGGGTGATCTACCGCTGGGCGCGCACCGGCGACCTGGCCGCGGCACTGGCCGCCGCCGACGCCGCGGATGCTGGAACACCGTTGTCAGCAGGGGATTTCGTGCGCTGGTGCCGTCAGGTGCTCGACCTGCTGGACCAGGTTCGCAATGCGGCCCCGGACCCCGATGTGCGTGCCGCCGCCAAGCGCGCTATCAATGACGTTCGGCGCGGCGTCGTCGCAGTTGACGCCGGGTAGGCTAGGCCGAGCTACGGTTACATCCGGACGTGATCGACACAGGACTGGACGGCCCAACGCGTGGCCAGGACAAACCGGACTGAGGAGTAACGATGAGTGGACCAGACCCGAGGTGGCAGCAGCCCGGCCAGGGCTCCTCGGACCCGACGGTGGCCGGGTCGCCCTGGCAGCAGCAGCAGCCGGGTCAGGACGCGACCTGGCACGCGCAGTCCTACCCTGCCGCCGAATATCCCGCCGGATACCAGCAGCCGGCCGAGCAGGCCTACCCCCAGCAGCAGTACGCCCAACCCGGGTATGATCCCAACTCGCAGGCCACCCAGTTCGGCGGGACTCCGCAGTACGACCAATCCCAGTACGGGCAGCCCCAGTACGGGCAGGCTGCTCCGTACGGTCAGCCCCAGTACGGCCAGCCGGGTCAGCCCGGCCAATACGGACAACCCGGCCAGTACCCGGGCCAGCCCTCGCCCTACGGCCAGCCCGGCCCCAAGCGTTCCAAAGGCCTCATTTTCGGTGTGGTCGGCGGCATCTTGGCGCTGCTGATCGTGGTCGTCGGCATTCTCGGGTTCGTCGCGCCCGGTTTCTTCGTCACCACCACACTGGACGTCAACAAAGCCAACACTGGCGTGCAGACGATTTTGACCGACGAAACCAATGGTTATGGCGCCAAGAACGTCAAAGACGTCAAGTGCAATGGCGGATCCAACCCGACCGTGAAGAAGGGCGGTACCTTCGACTGCACGGTCAGCATCGACGGCGCATCCAAGCGCGTCACGGTGACCTTCCAGGACGACAAGGGCACCTACGAGGTTGGCCGGCCGCAGTAGCGGCTACGACGGCAGCCCGTCGAGCGCTTTCTGCAACCGGCCCACCGAGGAACCGACGCGGTATTCGGTCGCCAGCTCAGCAGTGCGTTTGGGATCGGCTGCGTGCAGGGGCAGCTTGTCGTTGCGCGTCGACAGTGTGATCGGGGCGTCGGTAGCGACCCGCACCACCTTTTCTGCTGCCGTGATGTAGTCGGCGGCGTCGCGCAGTTTGGTGCGCACTCCCTTGGCCATCTTGGACTTGGGGTCCGCCGCGGCAGCCATGAGTCGCTCAAGTGACCCGTACTGGGCCAGCAGGGTGGCGGCAGTTTTCTCGCCCACCCCGGGCACACCCGGCAGGCCATCGGACGGGTCCCCGCGCAGCAGCGCGAACTCGGCGTAAGCGGGCCCGGCCCGGTCCACCGGAACGCCGTACTGGTCTGCGACCTGTTCGGGCCCGAACAGGGTGGCGTTCTTCAGGCCGCGACCGAGGTAGAGCACCCGCACCGGCACCGGCTCCTCGGACACCACCTGAAGCAGGTCCCGGTCCCCGCTGACCACCACCACTGGATCATTGCGTTCCTTGGCGGCCAAGGTGCCCAGCACGTCGTCGGCCTCGAACCCGGGCGCGCCCGCCGTCGCGATCCCGAACGCGTCCAGCAACTCCATGATCATGTCGACCTGCGGAGTCAGTTCGTCGGGCACTTCCTCGACGTCGGGTTCACCCGCTGGCTCCTCCTGAGCCACCCGATGAGATTTGTACGACGGGATCAAATCCACCCGGAACTGGGGGCGCCAGTCCAGATCGAGGCACACCGCGAGCCGACTCGGCTTCTGTTGGGCGATCACCGCAGCCATCGAATCGATGAAGCCGCGAACGGCGTTGACTGGGCGGCCGTCCGGGGCTTTGATCGACGACGGCAACCCGTAGAAGGAACGAAACCACATGCTGGCGCCGTCCAGCAGCGCTAGGGGGGCGGGCATGCGGATCATCCTGCCAGGTTGCCCGGTTAGCCTGACTGACCATGGACTCTCACCGATTCGACGCCGGGGTGTATGCCCGTCGGCTGGAGGCCGCCGCCGGGTCGGCCGCCCGGGCAGGTCTGGCCGGCCTGGTGATCACTCCGGGTTACGACCTGAGGTATCTGCTGGGCTCGCGCGCAGAGACATTCGAGCGGCTCACCGCCTTGGTGCTGCCCGCGCTCGGTGACCCGACGGTGGTGTTGCCGCGGTTGGAGCTTGCAACGCTGAAGGATTCCGCAGTGCTGGAAATGGGCTTGCGGGTCCAGGACTGGGTCGACGGCGACGACCCGTATCGGTTGGTGAGCGAGGTATTCAACGTCGCTCCCGCCGCGGTGGCGGTCACCGATTCGATGCCTGCATTGCATCTGCTGCCGCTGGCCGGTGCGCTGGGCGTGATGCCGGTGCTGGCCACCGATGTGTTGCGCGAGCTCCGAATGGTCAAGGAAGAGGCCGAGATTGACGCGTTGCGCAAGGCCGGCGCGGCGATCGACCGGGTGCATGCCCGGGTGCCCGACTTCCTGATACCCGGCCGGACCGAAGCCGACGTCGCCGCCGATATTTCCAAAGCGATTGTCGCCGAGGGGCATTCAGATGTGGCGTTCGTCATCGTCGGGTCCGGGCCGCACGGCGCCGATCCCCATCACCGGTATTCGGATCGCGAGTTGGCGGTCGGAGACATCGTGGTCGTCGATATCGGTGGCACCTACGAGCCGGGATACCACTCCGATTCGACGCGAACCTACAGCATCGGAGAGCCCACTTCGGAAGTGGCGGAGCAATATTCGTTGCTCCAGCGAGCTCAGCGTGCGGCTTTCGACGTTGTCCGGCCAGGGGTGACCGCAGCGCAGGTCGATGCGGCAGCGCGTGATGTGCTGGCTGAGGCCGGACTCGCGGAGTATTTCGTGCACCGCACCGGGCACGGTATCGGGCTGTGCGTGCACGAGGAGCCCTACATCGTCGCCGGCAACGATCTGCCGTTGGCCGCGGGGATGGCGTTCTCCATCGAGCCGGGCATCTACTTTCCGGGTCGGTGGGGTGCGCGGGTGGAGGACATCGTGGTGGTCACCGACGACGGTGCGATGTCGGTCAACAACCGTCCGCATGAGTTGATCGTGGTGCCGGTGGACTGACTCGGCGCCCCGGTGGGGCGGTCAACGTCCCTGCGTCGGTACAGGATTGGCACGGCGTCGCTGATTTTCGCCGCCTAGCCAGGTAGCGCAGCAGGGCGAACTTGCGATAGCCGGGACGGAACTCGTCACGGGTCCGACCGGTCCGTGGTTTGGCTGCTACTGTGGGCGGTCGGTCTGCCGGCCAGGAACCAGGCGAGGTGGTAGTTCGCGATGGTCTTGTTGTCGCTGATGAGCGCTTCGATTGCCGCCAGCAGTTGCCAGTTGCCGACGGCGTGGGCATCGATCTTGTCGGGGTAGCCGTCGAGCACTTGGGAGCTGATGGTGTTCAGGTGCTGGTGTAGCAGGTCAACCTCGGAATCAAGCACACCTGTGCCCGCCGAAGCCGCCTTGGCCAGTGTGTGAGCAAGTCGCGGCAGCCCGTCGCGCCATTGCGTGGCCTGGCACAACTCCCAGCCGAGATCGGTGATGTCGGGCGCAGATCGGGGCCGCGTCGACGTTGCTGGGGGATCGCCGTCGTCGCATGCAAAAAAAACATGATGGATCGGTGTGTAGCTGGCGACGACGGTGACGTCACCGAGCAGGGCTTCCAGGTTGCGGCGGCGCCGGGCCGGAGTCAGCAGCGTCACCGCGGAAGGCAGGTCGATACTCGGCGGGACCCATCCGCTGGCCAAATCCGTTGTCAGCACAGTGGTTTGGTCGGCGCGGTCGCCGGCAGCCCAGGCCAGGCGAGGTTGTTGACGCGCGACCGAGTTGACCAGGCGCTGCAGTCTGGTTCGGGCGGCGGCGTCGGCTGACGCCGCGCCGACGGCAGCTCCGGTGGCGGTGGCAGCGACAGCGTGGGCCGCGACCCCGGTTCCCGGCGACGGCGGGGGAGTCGCTGCACTGCTGCTTTGGCGTACGACCGCAGGCTGGCCCGCGCCAGACTGGCCCGCCGATGGGTTCACCGGCGCCGAGCTCGGCGTCGCCGGCAACGGTGGCGGCACGCTCGAAGGCGCGGGCGGGGCGAGGTTAGTCGTGACCGGGGGCCGTAGGTCAGCACCGTAGGAGGGAAGTGGCCCGACGGGCTGCGGCGTGACGGCGGGTGCCACCGCAGGTGCGGCGGCGACTATCTGCGGGGCCGGCGAGGGTCCTTCGGAGACGGTCGGGTGGTGAACCGGTGGGGGCGAATCCGTCACTGGAACATGTACCGGCGCGTTGGAGACTGCTGCGGGAGTTGTCGACACGGGATGGGTGAAATGCGACTCCGCTGACGTGGTTGGAGTCGACGGCATCGCGTGTACCGGTGGGGAAATCGGTGCGCCCGTTTCGAGACCCCTATTGAAGCTTTGGGCGAGTTCGGAGGGGGAGAGAGCTGACAGATGGGGAGCAGGCATGGCCGTAGCGGAAGGGGGCAAGGCTGCCCGGCTCGACGTCGACATGCTTGGGGCTGCCGGTGGAGCGCTTGTGACGTGAGGAGCGGTTGGCGGTGCCAGGATCGAGGGTTGAGTCGGGGTCGGCTGGTGCCTAGGTGGTTGGGGGTTGGTGCCAGAAGCCGCAGTGCTGGCCAACGAGGTATGTGCTACTCCGGGCGTCGACACGTCTGCGGGCCTGGGCTGTTGAGGCAGCCTCCCGGTCGCAGCGACTGTCGCTAGTGGGTCGGGCACACCGCGCGGCAGCGTTTCGGTCGGCAAAGAAGGGTTCCTATATACCGGTGTTGAAGGGATGGTTTGGGACGGGTGGTTGTGAAGTGCATCGTATACACTATCCTTCAACTCATTTTCGTTATCAGATTGTCGAAACATCTGGCTAATATCCGAGCCGCATTGCCTTACGAACTCGTGTGCTGACAGCGGGCTTCCGTTTGCGCGAAGCACTCTTTGTATCCCATCCAAGACATTTGCGCCATATTTGGCTGCTGCAATGTTCGCACTGGCGCGGCATGCCTGTATTACCGTAATGATCTGTGCTACCTTTGCTGCTTCAGGCTCTTTCGAATTCTTGATCTCTTGGATTTTGTCGTTACCTTCGCTGGCCAACTGCGTCAGCTCTTGGCGCAAACTGATGACACTGTCTAGAGCAGTGGAATAAGCAGCTTCTTTAGTGCGGTTCTTTTCGGCAATTCGGTGAGCTTGATCTTGACCGTGCCGGAAAGCGATACGAAGATCATCAATGGTAAGACCCTGCTGGGATCCTAGTAAATCGTTTTGAGCTTTGTGCAGCGCGTCTTCGAATTCTACGAACCTGCCTGTCAAAGTAGCGCGATTAGCTTTGCTTTGTTGTAAAGCCAGCATGTCGCTACTGTCGGGCCACTGGTCGCCAACAAGAATGGAAGACCAATCTCCCGGAGGTAAGTCAGTCATAATTGTTTACCACAGAAGCTATGACCGGCACCGAGCTTGGAGTGCCGATGCTGCTTCGTCACCGGACCTTACTGATCCAGTAATTTCAGCGTCAGACTCATCTGCGAGTAGCTTTATTGTGAGTAACTGGTAGGAATGCGCAAGAGTACGAATATCTAGTGCGAGATCCGTAGGAGTTGCTGGTTCGTCGCTAAGAGTCGAAAGCAAGTAATTGCTCCCTGCCACGAGCGCTTGACGTGCATTCACAGCCGACGCAAGTTGCGTTGCGTAGTCAGCACCTCTATCGCGAGAACTCGTTGCGGTCACGGCGCTGCTTACTCTCGCATACGCAGCGCATACCTTCCCCTTCGCATCCGCCACCTGCTGACTCGAATACGTCGGCGCCGGAGGCGGCTTATACGGAGCAGGAATAGGACGCAACCAGGCTGCAATAGCGACCCCGATCGCAACCAGTGCGATCACGAGTGACACCAACGCGGGCCACCGCGACGGCGGACGAAGTGGAGAGGCGACCACGGGCCACGGCGGTGGCACTGGCTGCGGAGGAGGCACATTCGACACGCGTGGATCGTATCGTCCATCAGAAATTCCGCCAGTCAGACTTTGCCCTCCCAGGTAAATCAGCCTGTGAATACCGAATCAACGAACCCGCAGCATTTGCTGAAGAATCTCAGCGGCCGGAATCGGCGCCGTCGTTGCGCTTGTCGTCGGGCAGCAGGATGCGTCGAGTCGGCACCGGCTTGCCTTCGACATGCTTGACGACCGCCGGTCTCGGTGGCGGCGCGGTGATGCGTCCCTGCACGGGCGCCCCGTTTTTCACCGTCGGCCCAACGATGCGTTTGGTATCGGGCTTGGCGTCACTGCCGCTGTTGGCGGCGCCCTGCATGGCGCCCGGCGGCATCATCGGCATCGCGCCCATCCCCCCACGCGGACTTGCCGCAGGTTCGGCCGGGGGCGTCGCCACCGGCGACGCGGCGTGGGAGGACGCCGGCACGGTACCGGCCGACGGTGTTGGCGGTGGGCCGAGCATTGCCGTCGGCGTGGTTCCCTCAAGACCTGCGCCGCCACCTCCGCTGGCGCCACCACCGGCCCCGGCGGATCCACCACTGCCACCGCCGAATTCACCGTCGGCGTCCAGCATGTCGGCGGGCTCGGTCTCGCCCAGGTGCGAACCTTGCTGCTGCATCATCCCCATTCCGGCTTGCATGGCCTGCTGGCCAGCCTGGGCGAGCTGGGAGGGAATCTGGCTGAACGGTTGCAGCAACCCTCCCAGCGCGCCTGCTATACCGCCGGCGATACCGGATGCCATCTGCGGCATCTGCTGCAACATCTGCGACATCTCGCCCTGACCGCCGACGCCGGCCAGCTGCGCAGCCGCCTGTTCTTCATTGGCTGGGAACTTGGCCAGTGCTTCAGATGTCTTTGCCTCGCGCTCGGCGTGGCCGGCCAGAGCTTCACCATTGTCTTCGGCATCACCGGCGTTGGCCGCTGCACCCAATGCGCGTAGCAACTGGCTGATTTTCGAGCTCCCACTCGCCAACTGGTCAGGCGTGATCATGGGCGGAGCCGGTATCCCCAGCAGCTGGGAAAGCTGCTCGAGGATGATCCGCAGCTGGTCGTCCCCGCTCATCACGTCCTCCCATTCATGACGCGTCCCTGCGCGACCGGTCCAGCGAGCCGGCCAGGCGACCGGCTCCCGGAGATCGGGTGATGGTATCGCCTGACAGCACGTCGAGTTAGTCAGCTCAGCGTGGAGCTAGCGGGGTCGGTTCGGCGACGACGGCGTTGTAGCGGTTCATCATGTGCTGGTCAGGTACGACGGGCGCGGGCGCCGCCGGGTCGTGACCGAAGCTCTGGCCGAACAAGTTCACCAATGCCTGATTGAGCACGTGGTCGTACTCGTCGGCGCTCAAACCGCCTATCACGCCGGCTAATTCGTCCGGTGTGCCGATATGTCCGTTCACCAGGTATGCGTCTGGAACGGGGACGTGTTGTCCAGAAGCGATGAGAGCGTTGAGAATTTCTCGGTCAGCCCTCCCAATGGACATCAACGGCACCGACGGATTATATGAACTCGATGGCTGGGGTGCCTCACCCAACACATCACCTTCGACTATCCCGCCCAGGATGTTTACCGCAGCACCACCAATCGTTCCGGCGGGCGTCAAACCCACTGCGGTACTCGCAACTTTGAGTCCGGCTTCGTACGCGGTCTTTCTAAAGTTATACTCGGTCCGCTGGGCGGCGTCCTCCGCGATTTGATGATTGACTACTTGGGCCTGAACCGCGTTGTGAATGCCGGTATCCACCAGTCCGCGCAACGCCATCGCCGATCCCAATTGAGTGTTGTAGCTGTTCATATTCGGTGCATGGCTGACGAGATCTCTGGCGTAGGCAGCTTCGGCCAGCAGTGCGTGCTGTTCGGCGGCGCCGTTGAAATAGTTGGATGCTGTTTGGTCGGTGCTCAACACGGAGAAGATTCCTTTGGCGATCGGCATCCGTCCGTTCTCGATGTCACCGATCGCATCGACAGAATTGCCGAATTCGACCAAACTGCCCGGAATTCCGGCGATATTGTTCACGTATGGTGCCAGCCCGTGCGCCATGCTCTGCACCAAGTCCGGATTGATCTCGCCGACAGTGTGCCCACCGGCAAGGTGGAGCAAGTCCGTTGAGTGGGTCCCGATATACACGCCGTACGCCCGCGCCGTCTCGCCCGCAAGTCGGGCTTCTGGTCCCTGTGCGGCGCCTTGCACCCATTCGAACAGAGATGCAGCACTTTTGCCGCGGTCCAGCCAGGGGTGGCTGGTGAGGTTGTCGAGAAACACGTTGCCCTCAGGGCTAACCACCATGTTGTGCACTATTTGATGATCCGGCGCGACCAAGGCAAGGATTTTGGTGACGACGACGTCTTCATATTTGTCTAAGCCGTCTCTCATCACCGACGCGGCGTGCTGCAGCATGATTGCGTCAAAGCCCGTGTTCGCCCGTAACTTGGGGTCTCCCGCGCTGGCTATCTTGGTTATCCGCTCCAGCACGAAAGGGTTCCATCGGCCGCGAAGCAGAACGTCAGACGGTAACAGAGCGGTCGGCAAGAGGTGCGTATTGCCTTCGACTATTTCGGTACCCTGCACCGCGCCAGGTTTTAGTTCGGTTCGCGGAAACTTCAACCCAGGCGTGCTCATGAGTTGCCAGGAGTTGGCAATCAGTTTGCCCTGGTCACCGAGGTGGCAGAAGGCAGCGTGAAATGCCTCGATCGTCATCCCATTCTGCTGAGCCTGCAATTGACTGAGCACAGACGCCTGCTCGGGCGTGAGCGGCGCCTTGCCGGCCCGTTGTTCTTCTGTGATCGAGTCCAGGATGTCGTTAATCCGCGTCGCGGCCTGGAGGTCACCGGCCAGGGCGGCGTGAACGTCGCGCTCAGCCTGCTCGGGCGTCTCGATGTCGTGCCCATCCCATGCCGCTACGGGTGCCGCATCGTAGCCATCTTCGGACCGCATCTTGTGGGTTAAGTGTCGCAACACATCTGAGTACCGATCCCGGATGAAGTTAATTTCACGCAGCGCGTTGTTGATGCCGCAGACGGCTTGCCCTATGAGGTCGTTGATGGCGTCAGTAGGCAGCCGCAAATCCCACGGGGGCCAGCGGCCGGTCAACGCATGATTGAGTGTTTCACCAAACTTGGGGTCAATTCTTTCCAACTGCTGCTCCAGTGCGGCGATCCGCGCGGCGGATGCACGCTGCGCTTGAGCTAGAACGGCCGCCAGCTGCTCGAGGTCGACGGCAATCTTGGGTAGCTGCGACGCCTGCAACTTGAGTGACTTGGTGACACGCCGGACCTCGTCCGCGTCGTTGATCGGGTGCTCACCGTTCTTGCGGTTCCAGGCCTCTTCAAAACGTCGCCGCGCTTCTTCGAATGCGGCGTCCGCCTCTTTAGTCGATTGGCCCGCCTCGTGAAATGCCTTAGCCAGATCCGAAATCTGTGCCGGACTACCGCGCTGCAGGGTTTGATCGACCGCCCAGGGATCACCATCGGCTCTGGCAATCAATCCTTGAACGTCTAGGTATCGTAAGTGCACCGCACTGCCCTGATCCGGCTGGCATTGTCGCTATCCATCTCGGCGAACCGGGTCGCGGCGACTCGTGCATTGGTGCCGACTGATGCCAGAGTCTCCCGATGGTTCAACAGCATTCGGCCATGACGATCCTGCGCCGAGGACGCGGCGTGATGAAATGCATCCGCAGCGGCAAAATCACCGAACATCAGTGCCGTCAGCGATCCCTGCGCCAGGTGGTTTCCGGCGCGGTGTGCATGCTGACCGGCATGTTGAGAGTGGTCGCCCCCGGAGTGCAGTAACCCGTTGTCGACGAACACAGTTCCTCCTCTCGGTCCGGTCAGTAGTTCGATATCGCCACGGCGACAACAGATCCGCCTCAGATGCTCGCGACGTTAATGTCGGGCCGACCGGCTCGCAATTCACCTCGGGTCGCTGCCTCGTCACGAGGCGGTTGCAACACTCACACGACTCGACAACATTTCTCGTCCCCTCCAACGCCACCGTGCAAAGGTTGCGCGCATGCCCAGCGCCTCGTGGCTGAAATGTGCGGTCGTGTTGAGTGCGTTGGTGTTGACGTGGGCAAGCACTCCCGCGGTGACAGCTGACGTCAACGACGTCCCTAATCCGCCGTCACCGACTGCACCGTGCAACGCCATCAGCCCGGTTGCGTTTCCGTGCGTGGGAACCGGAAAGTTCGCTGACGCCGTTGCCGCCGAATGCCGTCGCATCGGGGTGTCCGACAATTTGTGCCGAGTTCCGCTCGCCCACAAGGTGACTCAAGCCGCAACGCTCGCCTACCTGCAGTCCTGGGTCCATCGCACCGCGCAGTTTCAGTATGCGTTGGGTGACTCGGTCCCGTTCGGTAGCGCTCAGTGGATCGGCACCCACAATTCCTTCAACAGCCTCGCAGATCAGTTCACCCCGTCGCACGCCGACTCCAATCAGCAGCTGTCGATGCCCCAACAGCTCGACATCGACGTCCGGGCAATCGAATTGGACCTGCACTACATCCCCCAGATCAATCAACTCGGCGGTCGTGGCGTGGCCGTCTGCCACGGTCGTCCGGCAAGTCAAGCAAACCTGGGTTGCACCACCGAACCGTTGCTGACCCAGGTGTTGCCGAGCATCACGGCCTGGCTCAATGCCCACCCGAACGAGGTCGTCCTGATCATCGTCGAGGACCAGTTGCAGGACCCGACGGCGTACGCGTCGGCCTTCGACACCCTGGACCGAGAGTTGCGCCGTCCCAACGGAACAAGCCTCATCTATCCGCCGAACCCCGCCGACATCGGTCCCACCGGCTGCGCGCTGCTTCCCCGCTCGATCTCGCGCAACGATGTGCGCGCCGCGGGTGCGCAGGTGGTGCTGGTCAGCGGCGGGGTCTGCGCGCCGGCGCTGGGCACCGTTGTCTTCAACTGGCAAGGCGAAGAGGTCGAGAGCGGCAAGACCTCTCTCTACCAGCCCTACCCGGCGTGCGATGGCACCTATGGGCCGTCGGTCTATGCGAGCAACATCGTGCGCTACTACGAGGACTCGACCTTCATCTCGGCGCTGGTCAACCCGACCACACCGCCTAATAATCCGGAGACGATCACCCCGCTGAAGGCGCAGTCGATGACCAATTGCGGTGTCAACCTATTCGGTTTCGACCAGCTGTTGCCCGAGGACGGACGCATCCAGGCGACGCTTTGGAGCTGGGCCCACGAAGAGCCGCGTGTCGGTGCCGGCCAGTGCACGCTGCAAAGAGCTGACGGGCGCTGGGTTGCAGCACCCTGTACGGACCCGCATCCCGCGGCATGTCGATCCGCAGCGGGCAGTTGGTCGGTGACGGCGGCAGTGCCATTCACCGGTGCCGCGGCAGCCTGCTCCGGGATGAGTTCGACGTTTGCGCTCCCGCGAACCGGAGTGCAGAACTCCCGGCTGCATGCCCTAGCCGGACCCGGCGGTGGAGCGTGGGTGAACTACAGCTTCTGAGACTCGCGAAGGCTATTCGCTTCGGTCCAGCAATTCTGAGGAGCCGAGCACTCGCTCCACCTGAACCTCGATGACGACCCGTCGCGGATTGGCCCGCGGGGTGCGATAACGCTGCGCGTAGCGCAACTCGGCGTCGCGAATGGCGTCGACGTCCTTATTCACGACGGACCGGCCCTCCAAGGACAGCCACCGGGCCCCGTCGACCTGGCTGAGCACGGCTACGCCGCCGCGCTCAGCGTTGACGGCCTTCTGCGAGCCGCCGGTGGTGATGACCCGCGCGATGTGGGTCTTGGGGTCGAACGTGAAGCCCACCGCGACCACATGCGGGGAGTTGTCCGCTCGCAGGGTGGTCAGCATGGCCAGATGACGTTCGGTGAGAAACGCCAGCGCATCATCGGTGAGGCGGGTCGTGGTCTTGGCCATCGCCCTTCACGCTAGCGCAGGCCATAATCACAGCCGTGGACGACACGGGCGTTGGGCCGATAGTAATTTTCGGCGGTCGCAGCGAGATCGGCGCTGAACTCGCGCGGCTGTTGGCCTCCGGCAAGCCCGTAGTGCTGGCCGCTCGCCACGCTGACCGGCTCGCTGAGCAGGTCGCCGCGCTGCGCGACGCCGGCGCCACCGCCGTGCACACCACAGAGTTCGACGCCGACGACCTGACCGCACATGGCCCGCTCGTCGACTCGATCGTCACCGAACACGGCCCCATTGGCACCGCGGTGCTGGCCTTCGGCATCCTCGGGGACCAGTCCCGCGCCGAAATCGACGCGGCGCATGCGGTCGCGATCGCGCACACCGATTACGTCGCCCAGCTCAGTCTGCTCACCCATCTGGCGGTGGCGATGCGTCGCGCCCAGCGCGGGGAGCTGGTGGTGTTCTCCTCGGTGGCCGGGGTGCGGGTGCGGCGCGCCAATTACGTGTACGGGTCGGCCAAGGCCGGCCTGGACGGCTTCGCCAACGGCTTGGCCGACGCCCTGCACGGCACCGGGGTGCGGTTGTTGATCGCGCGGCCGGGCTTCGTCATCGGGCGGATGACGCGGGGGATGACGCCGGCGCCGCTGTCCAGCACCCCCGAACAGGTTGCCGCCGCCACGGCGAAGGCCCTGGCCAAAGGTCGCCGCAGCGTCTGGATCCCGTGGGCGTTGCGTCCGATGTTCTTTGTGATGAAGCTGCTTCCGCAGTCCGTGTGGCGACGGATGCCCCGATGATCACGGTGGTCGGCATCGGCGCCGACGGCATGTCCGGCCTCTCGGCAGCCGCTAAAGCTGAATTGACAAGGGCCACAGTTATTTACGGATCGAAGCGGCAGCTCGATCTGCTCGACGACACCATTGCCGCGGCGCGCCGCGAGTGGCCGTCCCCGATGCTGCCCGCGCTGCGGAGTCTGCCCGTGACCGGACCAGACATTCACGTTGTGGCCAGCGGCGATCCGCTGCTGCACGGCATCGGCGGCACCCTGGTCCGCGTGTTCGGCACCGGCGCAGTCCGCGTGCTGCCGCATGTGTCGTCGGTGACCCTGGCGTGTGCGCGGATGGGTTGGAACGTGCACGAGACGGAAGTGATCAGTCTGGTCACCGCGAAGGCCCACACCGCGGTGCGGCGCGGGGGACAGGCGATCGTGCTGTCCAGCAACCGCGACACTCCCCACGCGCTGGCGATGCTGCTCGACGTGCACGGGCGCGGCGACTCGCAATTCACTGTGCTGCAACAACTCGGCGCACCGCACGAACACCGCCACGACGGCACCGCCCGGGACTGGGCCCGCAACGCACCCCCCGACGTCGACGATCTCAACGTGATAGCCATCCGCTATCTGCCCGACGAACGGACCGCACTGCTGGCCGATGACGCCTTCACCCATGACGGCCAGATCACCAAGCACGGAATCCGGGCGGTGACCCTGGCTGCGCTGGCCCCGGGCCCGGGACAGCGCCTGTGGGACGTCGGGGCGGGATCGGGGAGCATCGCCGTCGAGTGGTGCCGCAGTGGGCCGGGATGCACCGCGGTAGCCTTCGAACTCGACCAGCAGCGCTGCCGCAACATCGAAGCCAACGTCGCGGCCCACGGCGTGCAGGTCGAGGTACGAGGTGAAGCGCCAGCCGCTTTCGGCGGCGCCCCCGAACCGTCGGCGATCTTCGTCGGCGGCGGGGTGACCCGGCCCGGGCTGCTGAACAGCTGCCTGGACCACCTGCCGGTAGGTGGACGTCTGGTCGCCAACGCCGTCACGGTCGAGTCCGAATCCGCGCTGGCGCAGGCACGTTCGCAGCGCGGCGGGGAACTGCGCCGCTTCCAGCACTACCACGGCGAACCGCTGGGCGGTTTCACCGGCTGGCGCCCGCAGTATCCGGTCACCCAGTGGTCGGTGGTCAAACGATGACGGTGTATTTCATCGGCGCCGGCCCGGGCGCCGCCGACCTGATCACGGTCCGTGGCCAACGGCTCCTGCAGCGCTGCCCGGTGTGCCTCTATGCCGGATCGATCATGCCCAAAGACCTACTGGCACACTGTCCTGCGGGTGCCAACGTCATCGATACCGGCCCGCTGACGCTCGATCAGATCATCGGCGAACTCGCCGGGGCCGATGCCGCGGGTCACGATGTGGCCCGGCTGCACTCCGGTGACCCGTCGCTGTACAGCGCGCTGGCCGAGCAGTGCCGCCGTCTCGACGCGCTGGGCATCGATTACGAAATCGTGCCAGGAGTACCAGCTTTCGCCGCTGCCGCCGCCGTGCTCAAACGCGAGTTCACCGTCCCCGGCGTCGCCCAGACCGTGATACTGACCCGGGTGTCCACCCTTTCCACCGCCATGCCACCCGGGGAAGACCTGGCCGGCCTGGCCCGATCCGGTGCCACCCTGGTGCTGCACCTGGCCGCCGCGCAGATCGACGTCATCGTTCCCCAGCTGCTCGACGGCGGATATCGACCTCAAACACCGGTAGCGGTGGTGGCTTTCGCCAGCTGGCCGAAGCAGACCGTGTTGCGCGGCACCCTCGCCGGCATCGCCGGGCAGATGCATCAGGTCGGCATCACCAAGACGGCTGTCATCGTCGTCGGCGACGTCCTGGCGGCCGAAGGGTTCACCGACAGCTACCTGTACTCCCTAGCCCGGCGCGAGACCCATTGATGCGGGTGTTGTTACTCGGCGGCACCGCCGAAGGGCGGGCATTGGCGAAAACGCTGCACCCGCAGGTCGACACCATCAGCTCACTGGCCGGACGGGTGCCCGATCCCGCCCTGCCCGTGGGCCCGGTGCGCATCGGTGGATTCGGCGGCACGGACGGGCTGCGCGCGTGGTTGCGCGAGCAGCGCATCGACGCCGTCGTGGATGCGACTCATCCGTTCGCAGCCACCATGACCGCGCACGCCGCC
Source organism: Mycobacterium sp. NGS29 (assembly GCF_059812965.1). Classification (NCBI taxonomy): domain Bacteria; kingdom Bacillati; phylum Actinomycetota; class Actinomycetes; order Mycobacteriales; family Mycobacteriaceae; genus Mycobacterium; species Mycobacterium sp. NGS29. The sequence goes on from NZ_JCALDR010000001.1 coordinate 486,614, forward strand.
GCCGTGTGCGACGATCTGGGCGTCCCCCTGCTGGTGCTGGCCCGCCCGCCGTGGGACACCGGTGCAGCCACCGTCGTCAAATCCGATGCCGAAGCAGCTGAAGAGGTTGCTCGACAACGGTATTCGCGGATCTTCCTGACCAGCGGCCGGTCGGCCATCAACGCCTTCGTCAACAGCGACGCGTGGTTCCTGATCCGCGTGGTCACCGCGCCGGACGCGCTGCCGCGTCACCATCAGCTGCTGCTGTCCCGCGGCCCGTATCATCGCGACGACGAACTCGAGTTGATGACCCGCCACCGCATCGATGCGCTGGTGACCAAGAACAGTGGCGGCGAGATGACCCGCGGCAAAGTCGATGCCGCTGCCGCACTTGATATTCCGGTGGTGATGGTGGCCCGGCCGCCGTTGCCCGACGGGGTGACGACGGTCGCGACCGTCGCTGCGGCCGCACGCTGGGTGACCGACCTGGCCTCGGCTCTCGGCGCCGGCTAACCCGGGTACCGTCGCAGCGTGAAAACTCGGTCACCGTAATCGGTTGATTGCCAACGTGTTTGCGACGACCCGATGATCAGCAGGCAGCGCATGTCGACATCGGCGGGGTCGAGGTCGGCCAGCCGCACCACGCGCACCTGCTCATCGGCCCCAGCCACGTTGCGGCCGATCACCACCGGCGTGCACGGTTGCCGATGTTCGAGCAACAGGTCCCGCATCGCACCGACCTGCCAGGTCCGCGATTTCGAGGCTGGATTGTAGATCGCCAGCACCAGGTCGGCGGCGGCCGCCGCGCGCAACCGCGCGGCGATCACCTCCCACGGTTTGAGCCGGTCTGACAACGAGATCACGGCATAGTCGTGACCCAGCGGAGCACCCACCCGGCTCGCGACCGCCTGCGCGGCCGTCATCGCCGGAATCACCCGGACGTGCACCCCCGGCCAGTTCTCGGCCTCTTCCAGCACCGCGGTGGCCATCGCGAACACACCCGGATCGCCGGAGGACACCACCGCCACCGCGTGACCCTGCTCCGCCAGCGAGCAGGCCAGCCGGGCGCGCGCGGGTTCGTCGGTGTTGTCGCTGGAGTGGTGGCGCTGCCCGTCGCGGACCGGCACCCGATCCAGATAGGTGCGGTAGCCGATCACGTCGCTCGCCGCGGCCAATTCGCGGCGGCTCTGCGGCGTCATCCAGTCGGTGTCACCGGGTCCCAGGCCCACCACCGCTACGGAGCCGACGGGGCTGCTACGCCGTCGGCCGCCCGGCAGCATGGCCAGCGAGAAGTACGGCACGCTGGTCTCGTCGACCTCAGCGGCGGGCAGCACGCGTTGCCCCGCGGTGCTGGCTCGCTCCACATAGAACGTGTCGCCGAGCTGACCGGAGGCCGAAAGTGCTTCGCGCACATTGTGATACGAACGTCCGAGCTTCAGAATCACCGCAGCGTCGGCATCGGCGAGACGGCGGGTCAGCTCGCCAACCGGCAACGTGCCCGGCAGGATCGAGAGCACTTCGTCCCCGGCCACCAGCGGCGTCGCGACCGCCGCGGAGGCGGCGCTCACCGACGTCACCCCCGGCACGATCACGGCGTCGAACCGTTGGGTCAGCCGGGTGTGCAGATGCATGTAGGAGCTGTAGAACAGCGGGTCGCCCTCGGCCAGCAGCGCGACGTTGCGGCCGGCGGTCAGGTGCGCGGCGATCCGCTCGGTGGCCGCGACGTAGAAGTCCTCCAGCGCGCCCGCATAACCGCCCGGGTGATCGGTGGTCTCGACGGTCACCGGGTAGACCAGGTGTTCCTCGATCTGGCCCGGCCGCAGATAGGGCTCGGCGATGCCGCGCGCGATGCTGCGACCGTGCCGGGCGCTGTGATAGGCGACCACGTCGGCCGCGCCGATCACCCGGGCCGCTTTGACCGTCACCAGTTCCGGATCGCCCGGACCCAGCCCGACACCCCACAGCGTGCCCCGGCCGGTCATTCGCGTTCGGTCGCGATCGCGTTGACCGCAGCAGCGGCCATGGCGCTGCCGCCGCGGCGCCCCCGCACCACCAGATACGACATGCCGCGCGGGTTGTCGATCAGCTCTTGTTTGGACTGTGCGGAGCCGACGAAGCCAACCGGCCCGCCGAGCACCGCGGCGGGAGCGGCGACACCGTCGTCGATCAGCTCGAGCAGCCGGAACAGCGCCGTGGGGGCGTTGCCGATCGCGACGACCGCGCCGGGCAACCGATCGGCCCACAGCTGCACCCCGGCCGCCGATCGCGTGGTCTGTGCCGACGCGGCCAGCCCGCTCGCGCGCGGGTCGGCGACCAGCGAAACCACCTCGTTGCCCGCCGGCAGCCGCGCCCCGGTGATGCCGGCGGCCACCATCGAGGAATCGCACAGCACCGGAGCACCGGCGCGCAGCGCGGCGCCGGCCCGCACCACGACATCGTCGGTGAACGCCACGTGCTCAGCGACGTCGACCTGCCCGCAGGTGTGGATCAGCCGCACCACCACCCGCTCGACGTCGGCGGGAAAACGGGTCAGGTCGGCTTCGGCGCGGATGGTCGCGAACGACTGCCGGTAGATCTCCGCGCCGTCGCGGATGTAGTCGAGCACCCGCTCACCTTAAGACCTCAGGACGCGGTAGCCCGTGCCGGTGGCGACCAGCACCTCACCAGCCGGCGGACTGCCGCAGGCTCGTTCGCATCCGACGAAGTGCCGGTGCACGGTGCACGCCTCGTTCAGCGATCCCGCGGCGTCGGCCCGAACATCAACAGAGGAGTGCGCGCAGCCCGGGCTGCCGGTGCACGCGCTGACATTCAGCCACGGGGAGTGCTCATCGAACACCAGGCCCAGCGGAGCCAGCACGCGAACGGCTACCTCTGCCATATCTTCGCTGAGGTCACACACCAGCACCGACCGCCACGGCGTGATCACCAGGGGCGCCTCGATCGCTCCGAGAAACTCCGCCACCCGGGCGGGCAGCGTCCCGAGCGGCACCCCGGCGCCGAGAGCGACCCGGCCGTCGTCCTGGGGTAGCCAACCCACCGGTGGTCTGGTGACCGGCGCGTGTCCCGCCCCCAGCACGACGCCCGGAACCAGATCGGTGAGGTCATCGAGTTCCGTTACACGCCAAGATTTTTGGCGGATCTTCACAAATCTCAAAGCCACCTCGATCAGCGCCGCGGTGACATCGTCGACGTACATTCCGGTGTCGCGCCCGGCGACGAGCAGCACCGGTCCGTCCTGGGTGACATGCACGCCGACGTCCGCACGCAGCCCGGACACGTCACCGCGGCCATCGTCGAGGCTGAACAGGAAACGCCCACCCAGCCCGGTGAGCCGCGGCTCAGCGCAGATCGCCGCGTCCAGTTCGGCCACCCACGGGCGCACGTCCGCAGCACCACCGAGCCGTCCCGACAACGGCGACGCCACGATATTGCGGACCCGCTCGTGGGATTCCGACGGCAACAGCCCCACATCGGCTACGGCGCGGGCAACCGCGTCAACGTCGGCGATCGCACGCAACTGCACATTGCCGCGCGCGGTCAACTCCAGCATTCCGGAACCGTGTGCACTCGACAGGGCCGCCAGCGTCGTCAATTGATCGGCGGTGATCATGCCGCCGGGCAACCGCACCCGCACCAGCGCGCCGTCGGCTGCCTGGTGCACCTGCAGCGCACCGGGACAGGCGTCGAAGTCGCGCGACCTGGCCACCCGTCTACGGTACGACTCCAGCCGGACTGCGCTGTGGTTTGGAGTCGATCTTTGCGGGCACCCCGCTTCCTGTGCGAACGGTCGAATACGCCCCCGGACGGCTGGCCGACGTGTTCGGTGATCCAGACCAACCCCTCGTCCTGCTGTGGCACGGCATGCAGACCGACGCCAGGGTGGCGGTCCGGCCGCTGGCGGAACTGATCGCCGGCCATGACGCCGCGGTGGTGGCGCCCGACTGGAACTCACACGCAGCGGACGGCGGCCGCACCGATCTGCTGGGATCACTGGATTTCGCGCGCAATCACGGCAACGACGCCAACGGCATCGTGCTCGTCGGGTGGTCGCTGGGCGGCGCTGCCGCGGCCGGTCTGACGATCGACGCGGAGCGCCACGAAGTCGTTATCGCACATACGGTTTGTCTCGCAGGCGCTTTCATCGCCCGGGATCCGATCACCGGCCGGCGGGCCACCGAGGACTTGCCGACCGACCACGTCGGTGCGCCATTCACGTTGCTGCACGGGCGGTCGGACGACGCGGTGCCGGTGACCGCGAGCCGCGAGTTCGCCGCAGCGCTGCAGCAGATCGGCTGGCCAGTAGAACTGGTGGAGATGGACGCCGATCACGGCTCGATCGCCGGAGCCGAATACGACCGCGCCGCCGACCGTTACGTGCCCGGACACGGCGCAGCGACCCGAGCCACGGCCGCGGAGGTCGCGGCTCGCATCGCGGCGACGTTGCGAATATAGGTAGTCGGCTACTCTACGGCCCGCGTCGGGCGCGGCGGACACTTCGAACAGTCCAGCAACGTTCGAGGGTCAGGGGAAGGCGATGGCACATCGGAGTGGTCATGCGGTGGTGTTGGGCGCCAGCATGGGTGGATTGTTGGCGGCGCGGGTACTGGCCGACTGCTACGACCGGGTGACGGTTGTCGAGCGCGACGTGTTGCCGACGGGTCCGCAGAACCGGCGAGGTGTCCCGCAGGGCAAACAGATTCACGCCTGCCTGGCCCGGCTCACGCAGATCCTCGACGAGCTGTTCCCTGGAATCACCGACGAGTTGGTGGCCGCCGGCGTCAGCTACTGGGACGACGGCGACTTCTCCCGCCTCGACACATCGTTCGGCGGACATCGAATGGTCCGATCGGGCATCGTACCGGATGCACCCCGCATTCTGTCCCCGAGCCGGCCGGTGCTGGAACATCATGTGCGACAACGGGTCCGGGCCATCGGCAACATCGTCTTCCAAGAGGCCCACGACGTCATCGGACTGATCGCAACGCCGGACCGGCGCCGGATCACCGGGGTGCGCGTCGTGGACCGCGCCAGCGATCGCGCGACGACGCTGAGCGCTGACCTCGTCGTCGATGCCACCGGCCGCGGCTCGCGAACGCCGGTCTTCCTCGAGCAACTCGGTTACGGACGTCCCATCGAGGACGAGGTGAAAGTGCACCTGGCCTACGCGGGTCAGCGGCTGCGCATCCCGCCCGGATTGCTGACTGCGAACATGATCATGAGGTTCCCCGAGCCGGGGCAACCGCGGATGTTCGGTCTGGTCAAGTACGAGGACGACACCTGGATGATCGGCGCTGGCACCATGACGGGAGTCGAACCTCCGCGCGATCGCGCCGAGATACTGCGTCTCGTAGCGGAATTGGCGCCGACAACAGTGGTCCAGGCGCTGCACGCCGCGGAGCCGCTCGACGGTGTGGTGCACCACCGGGTCCCGTCCAACCGCTGGCGGCGCTACGACAAGATGCGCCGGCTGCCCGAGGCCCTGCTGGTCGTCGGCGATGCGGTATGCAGTTTCAACCCCATCTACGGTCAGGGCATGACGGTGGCAGCGATCGAGGCGACGGTATTGCGGGATTGCCTGCGCCGCAACAACTGTGGGCTCACGCGGCGCTTCACCCGGCTGTCGGCCAAGACGGTCCGGGTGGCCTGGCAGACTGCCGTCGCCTCCGACTTGGCGCTGCCCGAAGTGCCCGGGCCGCGCCCGCTGTCGATGCGGATCAGCAACGCGTGCTTCGAGCCGGTGATGATTGCGATGGAGACCGATGCTGTGGTCGCCGCGCAGTTCATGCGGATCACCGGGATGCTGGACTCACCGCTTCAGCTGCTGCGGCCGGCCATGATGCGCCGTATCGTGCGGGCCCAGCGCCGCCGGCCGACGAAACAGAAGCTGCTGCCCGAACCTGTCGACGCGGCGATTCAACCGGCCTGACGCGCCACCTGATGTCTGCGGGCTGGTCGGGGGTCAGGACGTCCCGGTCCGCTGCGCGTAGCCGGCACGTTTGTCCGGTTGCAGGTCGGTGGTGAAGACCCGTCCGGTACCCAGCAGACGCCCCAACGCTTCGGCCCACTGACGCGGCATGAAGCGCTGCTGCAGCGAGACCGTGGTGCCCAGCGAGGACGGCACGATCACCCGAGACCGCGGCTTGCCCAGCACGTCAACCACTGCCGCCGCGACGTCCTCCGGCTCGGCGTTGCTGAATCCCTTCGCGTGGCCGACGCCCAGGACCATGTCGGTGTTCGTCAGGGTCGGCATGATGGCGGTGAAGTGAACACCATTGCCGCGGTTCTCCAGTCGCACCGAATCGGTGTAGCCCAGAACGGCGTGCTTGGTGGCGCAATAGGTGGCTATTCCCTCGGTGGGCAGGATGGAACCGAGGGAGGCGATGTTGATCACGTGACCGCGGCGGCGGCCCCGCATCCGCTGCGTGGCCAGCTTGGTGCCCAGCATCACGCCGAAGACATTGACGTCCAGCAGTCGTCGGGTGACGGCGTCGTCCTCGTCGGCGGCGTCGCCCACCGCGATCACCCCGGCGTTGTTGACCAGGACGTCCACCGGTCCCAGCTCGTTCTCCACCGCATCGAGAAACTCGATGAACGACGCACGGTCGGTGACGTCCAGCGCGCGCGCAATCGCCAACCCCAGACGCTCACCCGATGCCTTGACGGCGGTTTCGTCGATGTCCCCGATGGCCACCTTGGCGCCCAGCCGGTGCAGGGCCGTGGCGATGGCCAGCCCGATTCCGCGGGCACCGCCGGTGATGGCTACGACTTTTTCGGCCACATTCTGAGCAGTCATTGCTACACGGTACGACCTCGCGACGATCCCTCGGTGAAAGACCTGATGCGACATCGGAAGTGGTGATGTGCTGTCGGTAAGCAGTTGTGCCGGATTGGTGATCCGGTGGTGGCTGGTGTTCGGGTGCGCACCCGTTTGCACCTGACCGATCGATGCCGTCAATCAGGAGGATGCGTGCAAGAAGCCACGACGGAGCCATCCGGTGACGACGCGGCTGGCGGCGTCGAACGCAAGGGGCAGCGCCACCGACCGTCTCATTCCGGTCTTCGAGGTTCAGATCACCGGGTGAGCGAGGGAAAGGCAGACGTGGAAGGCGACAACCCGAGCCGTCGGCCCGGATTCACCCGGCGATAGATGATCGTCGGCGGCGCCGCGGCAACAGTCGCGGCCACCTGGTGGGCGAGCAGCCCGGTAGCGCGCGCGGACGACCTCGGCGGGCTGCGATCAGCTGTGCGGGGACGGGTGTGGCTACCGTCGGACCCCGAATTCGAACGCGCGAAGACACCGTGGCTGCTCACCGCGGAGCAATCGGTGCGCGGTGGTCCACGTCGCAGACGACCAGGACGCGGCGGCGCTCGTCGGCTTCGCGGCCGACCACGGGTTCGCGCTGTCCTGCTTTTGCATCGAAACCGGGGCCCGGCTTACGTGCCGACGTCGACGATCAGCGGGGCATAGGGTCGAGCAGGTCGCGCAGGCGCGCCGTGTCGATATGGACCCGGCGCGGACCGACCCGGCGAACCGGCAACTCATCGCGAGCGAGCCCAACAACGGTGCCGCGTCGGCAACAGGCAGCAGCGGCAGCGCCTCCCATCGGCGTTCCGCACCGCCGGCAGCCCAGGCTGGCCGGACGGCTCTCACCCGAACACCCTCGAAACGATGTCCGGTTGTGCGCCAAAGCTTTACGGTGAGACCCTCCGGCCCCGACCGCCGGCTCAGTCGTCGATGTGCGACGGCGGGTCTGCCAAGGCGGGATCTCCCGGACGCTGGTCCGGACCCAACACGTCACAGCGTTTGTCCGGCACCAGGTGGGAGCTGGCGCCGTTGGGCACGTAGGACATGAAACCCACGCAACGTTGCCAGGTGCCGTCCGGCTGAATGGGACCGTCGCACCTGCTGATGATCCCCGGACCGCCGTACTGGCAGCCCGCGTTGGCCGGAGGCGACGCAACGATGAGGCCTCCGGCAAGCAGCACCGCGGCGAATCCTGCTCCGACGAGGGAATGCTTCATGGTGATCTCTCCTCGATGGCCGCCGTCTAGCTGGGGGCTATTGGAATACCCAAGTTCGCTGCTCGTCACCCGCGATTCGGCGGCACTGCGACCCTGCGGTACGAATGGGGAGTGGCCGAACCGACCGTCCTATTGTTGTCGACGTCCGACACCGACCTGATCAGCGCCCGCTCCACCGGAAAGAACTACCGGTGGGCCAACCCCGCGCGGCTGGCGGACGTGGAGCTGCCCGACCTGCTCGCCGGCGCCTCGATTGTGGTGGTGCGGATCCTCGGCGGCTACCGCGCCTGGGAGGACGGCATCGACGCGGTGCTGGCCAGCGGCGTGCCGGTGGTGCTGGTCAGCGGTGAGCAGGCCGCCGATGCCGAGTTGACCGGACTGTCTACGGTCGCCGCGGGGATTGCGGTGCAGACCCACATCTATCTGGCCCACGGCGGCGTCGAGAACCTGCGCCAACTGCACGCCTTCCTGTCCGACACCGTGTTGATGACAGGCTTCGGGTTCACGCCACCGGAGCAGACCCCGACCTGGGGAGTGCTCCAGCGTCAAGACGCCGGCACCGTAACCGGCCCGACGATCGCGGTGCTCTATTACCGTGCCCAGCAGCTGGCCGGCAACACCGCATACGTCGAGGCGTTGTGCGCGGCGATCGAAGAAGCCGGTGGGCGGGCACTGCCGGTGTACTGCGCCTCGTTGCGCACCGCCGAGGCGGAGTTGCTCGACACGCTCGGCACCGCCGACGCCATGGTGGTCACCGTGCTGGCCGCGGGTGGGGCCAAGCCCGCCGCGGCGTCCGCTGGCGGCGACGACGACAGCTGGAATGTGGAACACCTTGCCGCCCTTGATATTCCGATACTGCAGGGGCTGTGTCTGACCAGTCCGCGCGCGCAGTGGTGCGCCAACGACGACGGGCTGTCCCCGCTGGACGTGGCCACCCAGGTCGCGGTGCCCGAGTTCGACGGCCGCATCATCACGGTCCCGTTCTCGTTCAAGGAAATTGACGACGACGGGTTGATCTCCTATGTCGCCGACCGCGAACGGTGCGCACGGGTCGCGGGTCTGGCGATCCGGCACGCGCACCTGCGCCGGGTCGCGCCGGCCGATAAGCGGGTGGCGCTGGTGTTCTCGGCCTATCCCACCAAGCACGCCCGCATCGGCAACGCGGTCGGTCTGGACACTCCGGCCAGCGCGGTGGCCCTGGTGCGGGCCATGGACGAGGCCGGTTATCAGGTGGGCGAACTGCCTGGAGTGGCAGCCGGCGACGGCGACGCGCTGATTCACGCGCTGATCGAACGCGGCGGCCAGGACCCGGACTGGCTCACCCAGGGCCAGCTGGAAGGCAACCCGATTCGGGTGTCCGCCAAGGACTATCGCGCCTGGTTCGCCACCCTGCCCGCCGATCTGACCGACGCCGTCGTCCAGCACTGGGGTCCGCCACCCGGCGACCTGTTCGTCGACCGCAGCAACAATCGTGACGGTGAAATCGTCATCGCCGCAATCCAATCCGGCAACCTGGTGTTGATGGTCCAGCCGCCGCGCGGGTTCGGCGAGAAACCGGTGGCGATCTACCACGATCCCGACCTGCCGCCCAGCCACCACTACCTGGCCGCCTACCACTGGCTGGACTCCGGCTTCGGGGCGCACGCCGTCGTACACCTGGGCAAGCACGGCAACCTGGAATGGCTGCCCGGCAAGACACTCGGCATGTCGGCTGCCTGCGGACCCGATGCCGCGCTGGGCAATCTGCCGCTGATCTACCCGTTCCTGGTCAATGACCCCGGCGAGGGCACCCAGGCCAAGCGACGCGCGCACGCAGTGCTCGTCGACCATCTCATCCCGCCGATGGCTCGCGCCGAAACCTACGGCGACATCGCCCGGCTGGAGCAGTTGCTCGACGAACACGCCAACGTCGCCGCCCTGGACCCCGGCAAGCTGCCGGCTATCCGCCAGCAGATCTGGACCCTGATCCGGGCCGCCAAGATGGACCATGATCTGGGTCTGACCGAACGGCCCGAAGAGGACACCTTCGACGACATGCTGCTGCACGTCGACGGCTGGCTGTGTGAGATCAAGGATGTGCAGATCCGCGACGGCCTGCACATTCTCGGCCAGAAACCAACGGGTGCAGGCGAACTCGACTTGGTGCTGGCCATTCTGCGGGCCCGTCAACTCTTCGCCGGACAACAGGCGCTCCCGGGGCTGCGGCAGGCGCTCGGCCTGTCCGAAGACGGCACCGACGAACGCACCTCGGTGGATGCGGCCGAGGCGGCGGCCCGCGAACTGGTCGCCGCGCTGCAGCAGGCCGACTGGGACCCCGCCGTCGTCGAGCGCATCACCGACAACGCCGACGTTGCCGCGGTGTTGCGGTTCGCCGCCACCGAGGTGGTGCCGCGGTTGGCCGGCACCGCCACCGAGATCGAGCAGGTGCTGCGGGCGCTGGACGGCCGGTTCATCGCTGCCGGGCCATCGGGGTCGCCGCTGCGCGGCCTGATCAACGTGTTGCCCACCGGACGCAACTTCTACTCCGTCGATCCCAAAGCGGTGCCGTCGCGGCTGGCCTGGGAAGCCGGTGTGGCACTGGCGGATTCGTTGCTGGCCCGGTATCGCGCCGACCATGGGGTGTGGCCGCAGTCGGTGGGGTTGTCGGTGTGGGGCACCTCGGCGATGCGCACCGCCGGCGACGACATCGCCGAAGTGCTTGCGCTGCTGGGTGTGCGGCCGGTCTGGGACGACGCGTCGCGCCGCGTCGTGGACCTGACCGCCATCGAGGTGTCCGAACTCGGCCGGCCCCGCATCGACGTGACAGTGCGGATCAGCGGATTCTTCCGCGACGCCTTCCCGCATGTCGTGACGATGCTCGACGACGCGGTCCGCCTGGTCGCCGACCTCGACGAATCCGACGATGACAACTTTGTGCGCGCACACGCCAACGCCGACTTCGCCCAGCACGGCGACCAGCGACGCGCCACCACAAGGATTTTCGGGTCCAAGCCGGGGACCTACGGCGCCGGACTGCTGCAGCTGATCGACAGCCGCAACTGGCGGGACGACGCCGACCTGGCTCAGGTGTACACCGCATGGGGCGGATTCGCCTACGGGCGCAACTTGGATGGCTGCGAAGCCGTGGACGACATGAACCGTCAGTACCGGCGGATCGCGGTGGCGGCCAAGAACACCGATACCCGGGAACACGACATCGCAGACTCCGACGACTATTTCCAGTATCACGGCGGCATGGTGGCCACTGTGCGCGCGCTCACGGGACAGGAGCCGGCCGCCTACATCGGCGACAACACCCGGCCCGACGCCATCCGTACCCGCACCCTGTCCGAGGAGACCACCCGGGTGTTCCGAGCCCGGGTGGTCAACCCGCGGTGGATGGCCGCGATGCGTCGTCACGGCTACAAGGGCGCCTTCGAAATGGCCGCGACCGTCGATTATCTGTTCGGCTACGACGCCACCGCCGGTGTGATGGCGGACTGGATGTACGAGCAACTCACCGAGCGCTACGTGATGGACCCGGAGAACCGCAAGTTCATGACCGAGTCCAATCCCTGGGCGCTGCACGGCATGGCCGAGCGGTTGTTGGAGGCCGCCGGCCGGGGGATGTGGGCCGAGCCGCAGCCCGACACCCTCGACGGGTTGCGCCAGACGCTGCTGGAAACCGAGGGCGACCTGGAGGGCTAGGCCCTTTCGCGGCGGTCCTCAGACGAAGTCGCTGCCGCCGTCCACATTCACCGTCGCGCCGGTGACATAACCATTGCGCTTGGACGCCAGGTAGGCGGTGATCGACGCGACCTCTTCGGGCAGCCCGGCGCGACCCAGATCGCAGGGTTGGTGAAAATTGTTGTCAATCCAGGTCATGACATCGCGCGGATCGGTGGCGTCCAATCCGTCGGCGGCCAGGATGTCCCTGAGGTTTTCGGTGAAACTGGCGGTCACGATGGTGCCCGGGCAGATGCAGTTGACCAGGATATCGTCCTCGGCAAGGCTTTTGGCCAGATTCTTGGTGAGGCTGGCCAGCGCCGCCTTCGAGGCCGTGTAGGCCACGATGCGCGGGTTCTGCCGCTGGATCGAGTGCGCCGCGAACGTCACAACCCGAGCCCATTCCGCTGACCGCAGCATCGGCAGCGCAGCCCGGATCGACCGCACCGCCGCCATGGTGCCCAGCGCGAAAGCGTTGTCCCAGTCGGTATCTGACATCTGCTCGAAGTAGCCGTCGCCCGGGCCGATGGTGTGCACCAGGCTGTTGAGGGCTCCCCACCGTTCCTGCACCGCGGCGAATCCGGCAGCGATCGACTCGGCGTCGGTCATATCCACGCTGACCCCGAGGGCGTCCGGTGCGCCCGCCGACCGTAATGAGCGCACAGCGGCGTCCAGCGCCTCCTGTCCTCTGGCCATCACGGCCACCTTCGCGCCCTCAGCGGCAAGCGTTTCGGCGACGGCCAGTCCCATCCCTTTACTGCCGCCGGTGACCACCGCTGTAGCGCCGGCATATCCCAGATCCATCGACCATCTCCCTCGCTAGACGTCCACACCCAATGCGCGCAAACAGAACCGCAGAATGTTCTCGCGAAGCTCTGCGCGGTCACAGTCACCGATTGTCCAGTGCCGCTCGATGCCCGCCCACACCACGCCGTGGATGAACTGTGCGTCGGTCGACGGGTCGATGCCTCGGAATGCGCCGCGTCGCAGCCCACGCGTCAGGGTCTCGTGCAGCGGCAACAGCATTTCAGCGTACGCGGGCTGAATCAGGCTGGGGTAGGCCGAAGTCTGGGACTGTGCCTCCAGCGACAGCCGCCGCAGGTCCGAGCGCACGCCGTCGTCGAACGCCAAATCGAGTCGCCCGTCGATCCAGGCCACAACTGCGTCGATTTCCGTTGCAGCACTCAGCATTCGGCGACGCAGACGGCGTGTCTCGGATCGGGCTGATTCCAGGAACACTTCGGCCACCAGTTCGTCCTTGGAGGCGAAATGCCGGTAGAACGCACGGGTGCCCAGGCCGGCGCGGTCCAGCACCGCGGCGATGCTCAGCCCCCCGACGCCCTGGTCCTGCAGTACCGCCGTTGCCGCCGCCAGGATTTCGCGCCGGACGTCGGGGTCTGGCGCGAGCTTCGCGCGTCGGCGGGTGCGCGGACCGATCGTCTGGTCAGGCTGTTGCGTCATAGGTGGCGAGATAGTCCGCGAACCGTTCCCGAACTCCGTCGGGAGTCAGGCCGTAGTCGGACAGGTCATAGTCGTGCGCGCCGCGAGAGCCCGGCTTGTGCTCCTGCGCCCAGGCTTGCACCGAACCCAGCGTGGCATCGGTGAACGTCAAACCCAGCGTGTCGTAACTCTTCGTCAGCGTGCCCACCGGGTCGGACTGCAGATCGGCGAACGACACGTCCGCGAAGCGGTCGCTGCCGACCCGGCTGCGGAAATCCATGGCCCGACGCACGCCTTCGGCCCAGCTATCGACCTGCTCGGCGCCGAGTTCATGGGCGTCGTCGCGGTCGCTGCTCCAGCTGCGCACGTAACGGATCAGACTGCACACCGATCCCATCACCTTGGCCGGATCACGGTGACTCCACAGGAATTTGGCGTTCGGATACGCCTCGACCAGAGCATCCAGAGCGAAGATGTGCACGGGTGTCTTGAGGTGCCACAGGGTGGGCGGGCAGTGCCATTGCAGCAGCTTGAGCACCCGCCGGTGGTAGGTGTAGGTCTCGCGCATGTCGCAGTCCATCAACCAGGCCAGATACTCCGGCGCGCGTACCGCGCCGTCGAAGTGGAACGTCCGGAAGCTCATGCCCATCAAGTCCTGGCACTCGGTGGGCGCCGTCGCCTCGGAGTTATAGAGCGTCTTCATCAACGGAAACATGTCGTCGAGCATCTTCAGACCCGCTTCGGCCTGGGCGATGCGCGGATCGTTGTGCTGTGTGGCGGCTTCGGGCGGCGGCACCGGCGCCTGGGACTCCCACATCCGCAACGAACGAAACTGCGGATCGGCCGCCACCAACTGGCTCAATGCGGTGGTACCGGTGCGGGGCAAACCGATCACGAACACCGGGCCGCCCACCACCTCGTCATCGATCTCGGGATGGCGGGCGTAGGTGTCCTCGACTTTGAGGCGCTGGATCAATGCATTGCTGATGGTGGCGTGCTGGATCACGCTGCCCAGTTCGTTCAGATCGGCGGCCGTGTTCAGCGCGTCGACGATCCGTTCCAGGCCCTCCCGGTAATACGTCGAACCGAAGTCCTCGAGACCTGTTGCGGCGCCGGCGCCTTGCTCCAATTCATCGGCGTTGAACGTCATCGTCGGAACCTTTCGCGTACGGCGCTGCGGCGCGCAGCCAATATCGATGCCCGCTGCTGCGGGGTAACCCAGATGGTGTCGGCCGGCAGTGCCGACTCGATTTCGCCGAAGGACACCACCCGTGTCGTCGGCGTCGGGGCGGTCTCGGTGCGCACGCAGCGCAGAATGATCGGACCGTTGCTGTGGCCTGCGGTGTCCAGCCAGTTCGCTACCCCGGGGTCATCGGCGCTGAGCACCACCCGCACCAGTCCGTCCGAATCCACCACTGCCTGATGGGCGTTCAGGCTGGACTGATGACGGCCATAGTGGATGGTCTCCCACCACGGGTTGCCGATCGAGTAGCTCCAGTAAACTCCTTCGGGCGGCTGGACTTCCACGATCAATGCCTCATCGGGTGCCAGCTCCCAGCGCCCTATCACCGGACGATTCTCTGCGGCGGCTCCCATATCGCTGCGATCGATGGGGGGCAGGAACCCGTTCACCGGCGCCGCGGCCCCGAACTGCATGAAGAACTTGAGGTTTTCTTCGACGAAGTCCCCGAGCGCGACCAGCTGCCGTGCCAACGCGCCGCCCGCATCGGATGGTCCGTCGCCGGCGGCCACCGGGTCGCCGATCCGTTCGATGCGCAGCGAGGACGCCACCTCGGTATCCCAGTCGTAGAAGAAGTGTCGCACCGTCAGCGTCGGATGCTCGCCTTCGATTTGCATCCAGTTTCCGGGCCGCTCGTCACCGGACAGCACCACTTCGAAATTCCCGTCGGCGTCCACCTCCAACTCGTCGACGAGCGCATTGGCTGTGGCCGCAACGCCATTCATCGTCTGCAGCCCGACGTAGCGTGCCGTACCACGGTTTCCGAACAGCCGGTAGCTTTCACCGCCCCGCAAGACCGCGCGGGTGTAAATGCAGTCCGGGCATTCCATGCCCCAGGTGATCACGTCGTCGGTGCTGGTGGGCTGTACCCGCAGCGGCGGCTCCGGATCGAATCGCAGCACCTCGTCAATGCCCGTGGTCAACAGCACGAGCAGATGGCGCATGCCGGCCGTCAGGTCGGCGCGATTCCGATTGGCCGGGTCGGCTTCCACGGCTTGGGCGGCGGAGCCTAGCCGCTCCAGGAGGTGAATCCAGGCCTGTCCGAGACCGGGCGTCTGGCTGCTTTCCGACGATGCGGCTTCGGCGATGGAGAACGGCAACCAGGACAACAGCCAACCCCTTAAATGAAAATAGTGTTTTCATTTAACTCCACTCCGCGAGCAGACGCAAACTCGCACCACAACGGGCCTGCGCGTGCGAGTCTGCGTCTGCTCGGCGAGTAGGTTGGCACCGTGACGCCCTCGTTCGCCGACCTGGCCAAAGCGCAATACCTCCTGCTCACCACGTTCACCAAGGACGGCCGACCCAAGCCCACTCCGATCTGGGCGGCGGCCCAGGGCGACCGGTTGCTGGTCATCACCCAGGAAAAGTCGTGGAAGGTCAAGCGGATTCGCAACACGCCGCGGGTCACGCTGGCCATCTGCGACATGCGCGGCAATCCGAAGAGCGACGCGGTCGAGGGCACGGCAGCGCTGCTCGACAAATCGCAGACCGGGGCCGTCTACGACGCGATCGGCAAGCGGTACGGCATCGTCGGCAAGGTCTTCAACGTATTCAGCAAGCTGCGCGGTGGCATGGCGAACAACATTGGCCTCGAACTCAGGGTCGCCGCAGACAGCTGAGCCGCGCCCGCGCCATCAGCTCAGGTGTTCACCGAAGAACGCGAAGACCCGCTCCCAGGCGTCTTCGGCCACCGCTTCGTCGTACCCGAATCCGGTGATGCGCAGCAGCGGTTGCCCGGGTAGCTGGTTGGCGAAGCTGTGCCCGGCACCGGGGTAGGACTTGATGTCGGCGGTGATCTGTTTGGCGTCGGTCACCTTGCGCAGCCGCTTAGGCGCGCCGATGCCCAGCGGGTCCCGGCTGCCGAAGCTGGCCACGATGGGGCAGGCACCGTCCAGGGTCTCGCTGAGGTTGCGTGGCAACGGGGTGCCGTAGAACGGTGCCGAAGCACCGAAACCTCTGGGCGACAGCACAAGTGCGAACTGCCCACCCATGCAGAAACCGGCGATGCCGACCTGTCCGGAGCACTCGGGCATGGCCAGCAGATGTTCGCGGGCGGCAAGCACGTCGTCGATGGAACGGCCCCGCTTGGTCAGCACTTCGCGCATCACTCTGGTGATGCAGCGCGCGCGGCCACCGCGCGCGTACAGGTTGGGTGTGATCGCCAGATAGCCCGCGCGGGCGATTCGCTGCGACACCGCCTCGTTGTCGGGTGCGTAACCGATCGCGTCGTGCACCACGACCACACCCGGCCACGGCCCGTCACCGGCGGGGACATTCAGTAGTGCATCGATCGGTCCGGCCGGGGTGTCGAGTTCAATCGTCGTCATAACGTCATCTAACTGCAGCCCCGGCGCGACCGTGCGCGGAACTCACACCACACCCGCAGACGTTGAGCTTCACGTGATTGGACGGCTGCTTCTCGGATATGCCGTCGTCGAGCTCGTGGTGACTGTCGGGCTGGCGGCAGCAATCGGTGTCGGTTGGACAGCGGTGGCGTTGACAGCCACGTTCGTCCTGGGTTTGGTGCTGTGGGCGCCGATGGGTGGGGTGCAGCTCAGCCGCCAGTTCAGGCAGCTGCGGACCGGGACCCAAGAGCCGCGTCGCGCGCTGACCGATGGCGCGCTGACCACTCTGGCCACCGCCCTGGTCGTCGTTCCCGGCCTGGCCAGTACCGCGCTGGGCCTGCTGCTGCTCACCCCGCCCATCCGGGCGGCCGCCCGCCCCGCGCTGGCGTCAATCGCCGGGCGGCTGTTCGACCGGCGGACTCCGCTGATCACCACTGTTACCCGGAGTCGCGATTACATCGACGGCGAGGTGATCGACGTCATCGACGCCGAGCCGCCCGCTCTGCCTGTCGCCTACCGGCGGACCGCCCGGCACCCGTAGCTTTGCCATGTGAGGCAGATCCCGACCCGGTTGCTGCTCAATGGCCGGGTGCACAGCCCGACCCATCCGGATGCCACCGCCCTGGCGGTGCGCGACGGCGTCATCGCCTGGCTGGGCAGCGACGACGTCGGTCGCAACCAATTCCCGGACGCCGAGGTGCAGGATCTTGACGGCGCGTTCGTGGCTCCCGGATTCGTCGACAGCCACATCCATCTCAGCGCGACCGGGCTGTCCCTGAGCGGGCTGGACCTGCGCGCGGCCGGATCGAAGGCGCAATGTCTACAGCTGGTGGCCGACTACGCGGCTGCCCACCCCGGGCGCCCGGTGTGGGGACACGGGTGGGATGAGTCGGCGTGGCCGGAGAACACCCCGCCCAGCACCGCCGACCTGGATGCGGTGCTTGGTGATCGACCTGCCTACCTGGCCCGGGTCGACGTGCACTCGGCGCTGGCGTCCGCTGGTCTGCGACGGCTGCTGCCGGACCTGGCCGCGGCCCCCGGCTTCTCCGCCCAGCAGCCCCTGACCGGCGATGCGCATCACCTGGCCCGGGCCGCGGCCCGTGACCTGCTCACCGAGGGTCAACTGGCCGAAGCGCGTGAGGCCGCGTTGGCGGCACTGGCCGCGGTGGGCATCGTCGCGGTGCACGAATGCGCCGGTCCACAGATCGGCGGGCTCGACGACTGGTTGCAGCTGGCGGCGCTGCGCCCGGGTGTCGAGGTGGTCGGCTACTGGGGCCAGGCAGTGACCAGCGCACAGCAGGCCCGCGTGCTGCTGGCCGAGACCGGGGCTCGCGGCCTGGCCGGTGATCTGTTCGTCGACGGTGCGCTGGGGTCGCGCACCGCGTGGCTGCACGAGCCATACGCTGATGCGCCCGGTTGCACCGGCACCCGCCACCTCGAGCCCGCCGCCCTGGAAGCGCATCTGCGGGCCTGCAGCGAGGCCGAGATCACCGCCGGGTTCCACGTGATCGGCGATGCCGCGGTGTCGGCGGTGGTCGACGCCCTGGAACGGGTCGTCGACGACATGGGAGTGGCTGCCGTCGCCCGCTGCGGGCACCGGCTCGAGCACCTTGAAATGGTCACCGCCGAGCAGGCCGGCAAGCTCGGATCGTGGGGAGTCATAGCCAGCGTCCAGCCCAATTTCGACGCGCTGTGGGGCGGTAGCGACGGCATGTACGCGCGGCGACTCGGTGCGAATCGAGGTGGCCGGCTCAACCCGCTGGCGCTGTTAGCATCCCAAGGCGTGCCCCTCGCCCTCGGTTCTGACGCGCCTGTCACCGCCTTCGAGCCGTGGGCCGGCGTGCGCGCCGCGATGCATCACCGGACACCGGGCAGCGGGTTGTCGGCGCGCGCGGCATTCGCTGCCGCGACCCGCGGCGGCTGGCGGGCGGCTGGTGTGCGCGACGGGGTGAGCGGCACCCTGGTGCCGGGTGCGCCGGCGTCGTACGCGGTGTGGGAGGCCGGGATTCTGGACGTCAGCGCACCCCGCGACAGCGTCCAGCGCTGGTCCACCGACCCCCGCTCGCGGGTCCCGGCGCTGCCGCGGCTCGATGTGACGGACGCGCTGCCGCGGTGTCGCCAAACCGTGCATCGAGGTGCGGTTATCTATGGCTGAGCAGCCACCCGAAGAGGCCCCGGAGCACACGTCCGTTGATTTGCCGGCAGACGCTGCCGATAGTTTGCCAGCTGATTCCGCGCCGGGTCGGACCCCGGTGCTGTCCCGGCTGCGCAGCGCACTGCGGCCCCGGTTGGCCCGGTTGGTCGCTGCATTGATCGCCGGCAGCCTGATGTACGCCAGTTTCCCGCCGCTGGGCTGGTGGTGGGCCGCGGTCGCCGCCGTCGCGCTGCTGGTGTGGGTGCTGACCCGGCCCGGTACCACTCCCGCCGGCGGTTTCGGCTACGGCTTCCTGTTCGGGCTGGCGTTCTACGTGCCGTTGCTGCCCTGGATCAGCACGCTTGTCGGGCCGATGCCCTGGTTGGTGCTGGCGGCGGTATGCGCGCTGTATCCCGGCCTGTTCGGACTGTGCGCGGTCGTGGTGCGACGGCTCCCGGGTTGGCCGGTGTGGTTCGCGGTGGTGTGGGGCGCGGTGGAGTGGCTGAAATGCAGCTTTCCGTTCGGCGGGTTTCCGTGGGGCGCGGTGGCGTTCGGTCAGACCGGCGGTCCGCTGTTGCCGCTGGTCCAGTGGGGCGGCGTCGCGTTGTTGTCGACCTCGGTGGTGCTCTTAGGTGCCAGCCTGACCGCGATGGTGCTCGAGATCGTGCGCTGGTTGCGAGCCGGGGTGCGGGCCACTGACGGGACTACGCCGCCGGCAGTGCTGTTGCCCGGCGTCGCCATCTGCGTGGTGTTGTTGGCCGCCATCCTCGTCTGGCCGCAGGTGCGCAAAGCGGGCGTCGGGTCGGGCGGGGAGCCCAGCGTCACGGTCGCCGTCGTGCAGGGCAACGTGCCCCGGCTGGGTCTGGGTTTCAACGCGCAACGCCGGGCGGTGCTGGACAACCACGTCAGCGAAACGCTGCAACTGGCCGAGGACGTGCGTCTGGGAACCGCGCCGCAACCTCAGTTCGTCATCTGGCCCGAGGACTCCTCAGACATCGACCCGCTGGTCAACCCGGATGCCGCCCAAGGTATCTCCCGGGCCGCCGACGCTATCGGGGCGCCGATCCTGATCGGCACGGTGATGGAGGTGCCCGGCCGGATGCGGGATACCCCGGCCTACACCAACACGATGATCGTGTGGAATCCAGGCACCGGACCGGCCGAGCGCCACGACAAGGCGATCGTGCAGCCGTTCGGCGAGTACCTGCCGATGGCGTGGCTGTTCCGGCACCTGTCCGGATATGCCGACCAAGCCGGGCATTTCGTCCCGGTCTCCGGCACCGGCGTGGTCCGCCTGGCCGGAGTTCCGGTCGGCGTCGCCACCTGCTGGGAGGTGGTCTTCGATCGGGCACCGCGCAACGCCGTGCGCAACGGTGCACAGCTGCTGACGGTGCCCAGCAACAACGCCACCTTCACCAAGACCATGAGTGAACAACAGCTGGCCTTCGCCAAGGTCCGCGCCGTCGAACACGACCGCTACGTGCTGGTCGCGGGCACCACCGGAATCAGCGCGGTGATCGCACCCGACGGCGGGGAGCTGCTGCGCACCGACTTCTTCGTGCCCGCCTACCTGGATACTGCGGTACGTCTCAAGACGAGGCTGACCCCGGCGACCCGCTGGGCACCGATCGTGCAGTGGACGCTGGTCGGAGCGGCCGTAGTGCTCATTCTCGCCGCGATACGGCAGAATGGTCGGTTCGCGAGCCGTCTCCCGGGTTCGTTTCCGCGGCCGACGCGTCGGCGCTCCGGATCAGTCGATGACGTTGCGGATCCCGCTACGCCCTCGGCTGAACGGGACGACTCGGAAGCTGAGAACGAATCACCTTCGGCACACGTTGAGATTGCGAACGACGCCGCGTCCTCCGACGATGAAGACAGCGGGCGCACCCCTATCGGGCGAAATGAAGGAGCTACATGACCACCGGCCAACCTGTCCCTGCGGTACCGGGCGACAGTCCCAGCCAGCGTGTCCTGGTGATCATCCCCACCTACAACGAACTGGAGAACCTGCCGCTGATCCATCGGCGGGTCAAGGACGCGTGCCCTGACGTACACATCCTGGTCGTCGACGACAACAGTCCGGACGGCACCGGCCGGCTTGCCGACGAGCTGTCGGCCGCAGACGCCGGCCGCACCCACGTCCTGCATCGCACCGCCAAGAACGGCTTGGGCGCCGCATACCTGGAAGGCTTCGGCTGGGGACTGAGCCGGGACTACGCGGTCCTGGTCGAGATGGACGCCGACGGCAGTCACGCGCCCGAGCAATTGCACCGCCTGCTGGAGGCGGTCGACGCCGGCGCGGACCTCGCGATCGGTTCGCGCTACGTGCATGGCGGCACTGTGCGGAACTGGCCGTGGCGCCGTCTGGCGTTGTCCAAGACGGCGAATACCTATTCGCGGCTGGCCCTGGGCGTCGGTGTGCACGACATCACTGCCGGGTACCGCGCCTACCGTCGCGAGGTTCTCGAGACGATCGATCTGGACACCGTCGACTCCAAGGGCTATTGCTTTCAGATCGAGATGACCTGGCGCACCGTCAACGCGGGTTTCGATGTGGCCGAGGTGCCGATCACGTTCACCGAACGCGAGATCGGCGTGTCGAAAATGAGCGGATCCAACATTCGCGAGGCGCTGTTCAAGGTCACGCGGTGGGGCGTGCAGGGTCGCCGAGAGGGCCGCAAGACCAGCCGCGCCCGCAGCCGCGCCTGACGGGTCAGCCGCGCCGGCGCGAGCGGATCAGCTCGAGGCGTTCTTTGAGCAGTTCTTCGAGCTCTTCGACCGAACGCCGCTCCAAGAGCATGTCCCAGTGCGTACGAGGCGGCTTGACCTTCTTCGGCTCCGGCAGGTCGCCCTCGATGAGGGTGCCCTCCATGCCGTTGCGGCACAGCCAGGTGCCGGGGATCTCGGCATCGTCGGCGAACGGCACTTCGAACTCTTCGCCGTTGTCGGTGCGGTACCGCGCAATCTGTCGGGGGGCGAGGTCATGGTTGCGGTCCGTCTCGTAGCTCACGGCGCCGAGGCGACTGCCTCGCAGGACACGATCAGCCATTGCTGCTCCTTTGGGTCCGGTGCGCTTGTGACGCTCCCGTAATGAGATTCTCTCTAAGCAAACGTTAAGACCGTTCACGTAGTTCCCGGCTGTCAGCCGCGGCATATCGCGCGACTCGGCATCCCATGATACCGGGATCGACGGGCGGACCGGACTAAAGTCGGCAGGCGTGAGTCGCCGCACCCGACCCCAGCCCTGTCGGTGGTGTGGCCGTGACGTGACAGAGGTCGGAATGGGACGCCGTCGCCAGTACTGCCGGCAGTCGTGCCGGCAGCGCGCCTACGAGCAGCGGACCATGATCACTCGTGGCGACGCCGCGGCTCTTCCTGCCGATGCGGTGGTGTTATCGGCCGAGGAGGCCATGGACCTTTCGGATCGCGTCTATCAGGTGCGGTGCGCGGCCGAGGACGTCGCGACTGCCCTGAATGAAGGCGCCGCCGGCGCTGAGTTGCGCGAACTCTGCGACCAGCTGTTGCAGGCTGCCAGAGCGGCCGACGGATGGCGGCGCGTCGGCGTCTAGCTTCGCTTCACCGACGGTCTTGCGGTGGTGCTGAGCGGGGCTGCGGGACGGCGGTGCCCTGACAACGACGCCCGCACAACTATTGGCGGTACAGTTCGCGCCATGGGCCGCGGGCCGGGTGCACAAGGGAGTGCAAGCCTGTCGGTCGATGTGCGGCACGGGCGCCCGAGTGCTTATCGGTGAAGTCGGGAGTGCCCGACGTTTTTGAGATACTGCTGGAGTTGGCGATACTCACCAGCGACATTCTTGGTCGGAGGTCAGCCCGAAGTCGCCGCTTCGTGCAGCCACCTCGATGACTCGGCAGCAGCCGCAACCGACGGTCAACGACGACCAAATTAGGCGAGGGGTTCAGGTAATGGTTGATCAACTCCAGCATGCAACCGAAGCGTTGCGAAAGGCGCTGGTGCAGGTTGAACGCCTGAAGCGCACCAACCGCACGCTGCTGGAGCGGTCGAGCGAGCCGATCGCCATCATCGGAATGTCCTGCCGATTCCCCGGCGGCGTGGATTCCCCGGAGAAGCTGTGGCAGATGGTGGCCGATGGCCGCGACGTGATCTCCGAATTCCCCACCGACCGCGGGTGGGACGTCGGCGCGCTGTTCGACCCTGACCCCGACGCGGCCCACAAGACCTACGCGAACACCGGCGGCTTCGTCGAAGGCGTCGCCGACTTCGATCCCGCCTTCTTCGGAATCGCACCCAGCGAGGCGCTCGCGATGGATCCCCAGCACCGGATGCTGCTAGAGCTGTCCTGGGAGGCTCTCGAACGAGCCGGCATGGATCCGAGCGGACTACGCGGAACCGCGACCGGAGTGTTTGCCGGGATCATCGCACAGGGTTACGGCATGTTTGCCGAGGAGATCGAGGGCTACCGACTGACCGGCATGACA